>PMKV01000037.1 GCA_003157875.1 Chloroflexota bacterium
GGGGCGGTTGCCCATAGCCCGGGGGCATTGCCGCACCGTAGAACGGCTGCTGCGGGGGCATGGCCGGGGCAACCAGGAGTCGGTAGTCGAGCCCGCATCCCTGGCAGATCGGATAGTCGCCCAGGCGCGGCGTCCCACAACGCGGGCAATGGTTTGTCATGTCGCGATTATGCCAGCCGCGACGCGCCCCGAATATGGGACCGGCCTCGACCTCCAGTCCAAGGGCTAGATGACCGAGAACCAGTCTCGGACACCAGTCGGCCAGCCGCCCGATTCCGAGACCTCGAGCGACTGCGTCAGCAGGCCGTCGATCTGCCGGTCCAGGCCGAAGGCCACCGACCAGGCGATCTCCTCGGCCGGGGTGCCGACCCACGGCAACGGCCTCATGACCACCACTTGCTCCAGCGTCTTTGCCTGGGCGATCGTCGCTTCAAGCGTCCGGCGATAGGCGTCTAGCATCGCCGCCAGCATGGCGCCGTCCTCGGTTCTGGCCGGCATCCAGCCCGACACGACGAAGGTGGCCGCGCCGGCGAACACGGTCCCCAGGCCGAGCGCTGCGACCCCGATGGCCTCGATGTCGGACGAAACCGCGGGCGACCTGGAGATCCAGCCCGCCAGGATCAGACCGACGCATACCTCCAGCCCGGCCAGGATTCGCCACCTGTGGATCAACCGACCCGGCCGAGCATGGAGCCAACCGCGCTGGACGGCCACCTCGTCGAGCGCCGCGGTGAACTCGCCGAAGGCGTGGCTCAGGCTTCCCAGGAGTATCGAATCGAGATGCCCCGGCTTCCCCATGACGGAACGGATCGACGTGTAGAGCGTCGCCTCGGGCGCGGGGAGGTCGAGCTTCCGCGGCTGATGAGGCGTCAGATCCAGCCCCGCACGATGACCGACCGCGGCCGGCTCAGGACGAAAGGCGATCAGTTCGTGGCTGGCCAGATCCATCAGTCCGGCCGAGACTGTCGTCCGCGTGGCGCTTCCATGCATGACAACCGACGCGAGGGCCGGCGTGAAGTCGGGCGGGGGCGACGGCATCAAGACGGAGTCGTCATCCGTGAAGTGGGGGTCGCGCCCGCGCCAGAGCCACATGCATACCGGCAACACGACTAGAGCGATGTCGATCGCCGCCCCAGCCACCAGGCACATCTGGAATTCGGTCACGCTGAGTGCCCCTTCTGGGTCGAGGATACCGCTGCCTCGCGGCGCAGGCGGCGACTGTCGCGGCCGTGGAGGAGCCTCCGTTTACAGGACCTTCGAGCGTCGCCGAAGGTTCGGACTCAATCGAAAGCCCCCGGAGTCGCCCCCGAGGGCCGCATCGAAGTCAGAAGATGGTCGGGGCGGAGCGATTCGAACGCTCGGCCTCCTGAACCCCATTCAGGTGCGCTACCAGGCTGCGCCACGCCCCGACGACCGACAGGATACCAGACGCGCATCCGCTCACGGCCACCGACGCGGGCCCGGGGGCCGGCCTCAGCCGGTGCGAGGCTTCCGCTGGCCGCTCGTGCTGCGCTTCGAGCCGCTGGTGCCCTTGCGGACCGAGCCCTTCACCGCGGCCTGGCCGGTGGCCGGACGCCCGGACTTGCCGACCGCGCCGGACGATCCGGCGCGCGGCCGCGAGGTGCCGCTGCGGGCCCTCCCCCGCTCCTCGCCCTGAGCCGACCGACCGCTGGCCCGTTCGCGGAAGAAGAGGCGGATCGGCGTCCCGTCGAAGCCGAACTCGGAGCGGATCTGGTTCTCCAGGAAGCGCTTGTAGCTGAAGTGGATCTGCGAAGCGTGGCGGGCGAAGAAGATGAATGTCGGAGGCGCCACGGCAACCTGGGTGGCGTAGAAGATCTTGGGCGGCCCGAGCTTCCCGGTCGGCGGCGCCTGGCGCAGCCCCGCGGAGCGGATGACGCGGTTCAGCTCCGGGGTGGGGATGCGCTTGCGGCGCTCGCCCCAGACGTCGACGGCCAGCTCCAGCACGCGGCTGACGCGCTGGCCGGTCTTGGCGCTGATCGAGACGAACGGAGCGAAGTCCAGGAACGGCACTTCGCGCCGCATCGCGTCTACGTACTCGTCGAAGGTGCGGCCCGTCTTCTCGGCCACGATGTCCCACTTGTTGAGGGCTATGACGAGACCGCGGCCCTCTTCGGATACGAACCCGGCGACGTGGGCGTCCTGCGAGGTCAGCCCTTCGAATGCATCGATGACTAGAACGGCGACGTCGGCGCGCTCTACGGCCTTGAGCGCTCGCAGCGTCGAATAGCGCTCGGCGGCCTGGCCGCCGGCGACCTTGCCCGGCCTCCGGATCCCGGCCGTGTCGATGATCACGACCTCGCTTCGGCCCCAGGTGAGGTGGGTGTCGATGGCGTCGCGGGTGGTGCCGGGGATGTCGCTGACGATCGCCCGATCCTCGCCCAGCAGCGCGTTCAGGAGGCTCGACTTGCCGACGTTCGGCCGCCCGACCAGGGCGATCGAAACCGACTCGTCCTCGTCGTCGAACTCGATCGGGAGGTCCGAGCCGCCCTCGGCGGCCAGCTCGACTGCCGCATCGTCGCCGTCGAGAATTTGCGACAGCCGGCCCGCGGCCATGTCTTTGGCCCATTCGTCGGCCTCGGCCGCTCGGCGTTTGCGGGCGATCTCCTGCTCGCTCTCCGGCGGCAGAGCCCACACGATCGCGTCGAGCAGGTCGGCCACGCCGCGACCGTGAGCGGCACTGATGGCGTACGTTTCCTCCCAGCCGAGTTGGTAGAACTCGGCCGCCTCGAGCTCGCGCTTGTCGTTGTCCGACTTGTTGGCCGCGACCAGGACGGGCGCCTTCGCCGTGCGCAGCAGATCGGCGGCCTCGAGGTCCGCCGGCGTCAGGCCGGTGATCGAGTCGACCACCAGGACGATCAGGTCGGCCTCGCCGATGGCCAGCCGGGCCTGCTCCTGGACCTTCTCTTCGATCGGGTCGCCGGGGTGGATCTCCAGGCCGCCGGTGTCGACGACGATGAAGCGGCGACCGTTCCAGTCGGCCTCGCCGTAGATCCGGTCGCGGGTAGTCCGCGCTCGATCCTCGACGATTGCCGTGCGGCGACCGACGATCCGGTTGAACAGGGTGCTCTTGCCGACGTTGGGGCGTCCGACGATGGCGACGATTGGCAGTGGGATCACGCGTGATTGCATCACAGGTCAAGTATGGCCGATCGCGACGGCGAGGCCCCGGGCCGTGCCCGGACGGGCCTCGAGTCACGACCTGGTGGCGCCGCCCGCTACGAGAAGACCTCTACCGAACCGCGATCCCCGGCAGCGACGTCGTCCGGCCGGCCGGCGTGGCGGCAGCCGAGAGGGCGGCCGTGGCCAGCTCTCCGGCCCGGGCGGCAGCTTCCGTCGTGCCCGCCAGATGGAGGATTCGCTCGGCCACGCAGCGCAGGTCCTCGATCGGCGTGGAGGTGCCGCCGGTCACGCCTATGACCTCAGCCTGCCCGAATACCGCCGCGTCGACCAGGTCCTCCTCGGACTCGATCTGGATGGCGCGCGTGCCGACGATGCCGCACAGCCGGGTCAGCTCCTTGGTGTTGGCGCTCGACCGGCCGCCGACGACGACCATCAGGTCGACGCCGCGCGCCGCTTCGATCGTGTCCTCCTGGCGCCGGATGGTGACCGGGCAGACGGTGTTGACGATCTTGAGCTCGTGGCAGCGACCCACCATGAACGCGGCCAGCTTCTCGAACTTCCAGGGCGGCTGGGTGCTCTGACTCAGCAGAGCCATCTTCTTGCGGCGCGGGATCTGCTCCCAGTCATCCTCCTCGTCGACGACCAGAGCGTCGGGCGCAAACCCCAGAAGGCCCACCACCTCCGGGTGGCGCGGTGTCCCCAGAAGAACGATCGAGTAGCCGCCCTCGACCAGGCGCGTGATCTCGCGCTGCTCCTGGATCACCCAGGTGCAGGTGCCGTCGATCACGTCGAGGCCGCGCGTCTCGGCCCGAGCCAGGACGTCCGGGCGGACACCGTGGGCTCGAATGACGACGGCCGTCCCCTCGGTGACCTGGTCGAGCGTGTCGACCGTCTCGATGCCCTGGGCCTGGAGCTGGGCAATCACACCCTCGTTGTGGACGACCTGCCCGAGGGTATGCGTTCGCTTCCCGGCGGCCGCGGCTTCCTTGGCCTTGTCGATTGCCTCGCGCACGCCGTAACAGAACCCGGTCCTATGTGCGATCCTGACTTCTCGAACGTTACCCATTGCGCTTAAGTATCCCACGCGGGTGGCTCATGAGGCGGTTTCGGCCCCGAACGTCTCGGCGTAGGCACCGCGCTGCTCCGGCGGGAGCAACTCCGCGACGTGGCCCATCATTTCGGACGTGGCGAGACGGAGCGACTCGTGGCGGTCGGCGCCCTTGGGCATCGAGATGGTGAAGGTCTCCCCGACTCTGACGGTCATGCGCCGGCCGGGGCGAAACACGGGCTTGCCCTTCGGCCAGAAGCGATGCGTTCCGATGACGGCGATCGGCAGGATCGGAGCGCCGCTTCTGACTGCCAGGACCGTGGCTCCTTCCTTGACCTCCTGCAGGGCGCCGGTCCGCGATCGCGTGCCCTCCGGGAAGATGGCCAGCACGCCTCCGTTGTCGAGAACGGACTTGGCCATCTTGAAGGCCTCCAGGTCGCCGGCCCCACGCCGTACACCGAAGATCCCGTTCTGTCGCATCGCCCAGCCCAGGACCGGCCAGTGGAGCGCTTCTTCCTTACCGAGCCAGCCCATCCGGCGTCCCATGGCCGGCACCACGTAGGCCATCAACAACATCCCGTCCGCCCCCGAGCAGTGGTTGCAGATCACCAGGACCGGCCCCGACTCCGGGATGTTCTCCAGGCCCTCGACCTTCACTCGCGTCACGCACGCCGCGATCAGGCGCAGCACGGCACCACTGAACCACGGGAAGAACGGCAGCTTCCTAGCGCCCACCGCCGGCTCCTTCCACCTTCCTGATGGCGTCGAGGACGGACTTTACCGTCTCCTCGAAGCTGTTGCCGTCGGTGCTGATGATGACCGCGTCGGGCGCGCTGCGAAGCGGCGCGGTCTCGCGGCTGGAGTCGATCGAATCGCGACGGCGCAGATCCTCGAGTATCTGCTCGGTCTCCTGCGCGTCGATCGTCCGCCGCTGTTCGGCTCTGCGACGAGCCCGCTCTTCGGCCGACGCGTTGAGGTAGATCTTCACGTCGGCGTCCGGCAGGATGACCGTCCCGATGTCGCGCCCGGCCATGATGATCCCGCCCTCGCGCGCCAGGGCTCGTTGCCGCGGCACAAGCGCCGCCCGAAGCTGCGGCACCTTCGCATAGCCGGACACGGCTCGATCCACTTCCGGTCGCTCGACCTCGGCCGTTACGTCCCGAGCGCCGGCCTGCACGTGACGCAGCCGGCCCCGCGAGTCGGCGATGAGCGTGATCTCGGCGGCGAGCGGCACCAGACCGGCGACGTCGGCCGGGGCGACGCCGCGCGCGAGCGCGAGCCACGCCACCGCCCGGTAGAGAAGCCCCGTGTCGCAGAAGCGGTAGTGCAGCCGCCTGGCGACCTCTGCACCGACGGTGCTCTTGCCGCTGGAGCTGGGGCCGTCGATGGCGACCACGAGCCCGCGCGGGGCCCCGGTCGGCGGTGTTGGCGCGGAGTCGATGGTCACGGCTCGGAGGATACCCCGCGCTTCGGCGGTCGCGTCGTCGTCTGTGCCCGCGCGCAGGAAGCCAGCAGCGAAACCTCGGGGCGGGTCAGCCGGCGGGCCTCGCCGGCTCGCAGGTCGGTCAGCTTGAGGGTCCCGACCCGGACGCGGACGAGGCGCCGGACCGGCATCCCGACGGCATCGAACATCCGGCGAATCTGCCGCTTCCAGCCCTGCGCCAGAACGACTCGATACCAACGCAGCTCGGGATAGGGCGGCTCCAGAAGCAGCAAGAGGTTCCGCACCTGCGCCGGAGTGAGGTCGTCGAGGTGGTCGACACGGGCGAGGCCTTCCTCCAGCTCGATGCCGGTTCGAAGCGCCATCTTCTGCGCCTTCATGACCGAGCGGTCGAGGCCCACCATGTACTCGCGCTCGACGCCGTAGCGCGGGTGGAGCAACAGGTCGGCCCAGGCCCCGTCGTCGGTGAAGAGCAGCAAACCCTCCGAGTCCTCGTCCAGCCGCCCGACGGGATACAGGCGGGCTCGAAGCGCGTCGGGCGGCAGGAACTCCATCACCGTCCGTCCGGCGTGGCGGTCGCGCACCGTGGATACGACGCCGGCGGGCTTGTTCAGGGCCCAGTACGACCGCGGCCCGCCGGCGGCCGGGAGGACGTTGCCGTCCACTTCGACCCGCTGCATCTCCGGATCGACCTGCTCGCCCAGGATCGCCGGACGCCCGTCTACGGTCACTCGCCCGGCCCGGACCAGGTCGTCCCCGCCGCGGCGCGAGGCGATGCCGGCTTCGGCGATGACCTTCTGAATGCGCTGGCGGGTCACTCGCTCTCCGGCCCGGCCTCGTCGGGCGCGGTGAAGAGCCGTTCCGCGACCGGGGCCTCCAGCACCGGCAGCCCGTCGAGGCTGGTCAGCCCGAACCGCTCCAGGAAGTCGAAGCCCGTGCCGAAGAGGATCGGCCGGCCGGGCGCCTCAGAGCGTCCAAGTTCCACCACCAGGCGCCGATGCATCAGCGTTCGCAGGGTGTAGTCAGAATCCACGCCTCTTATCCGCTCGATCGTGGCCCGGGTGCAGGGCTGGCGGTAGGCCACGATGGCCAGCGTCTCCAGCGAGGGCATGGACAGCCGCGGCGCGTCCGCGCCAACGTAGCGGGCGATGAGGCGCCCCGCCTCCGGCGAGGTGGCCATCTCCACGCGTTCGCCCGATTCGACCAGCCTGATGCCGCGTTCGGCCAGGCTGACCTGCAGGTCGCCGATCCGGCCATCGACGGTCTCTCGATCGACGCCCGCCAGCCCCGCGATCTCGGCCCGCGTCAGCGGGCGCTCGGCAACGAACAGCAATGCCTCCAGCTGCGTCTCGGTCAGCTCGCCGGGCCCGGCATCGACGGCCGGACCACCGGCCGATCCGAGTCCGTCCTCCGGCAAGGCGCCGCCTTGGAATTCGGGGCTCACGCGAACGACTCCAGGGTCTCGTCTATCTCGGTCTCGCTTTCTCCGGTCTGTGCCACCCGCCGGGCAACGATAGGGCCCCATGGCTCGGCCTGTTCGAGCGTGATCTCACGCCGCTTGGACAGCTCGAGCATCGCCAGGAAGGTGACGGCGACGACGACTCGATCGTGCACGCCGCCGAGCAACTCCTGCAGCACGATGCAATCCGCGCTCCGCAGCGCCGCCCGGATGACGGCCGTGCGCTCGGCCAGGGTAATCGTTCTGACCACGACCTCGGCCGGAACGGGAGTCACAGGGACGACCGTCGCAAGTCGCGCCAGCGCCCGGCTGAGCACGCTCGCCGGCAGCGGTGGACGTTCCGGCGGCCTCGCCCCGGCCCGACCCGCGCTGGCCGCCACCTCGGCGTCCCGTCGGAAGAGCCGGTGAACGTCGAAGCGCTCGCCCAGCGCCGCGCCGGCATCGCGGAAGCGCTTGTACTCCAGGAGCCTGGCTCGCAGCTCAGCCTCCGGATCCGGCTCGTCGTCGAGCGGTATGGCCGCGGTCTTGGGCGGCCGCGGCAGGATCGCTCGGCTCTTTATCAGGATCAGCTGCGAGGCCACGGCCACGAATGCCGAGACGTTGCCCAGCCGATCGCCCTCGAGCGTGGCCAGCGCATCCAGATACGCTTCGGCGAGTGCGCCGAGGGGCACGGTCAGGACGTCGAGCTGACGCGCTTCGATGACGGCCAGGAGCAGCGCCAGCGGGCCGTCGAAGTCCTCGAGCCGGACGTGGGTGACGCTCTCGGAGAGTCCGGGATCGAACGCCACTTCGGGCGTCGCGCCCGGACTGGGCAGGACGCCGATCCGACCGCGGGGGTTTCCTCCGGCGCCGGTGCCGCCCGTGGCTGTCATCAGTTGGCCTCGTCGGCAGCGAGCAGTAGCCGTCCGGCGTCGTCCGTTGGACTCTCCTGATTTCGTATCAATTCGATTGTTCGAGCGGGGCAGCCGGCCCCCGACGCAAGCTCCGCCGAACGACTCGCATGGTCACGCAATGTTGCCAGGCCTGCCTCGAATGTGGGCAGGTGGCCGGTCAGGCGCCAGATCCAGGACCCGTAGCGCCCTCCCAGCGACCAGGCTACCCGGTGCGACAACCGCACGTGCGGACCCTTGCCGCAGTCGTGGAGGAGGCCCGCAAGGAGCAGGGCCTTGTCGCCGGCCGCAGCCCGCCGCAGATCGGCCGCGACGTCGAGGCCGTGCCGGCGGTCCGCGGCCGGCATCGCGTCGAACAGCGCCAGCTGTGCCGGCGTCAGCCAGCCATTCAGATCAGCGCGTTCGGCGACGCCGACCGAGGCGTGGAAATACGACCACGTTCGATGAATCTTCGCCGACCACCAGCCTCGAGCCAAGGTCAGCCCCAGAGCGGGACGCCGGCGAGGAAGTTGGCTATTGGGGCAACCACCTGGTATATGACGGTTCCCCCGAACAGGATCACCACCACGAGGAGCATGAGCCCGTACTGGCTCATGAAGTTGCGCACATCCTGGGAGGTCCGAGGATCGAGGAGGTCGAAGAGCACGTGCGAGCCGTCGAGTGGTGAGATCGGGATGAAGTTGAAGACCATCAGGATGACGTTCAGCAGGATCCCCGTAGAGAACACCAGCTCCAGCATGTTGAGCGGCGACGTGTTCGTCGGGACTGCCCCATCAGCCCACAGGATCCGGAAGCCGATCGCGAAGACCGCGGCGAGGGCCAGATTGGACAGCGGGCCTGCGGCCGCAACCATCGAGTCGGCGTAGCGGCCTCGCAGGTTGTAAGGGTTCACCGGTGTGGGTTTGGCCCATCCGAAACCGTATGGAGAGTGGACCAGCGCGCCGATGATGACGCTGAACGCGAGCAGCCCCCCGCCGACCGGGTCGAAGTGCCTGACGGGATCGAGGGAGACGCGCCCGAACAGCTTGGCCGTGCCGTCCCCCAGCTTCCAGGCCACGAAGGCGTGCGCACACTCGTGAACCGGCCCGCTTATGAGCAAGAACATGCCTACGAAGATGACCGCGCGGGCCAAATCAAGCGAAGTCAACTGCGGCCTCGATCCTTTCGGCTACCCCTGAGGGGGCGTCACGGCCTTCGTGACGCCCACCGGGGCGACTGGACTAGATGCGGCCGAGGATCTCGGCCTTCTTCGCCTCGTACTCGGCCGGGGTGATCGCGCCCTTGTCGCGCAGATCTGCCAGCTTGGCCAGCGTGGTCGTCGCGTCATCAGAGGCCGACGCCTTGGCTGGAGCAGCCGGTGTGGCGGCGCCACCGCGATACCCATCTTCGAGGTTGTTCTTGGCGTTGAGCATCGCCTTCTTGAAGTCGACGGCGTTGGCCAGCATCACGTACCTGTCGATCGCTTCCTCATTCGCCGTCAGGATCTCGAGATTGCCGTAGTGGAAGATCCGCGCCCAGATGCCCTGCGAGAGGACGGCGTCGTTGATCTTGTCGAGCGAGCTGTCGCCGCTCTTCTTGTCGAGAAGGCCCTCAACCTTGAGGACCCGTCGATTGGTGATGACGTACTGCTCGGAGCGCCAGGTGAAGAAGATGATGCCGATCCAGATCACGCCTGCCAGCAGCACCACGGCCGGGACGATCAGCAGCACACCCGTCCAGCTGAAATGCAACTCGACCACGAACAGAAGCACCGCCACCAGGACGAGGACGATCGCCTTGAGGCTGTCGGCCAGCGGCGCCAGCCAGTGCTGGCGGCCCATGTAGATGATCTTCTCGTCCTTTGCGAGCATGGATTGTGCGTAGCTCATCCTCATCTCCTTCCGCGCCCGTCCATCGGCGGGCATTTCTTCTCCATCAAGCCCGTGGATGGGCACGAGCATATACGTCTTTGATCCGTTCGCCAGTCAGATGCGTGTACAACTGTGTCGTGTTGATGCTCGCATGTCCCAGCAACTCCTGAACGATGCGCAGGTCGGCCCCGCCCTCGAGCAGGTGCGTGGCGAAAGAGTGCCGCAGAGTGTGGGGGCTGATGCCGTCTTTCAGGCCGGCCGCTCGAGCCGCCGCTACGAGCATCTCCCAGGCGCGACGCCTGTCCAGCCGCTCGCCCCGAACCGAAAGGAAAAGTGGACCTCCGTGCCGGCCATCGCCCTTGAAGCGGTTGAGCCAGCCCGGCCTGACCTCGGCGACATAGCGCCTGAGCCACGCGATCGCGACCTCGCCGACGGGCACCTGGCGCTCGCGGTCACCCTTGCCGATCACTCTCACCAGAGCGACGTCCAGGTCGATGTCGTCCAGATCCAGGCCGACTGCCTCAGATATTCGCAAGCCCGACGCGTATAGCAGCTCCAGAAGTGCCCGGTCCCGAAGGCTCGCCGCCGACTCGCCGGTTCTGGCGTCCAGCAGGCGCTCCACCTCCTCGACCGTCAGGACTTCGGGCAGGAGGCGGGTCTGGCGCGGCAGGTCGAAGCGACCGGCCAGATCGGTCTCGATCACGCCCTCGGCGTAGCAGAACCGGTAGAAGCCCCGTATCGAGGCAGCGCGACGTCGCAGGGTCGTCGGCCGCAGCGCAGCTCTGCGACCCGCGGCCGGCGCTCCCAGAGCGCTCAGATAGTGAACGGGCGTCTCGACCGATGCGTCCCAGCCGGCAGATGCCCCGCGACTCGCGGCGAAATCGAGCAGATCGGATCGATAGGCCGCCAGCGTGGCGTCCGCCAGTCCTCGCTCGACGTGCAGATACGCCAGGAAGCTCTCGATCGCCGCCGTGAGGCTGCCCGCTGAGCCGGCCGATCTCGCCGAGCCATCGGCAGAATCGCCAGCCACCCTAGCTGCTCCGCGCCGTCCGACGCCAGCCTGCGGCCCGATCAAGCAGCTCCTCCGCACTGGCCCTGGCCGCGGCGCCGCCTTCGGCGCCGGCGAGCATCTGGGCCAGCTCGTCGACACGTTCCGGCCCTTCTACGCGCCGAACCTCGGTCACGGTGCGGCCGTCCCGCTGGACCTTCTCGATGCGGAACTGCGCGTCGGCGTACGCGGCGATCTGGCCCAGGTGCGTGACGCACAGGACCTGGTGGGTCCTCGCCAGCTCCCAGAGCGAACGCCCGACCGGTTCCGCGCTGCGCCCGCCGATGCCGGTGTCGATCTCGTCGAAGACGAGCGTCGGCGTGTGGTCGGCCTCGGCCAGGATCTGCTTGATGGCCAGAGCCACGCGCGACAGCTCGCCGCCGGAAGCGATCCGGGCCAGCGGCCGCGCCGGTTCGCCGGGGTTCGGGGCGATCAGGAAGGCGACCGCATCGATCCCGGTTGCGTCGAAGGCGACACGGCCGCCGCCCAGCTCCACGGCCGGCTCGGCCGGGCCCGCCGCCCGACGGGTGACCGAGACCGCGAACGAGGTCTGGCGGAATCCCAGCCCGCCCAACGCGGCCTCCACCGCGGCGGCCAGAAGACCCGCCGCGGCGCTCCGGCCTTGAGAGAGTCCCTCTCCGGCCCTGCCGACATCGACCAGGAGTCGCTCGGCCTCGGCCTGGCGAGTCTCCCGAGAAGCCTCGAGGGCGCGGAGCCGCTCCGCCTCGGAGGCCGCACGCTCGCCATAGGCAATGACCGCCGCCTCGTTCTCGCCGTACTTGCGCTCCAGCGAGTAGATCAGCGACAGTCGCTCCTCCATCGCGGCGATGGCGGAGAGATCGTGCTCCACGCTTTCGGCCAGGGCACTCGCCTCCGCGGCGGCGTCTTCCAGCTCCGCCGCGAGACCCAGCAGCCGCTCGGCCACTCGAGCGTAACGGTCGTCCACTCGGGCCAGCTCACGGGCTCGTTGAGCGGCCAGGGCCGTCGCCTCCCTGGCGCCACTCCCCTCCCCGGCCAGGGCCTCGTGGATCTCGCCGCTGCCGCGGGCGATGGCCTCGGCGTTCTGGGCGGCCGCCAGTTTCGCTCCGATCTCGGCCGCCTCACCGACCCGCAGCCTCGCGTCGGAAATCTCCCCGGCCTGATGATCCTGCAACTCCAGACGGCGGGCCAGCTCGCGCGGATCGAGCGCCAGCTCGGCCAGGACCGCCTGATTGGCACGCCAGGCCTCGACCGCGTCGGCCATCGCCCCGCGCTCGCGTTCGAGCCGGCCGAAGGCATCGAGCAGCACCCGTTGCCAGCGCTCATCGAGGAGCCGCTGCTGATCGTGCTGGCCGTGGATCTCGACGAGCCGTCCGGCAAGCTCGGCCAGCCGGGCCGCCGTCACGCTCTCGTCGTCGATGCGGGCCGTCGATCGGCCGGCCGCGGAGACCTCGCGGACGCAGATGAGCGGCTCAGGCAGCCTGTCGAACAACGCCTCCACCCTGGCCGAGTCGGACCCGTGGCGCACCAGCGAGGTGTCGGCCCTGGCGCCGACCGCCAGACCCAGCGCGTCGATCAGCAGGCTCTTGCCGGCACCGGTCTCGCCCGTGAGCACGTTCAAGCCCGGCTCGAAGACGATTCGCAAACGCTCGATCAGCGCCAGGTCGCGAACGCTCAGCTCGGCCAGGCGGCCTGCGGCGATCGGCGTGGAGGCGGACTCGGGCTCCGGCGCCACCGCTACCGCGGTCTCGACCTCCGCCGCCTCGGTCATGAGGGCAGCAGCTCGGACTTCTGGCGCAGTAGATCCCAGAACGGCAGCGCGCCGCTCGGCTCGATGAAATGGATCGGCCTTCCCATCTCGCAGACCGATACGACGTCGCCTATCGCGAGGCGGCGATCCTCCCGCCCGTCGACGCTCATCAGGACGTCATGGGCATCGACGATCCGGATACGGACGGTATGACGAGGGCTCACCACGACCGATCGAATCGCGGTCAGGTACCCGGCGATGGGCGTCACCACCAGGTTCCGACTCGTTGGATCCACAATCGGGCCGCCCGCCGAGAACGAATAGCCGGTTGAGCCAGTCGGGCTCGATACCAGCAGACCGTCGGCCGTGAAGGTGGCCAGATGCGACGGTCCGATCGCCACCTCCAGACGGCAAACGCGGGCCAGCGCTCCGCGCGCCACGACGATCTCATTCAGGGCGAAGAAGGTCTCGCCGGCCTCATCGCGGCCGCCCGGATGGATCGTGGCATGAAGGGCCATTCGATCTTCGATTCGGAAGTCGCCCGCGACCAGCTGCGCCAGCACGCCTTCCAGGCCGTGTGTCTCGACCTTGGAGAGGAACCCTACCTTGCCCAGGTTCACACCCAGGAGCGGAACATCCACCTCCGCCACCGCGCGCGCCGCCCGCAAGAAGGTGCCGTCGCCACCCAGGACTACCAGTGCCCCGGTCCCAGGTAGCTCACGCACGAGCCCCTTGAGCTCGCCGGCTGGAACCGCCCAGTGAGAGATCCCACGCTCCCGGCACCAGCCTTGCGCTCGCTCGTTCAGCTCCAGCGCCGCTTCCTTGGTTGGGTTGTAGGCGAAGCCGATGCGATCGACTTTCATGCCCCGGCCAGCTCCCCGAACTTGATCATCCATTCCGGCGGCAGCTCCGCGGGCTGGCCTTCCATGGGGACATATCCGGCCGGAACCTCCAGGTCGAGGAAGAACTCGCGATTGCCCGCCGGTCCCGTGAGAGGCGAGGCAACGGCGTGGCGCAGCGTCAGCCCGATGCCCAGGGCGTAGCGGGCGACGGTCTCGAGTGTCTGGCGGTGGACCTGGGGATCGCGAACCACGCCGTCGCGAACCTGCTTGCGACCGGCCTCGAATTGCGGCTTCACCAGGGCAACGATGTGGCCTCCCATGGGGCCGAAACACGTCGCCACAGGGCGGAGAATCCGATCCAGCGAGATGAAGGAGACGTCGACCACGGCCAGATCCACGGCCGAGGGCAGGACGCCCGGACCCAGCCCACGAGCGTTGGTCCGCTCCATGGATATGACCCGCGGGTCGTGCCGGAGCGCCTCGGCGAGCTGGCCTCGGCCGACGTCCACGGAATACACCCTCGTCGCGTCGCGTTGCAGCAGCAGATCGGTGAAGCCGCCGGTGGACGACCCGACGTCCAGGCAGACGAGCCCGACCGGCTCGAGCCCGAAGGCATCGAGGGCAGCGCGCAGCTTGAGTCCGCCCCGCGAGACGAAAGGCGGCGGAGCCTCGACCTCCAGGGCGATCTTGGTCTCCACCAGATCGCCGGGCTTGCGATCCGTCCTGGACGTGGGGCCCTCACCGACGCGAACGTGGCCGGCCAGAATGAGCGCCTGGGCACGCGACCGGGTCTCGGTCAGACCGCGCTCAACGAGCAACTGGTCGAGGCGCTGACGGGTTGGGCGATCTGCTGCAGGACTCATACGTCAATCGTGGCACAGAGTGATCATCTCCCGCTGCGTGTTGCGTCACCGATCGGCGAGCTGCGGGCTTTCGGGCTCATTTCGAGCGTGATCCCGTGCCTCCGGGCGAGGCCAGGGCGGCGGCAGCGTCAGGTGCCGCGTGGAGCCGTTCGAGCGTCTCGCGGATCTGAGTCGCGATGCCGGCGCCGTCCAGACGGAGGAGCCGCCGAAGCTGCTCGACCGACCCGTGCTCTACGAAGAGCTCGGCCGGGATGCCGATTATCCGGACGGCGACGTCCCGATACGCCGCGTCTCCGATTCGGGCCTCCTCGATCAGCTCAAGCACGCCGCCGCCGAAGCCACCGGTCACAACGCTCTCCTCGAGGGTGACCAGCAGGGTCTTGCCGCGGGCGGCGTCCAGAATCAACCGGCGATCGAGGGGCTTGGCGAAGCGGGCGTTGATGAGCCCGACGGACCAGCCGTCCGCCTCGAGCAGATCGGCGGCCTGGCGTCCGCGTTCGACTATCGGACCAAAGCCGACGATCAGGATCTGTCGACCTTCGCGCAGCGCTTCGCCGACTCCGACCGGCAGCACTACCGGGTCTCGGACCGGGACGCCAAAGCCGGGGTCGCGTGGATAGTGGAGCGCGAATGGATGGTCCTGGGCAAAGGCGGTTCGTACGAGAGAGCGAAGCTCCTGCTCGTCCTTGGGGCTGGCGATAACCATTCCCGGGAGCTGCCGCTGGCTCGGGAGCGTGAACATGCCCTGGTGGCTCGTGCCGTCCTCGCCGACAAGACCAGCCCGGTCGACGGCGATCACGACCGGCAGGTCGTTCTGGCAGACGTCGTGGACCTCC
>PMKV01000064.1:0-1838 GCA_003157875.1 Chloroflexota bacterium
TGGAGATGGACGAGTCTCCGGCGCTGGCTCTCAAGGCCAAGAAGGACTCCTCGATCATGGTCGCCATGGACCTGATCAAGGCCGGCCGTGGCGATGCGCTCGTGACCGCGGGTCACTCCGGCGCGGGCATGGCCGCGGCGGTCCTCAAGCTCGGTCGGTTGCCCGGTGTCGATCGACCCGCGCTCGCCGTCCAGATGGTGACCGAGACCGGTCCGTTCGTCTTGCTCGACATCGGCGCGAACATGGACTCGAGCGGCAACAACCTGTACCAGTTTGCCCACATGGGTTCGCTGTATGCCGAGCGTGTCCTGGGCGTGGATAACCCGCGCATCGCGCTGCTGTCGATCGGCGAGGAGAAGGGCAAGGGCGACCAGGCCGTGCAGCAGGCGACCCAGATGCTCGACGACGACGGCCGGCTCAACTTCATCGGCAACGTCGAGGGCCGCGACCTCGTGAAGCACATGGCCGACGTGGCCGTGTGCGACGCGATGGTCGGCAACGTGACGATGAAGTTCTTCGAGGGCCTGGCCATGTTCATCGGCAGGCTTTGGGAGCGGGAATTCAGGCGGCTTCCACTCGGACCCGTCGGCTATCTGTTCATGAGGCCGGGCGCCAATCGCATCCGCAAGACGTTCGACTACGAGAAGATGGGTGCGTCGCCGCTGCTCGGGGTCAAGGGCATGGTCCTGATAACGCACGGCTCGGCGAAGCGGCGCATGATCGAGTTCGCCCTGGACGCCGGCGCCGCCGCGGCCCGGGCCCGGATTCCGGACTTCATCGCCGAAGCATTCCGGGGCCAGCCTCGTCGCCCCGGGTCGCAGGACTCGTGACCTGATGAGCATGGCGAACGGGACCGCGCCGCGCTCGAGGCCCAACCCCGACCCGCTCACCGTCAGCCACTCGGTGATCGTGGAAATGGTGCGCGTCGCCGCGCTCGAGGTGCCGGGTGTGCTCAAGGTCGGCCGCGGCGGGCCGCTCGCGTTTCTCGCCGGCTCGCCGGTTCGGGCCCGTGTCAGCAACGGCAAGGTTTCGGTTCGAGTCTGGATCGTAGCTCGCCCGGGCCACGCCCTGCGGCCGCTCGTGGCGCAGGTCCGCCAGGCCGTCGGCGCTACCGTGGAGCGATTGCTAGGCCTCGAGTTGGGCGAAGTGACCGTCGTAGTCGATGGGGTAGGGGGCTGGGGCAAGTGACCCCGGCCGCGGAGCACGCGGGCAGAGGCGCGCGCGCGGGCCGCGGGGGGACCGATGAAGTCAGCTCTCATCGCCTGGGCCGGCGTCTGGCACTGGCCGCTCTCTTCGAAGCCGAATTCGGCCAGCGGACCGCAAGCGCCATTCTGGAGCGGCATCTGGCAGAGGGAGCTGCCGATTCGGCCACGTCCGAGTTCGCCCGCGCGCTCGTGACGGCCGTCGTCGAGGACCGCGATCAAATCGATGCGCTGATCGGGCGGCTGGCGCCGCAGTATCCGGTCGTGCAGCTCGCTCGCATGGACCGGACTCTGCTGCGTAGCGGCATCGGCGAGGTGCTACACTCCGGCACGCCGTCCCGGGTGGCGATTGCCGAATGGGTCGAGCTGGCTCGCACATACAGCGGCGAACCGGCCCGCCGTCTTGTCAACGGCGTACTCGGGAGGATTGCTCGCGACTCCGAAGCCGGTGCGTACCGCGCCCCGGAGCCGGGGCCGCAGTAACCGTCAATCGAAATCACTCCGAACCCCGAGGAGGGCGTCAGTGGCCACTACCTACGAGCGACTCAAGAAGATCGTCGTCGAGCAGCTCGGCGTCGACGAGGATGAGGTCAAGCCTGAAGCCTCGTTCGTCGACGACCTGAACGCCGATTCGCT
>PMKV01000064.1:1930-8677 GCA_003157875.1 Chloroflexota bacterium
GCACGAGCATCGGGACCTGGCCGCTGGCCACAACGAACGCCTGGAATTCCTGGGCGACTCGGTCGTAAGCCTGGCCATTTCGGACGCCCTCTATCGTCGCCATCCTGACGACGACGAGGGCGTTCTGTCCGCTCGGCGGGCATCGATCGTCAGTACAGCCGGTCTGGCTCGCCTGGCCGCCCGGCTGGAACTAGGCGAGTATCTGCTGCTCGGCGAGGGCGAATCGCAGCGCGGCGGCCGCCGTCGGCCGGCTCTGCTTGCATCCGCTTTCGAGGCCCTGGTTGGTGCCGTGTACCTGGATCTCGGGTACGGCGCCGCCAGCGGGTTCGTGACTGCCCTGGCCGCCCCCGAGTTGACGAGCGATCGTCCACTCGGGGCCCTGAAGAGCCCCAAGAGCCGTCTTCAGGAATACACACAGCGCCTCTCCGGCGAGAGGCCGCAGTACCGCCTGCTCGACGCCGTCGGCCCGGACCACGACAAGGTCTTCAGGGTCGAGGTGGCGATCGGAGGGCGGGTGATCGGCGTTGGGGAGGGTCACTCGCGCCGCGTAGCCGAGACCGAGGCCGCCGCGCGAGGCATCGAGGCCCTGCGCGAGAGTTCCCACGAGACCGCTGAGGGGTCGCCCGACGCGCCCGAGCTGGCCGTCTTCCTCAGCGCCGATGGCGACGACGACACGGGCGACTGGACCGCCTCCGAAACCGAACGACGCGCCGTCCGCGAGCCCTGGATCGAGTTCGACCTCGACACCCTGGCTGCCGGCGAAGACACCGATCCACCCCCGACCGACGAGCGATGACGGCACCCGCACGCCTGCTGGCCTTGCGTCTGCAGGGCTTCAAGTCGTTTGGCGAACGGACCATGGTTGAGTTCGGGCCGGGCATCAGCGCCGTCGTCGGCCCGAACGGATCGGGCAAGAGCAACCTGGCCGACGCGTTGCGATGGGCTCTCGGCGAGCAGGGTCGAGCCCTTCGCCTGCGCAAATCGGAGGACGTCATCTTCGCCGGCTCGGAGAAGCGATCCGCCCTGGGCATGGCCGACGTCACTCTCGTCTTCGGCAACTCCGACAGATTGCTGCCGATCGATTACGAGACGGTGGAGCTGGGTCGTCGGCTCTTCCGCTCCGGCGAGAACGACTACCTGCTGAACAAGCAGCGCGTCCGGCTCAAGGATCTCGTCGACCTGCTCGACTCGGCGCACCTGGCGGACAACGCGTTCCTGTTCATCGGCCAGGGCATGGTCGACCAGGCCCTGGCACTGCGCCCGGAGGAGCGCCGGCCGCTCTTCGAGGAAGTGGCCGGAGTCCGGCGCCACGAGCGGCGCAAGTCCAAGGCCGAGGACCAGCTCCTGGAAGCCGAGGCGAACCTGGCCCGAGTCGAGGACGTCCTGGCGGAGCTGAGGCCGCAGGCCCGCCGCCTCGCCGCTCAGGCGGAGCAGCAGGCTTCCCGACAGACGGCGGGCGGAGAGTACGGCCGGGCCATCATTGCCCTGGCCCGCTCGCGCTGGTCGGAGGCCGCAGGGAAGGCCCGCGAGGCGGACGGACAGCTGGCGGCAGGCCGAAGCCAGATCGACGCCGCACTGGCGGCCCTGCGAGCAGCCGAAGAGGCGTCCGCGGCGATCGCCAGAGAGCTGGCCTCGGGCTCCGAGACGGAGGCCGAGCGTCGCGCGGCTCACGAGGCGGCACGCGCGGCACTGACCGACCTGCAACTGCGCGATGCCCGTGCCGCCAGCGACGTGGCCGGCGCGCAGCGCGATCGCAAGCGACTCGAGGCGGAGCTCGCGGCAGCCGAGGCGGATCTTGCCGTTCAGCGGCGCGAGCAGGCCGCGCCCGTACCCAACCGCGACCTGGCCCTGGCGGCGGCCGTGGCCGAAGCGGAACGGGCGCTGGCGGAGGCGCTCGAGGAACTCGCCTCGATGCGCGCGGCACAGCAGGCCAAGGGCGAGGCGCTCGCCGCTCTGCGCCGGGTCGAATCGGCCCGCGCCGCGGAACTGGAGACGGCCCGTCGCCGCCTCACCGACGCGGAGCGCCAGGCGGCCGACGAGCGGGCCCAGGCGGACGAGGTTGCTCGCCGGCTGGCCGAGGCCGAGAAGGCCTGCGTCCAGCCGCGCTCCGCGTTCGCCAAAGCTCTCGACGACGAGAAGGCCGTGGCGGCGACCCGGGAGTCGGCTCGTGCCGAGCTGGATAGGCGGGAGGGAGCGCGCCAGGCCGCAACCGAGACTGCGGATGCCGCCGCCAGCCGTGGCGCCGGCCTGCGCGGTCGACTCGATGCCCTCCAGACACGGCTCGGCGAGGACGAAGCACGAGGCATCTCCAAGGCCGCGCGGCGTGTCGGGGGCCGGCCGCTCTCCGACGGGCTCGAGGTGGAGGCGGGCTTCCGCGTGGCCGTGGAGGCGGCGCTCGGCGAGGCGATGCGCGGCTACGTCGTGGGGCGCGATGCCGCCCTCGGACTGGACGGGCAACGCGGCGTTCTCGTGCTCGAAGCCGCGGCCGAGGAGGGCCGGCGACCGGCGGCGGTACGTGAGGGACGCGGCGCCGAGGCCGGCGATGCGGCAGCGGCAGCGGCGGCGGGCCAGGGCGGCGGCCGCCTGGCCGATGCGATCCGCGTCGATCCGCTCGGGGCCGCAACCCGCCTGCTGGGGCGGACGGTCTGGGTGCCCGATCTGAACGCGGCGCTGGTGGTGCAGCCAAAGCTTCCGGCCGGATGGATCGCCGCCACCCGCGACGGGGCGATCGGCAGTTCTTTCGGCGTCGTCAGCATGGGTCGAGCGGAGTCGCTCCTGGAGCGGCGGGCCGAAGTCGAACGTCTGGCCGAAGAGGTCGGACGTCTGGAGGCGGAGGCAGCGGGGGCGGCGGCCGAGGCCGCCGCGGCGGGCAAGGCCGCGGCGGCAGCCCGAACGGCGCTCGAGGCGGCGCGAGGTGCGGAGATGCGGGCGGGGGCCGCCCGTCGAGAAGCCGAGGAGGCCGAGCGTCGTGCCGCTCGCTCTCTCGAGACGATCGCCCGCGAGGCTGCCTGGCGGTCGGCGCAGGCCGCGCGGCTGGAGGCGGATCGAGACCGATTGGCGGAGTCCGCGCGGCAAGTGACGGCGGCAGCGGAAGCGGCGGTGACCGGCGGCGCGGCTACGGGGAACGGTGCCGTGGCGACAACCTCCGGTCCGGCCGACGAGCGAGCCAGCGCTCTGCATGAGTGGGAGGCACGAGCCGCCTCGTCACGGGCGCGGCGCGACCAGCTGGCGGCCGAAGAAGCCACGCTCGAAGCGAGCCGGCGAGAGGCTGAGGTCCGCCGGGCGCGGGCCTCGGCCGCGGCGAACATGGATCAGGAGCGGATCGCCAGCCTCGAGCGCCAGACGGCCGAGCTGGCCGGTCGCGAGCAGGGGATCGGGGCGGAGCGCGAGAGCCTCGGCGAGGAGCTGGCCGCGGCCGCGCTGCGAGAGGCCGCGGTACGAGCCGAGCTGGAGGAGCTCCGGACGGCGGCGTCCGCGGCGCGAACTCGACTCGCGGAGGCCGAGACGGCGGCGATGCATGCGCGGGATCGTCTGCGGGCGTGCCAGGAGCGGGTCCGGGCGGCCGAAGTGGCCGAGCTGGAGGCGCGCCTCGCCCTCGACGCGATCCGTGAGGGCGTGCTGGTCGAACTCGCCGGTCTCGGGGATCTTGGCCTCCGGCTGCTGCTCAACGAAGCGGACGAGGACGGCGACTCGGAGGCGTACGAGGCCGACGCTGAGGTCGTTGCCGCCGGAGCGGACGCGGTCGCCGATGAGACCGAGGCCACGACTCTGGAGGACGCGCTCTCGGAAGCGACGGCGCGCTGGGCCGCGGGACCGGCTGTGGAGCCGCCGGGCCAGTCCCGGCTGGCGGCGCTGCGGCGTCGCTTCCACGAGCTCGGCGCCCCTAACCCGTTCGCGGCCGAGGAGTACGAGGCCATCAGGACGAGGCTCGACGGCCTGGAGGCGCAGCGCTCCGACCTCACCGGGGCCATTTCCAAGACACGCGCCCTGATCGAGCAGCTCAACACGATGATCGCCACCCAGTTCCGATCCACGTTCACTGCCCTCGAGACGGCCTTCGACGCGCGCTTCCGACAGCTCTTCGGCGGCGGGTTCGCGCGCCTCAGCCTGACCGACCCCGAAGATCTGGCCGGAACCGGCATCGAGATCGTGGCCAGGCCGCCGGGGAAGAAGGCGCAGCCGCTGAGCATGCTCTCGGGCGGAGAGCGCGCTCTCACCGCCGTGGCCCTGCTCTTCGCCATGCTCGAGGTCCATCCCGTGCCGTTCTGCGTCCTGGACGAGGTCGACGCGGCGCTGGACGAGGCCAACGTCGGCCGGTTCGCCGATGCCCTCCGCAGCCTGGCCGACCAGACGCAATTCATCGTCATCACCCACAATCGCGGCACGATCGAGAGCGCCGACGCCCTGTACGGCGTCACGGTCGGCGACGATGCCGTCAGCCGCGTCATCAGCCTCCGCCTGGAGGAGGCTCGCGACCTGGCGGATCAGGTGACCAAACAGAACGCATCGGCGACGGCCGGCTGATCCGGAGGCTCCCACTGTTCCTGCGACGCAAACCCAAGGACGAACCGAAACCGACGGGATCGACCGAGCGGACCGCGGCGCCTGAGTCGACTCCGGAGGTCGAGCCGCTCTGGCGAACCGAGTCGACCGAGTCGACCGAGTCGGCCCGGCCGGTCGAGCGTGCCGACGCGCCCGCCCCGGCAGGGCCGGTCGAGCCTGCCGAGGCCGTACCTTCCCTCGCAGATCCGTTGGTCGGGCTCGACGACACGACTCCAGGCGACCTGGCGGCCGGACTCGAGCGCAGCCGTGGCGGCTTCATGTCCCGCCTTCGTGGGGCGTTGCGGGGCGGGCCGTCCGACGCGGACTGGGATTCGGTCGAGGAGCTGCTCATCGCCGGCGATGTCGGCGGCGCGCTGGCGATGGAGATCGTGGAGCGGGCCAGGGCACGCAGGGAGATGCCGTCCGCCGAGGCCGCCGTCAGGGCCGAGCTGGCCGCGCTGCTGCTTCCCGGCGAGCACGGCTGGCGCCCGCGCTCGGGGCAGGCGGGCGTGCCGGCCGTTGTCCTGATGGTCGGAGTCAACGGCACCGGCAAGACCACCACGATCGGCAAGCTCGCCCAGGTGTATCGAGCCGAGGGCAGCTCGGTACTGCTGGCCGCGGCCGACACGTTCCGCGCCGCGGCGATCGATCAGCTCCGCATCTGGGCCGATCGCTCCAAGAGCCAGTTCGTGGCCCATGCCCCCGGCGCAGATCCGGCGGCCGTGATCTACGACGCCATAGACGCGGCCGTGGCCCGACATGTCGACGTCGTGATCGCCGACACCGCCGGCCGCCTCCACACCAGGTCCAACCTCATGGAGGAGCTGGCCAAGATGCGCCGCGTGATCGACAAGCGTCTGCCGGGCTCGAAGCCGGAGGTGCTCTTCGTCCTGGACGCAACGACAGGCCAGAACGGGCTGTCGCAGGCGAAGGTCTTCCATGAGACCGTCGGCCTGACCGGCATCGTGCTGACCAAGCTCGACTCGACGGCCAAAGGCGGCATCGTGTTCGCCATCGAGGACACCCTGCACGTGCCCGTCAGGTTCATCGGGGTAGGGGAGAAGCTCGGCGACCTGCTGCCCTTCGATCCGGAGGCCTTCGTCAGCGCGTTGTTCGCGTAGCCTACCGGCCCCAGCGGCGCCAGTTGACCGGCAGGAGGCGTTTGTAGGGGGAGTTGAGACGGTGCAGACCCTCGTGCGCCGGCATGACCGAGTTGTCGAGGCGCAGGGCTTCGCGGAACTCGTCGCCGGCTCGGTCGAGCTGACCCAGGCTCTCGAGGGCAAGGCCGATGCTGGCGTGGAGCTGGGCCAGGTCCGGATCCTCGAGCAGGGCGGAGGCGAGGACCTCCTGGGCTTCGTCCGTGCGTCCCAACGAGACCAGCGCCAGCGCCCGGCAATGGAGCGACGGCAGGTGCTGAGGGTTCAGCGAGAGGCCGCGGGCGGTGATATCGAGGGCCTCGCCGTAGCGTCCCGCCCGCCCCACGATGCCCGCCAGATCCGAGTGGCGGTTGGGGTCCGTCGGCGCGAGTGCCACGGCCTGACGGCCTTCCATCTCGGCTTCCCAGACCAGATCCAGGGTCTCGAGGGCGCACGACCTGGCTGCATGGGCAAGAGCAAGATTCGAGTTGAGTCGAATCGCTTCGTCGGCGGCCCGGAGCGACTCATGGCCGCGGTTCTGATCGGCAAGGGCCATGGCCAGAAGGGCGTGAGCGACGGCGGAGTCGGGAAAGGACTCGAGAACCGTGCGAAACGTCCGCTCGGCCGTTTCGGGCTTGTTGCGGGCCAGTAGATCGGCGCCCTGGTTCAGCCGGACGTCCTTGACGCCGGCCCGGTCGTCCTCGAGGCCGTTTTCGAAGCGCTCGTCGAACCCGGAACCAAAGCTCACGTGGCCGGACCTTGCTGCATGGTGCGAGAGTACGTGATCGGGAGAGGGTCATGCGACTGACGCCGACTGTCCGGAATGGGCTCGATGCGGTACACTCGCGAACCTTCGGAGCCGCCAGAATCCGCGGCCCAACGCCGCCCCTGCTGTCGGGGCGGCGGGACGGATCAGGGAGAATCCCAACCGCCCATGTTCGACGCCCTGAGCGATCGGCTGCGCAAGACCCTCGGCGCCCTTACGGGCCACGGCCGGGTTAGCGCCGCCGACGTCGATGCGGCCATGCGAGAGGTGCGGCTGGCTCTGCTCGAGGCCGACGTCAACTTC
>PMKV01000139.1 GCA_003157875.1 Chloroflexota bacterium
GCGCTGCTCGACCGTTTCGTCGACGCGAAGGACCTTGTAGATCCCGCGTTCGACCGGTCGAAGAACCGGCGAGGTGAATACCCGCTCGCCCTCCATCACCGCTCGCATGTAGCTGCCCAACGGCCGCGCCAGAAGGATGGCGACGCCGAAGAGGCTGATGGCCTGGAGCAAGCCGGGAAGTGAGGGGATCATCAGAACTTCTCCGCTCGCAACAGGGTGAAGAGGAGGTAGACGCCGAGGAAGAGGACGATCACGCCGCCCAGCACGTCCTGGAGGTTCATCGGGCCAACCTGTCGCAAAGCCAGATCAGGCCCAGGAAGAAGATCAGGCACGCGGCCATCAGTCCGACCATCGCCATATCAAAGAGCATCGAATCCTCCCTGGGGGGCTGAGGCGTCCGCGTCGTCCGCCTCGCTGTGGTGGCGTTCCACGATCTCGATCAGAGTCGGAACGGCAAATGGCTTGGGGAGGTAGCCGGCGCAGTTGAACTCGCGCAGCCGCGAATGCGGGACGGCCGTCGCGCTGACGACGAAGACCGGCGGCGAGCCGGCGCCGGCCAGGACGCCCGATCGAAGGAAGGCCCAGCCGGAATCGCCGGGCAGGTTGATGTCGAGGAGCACGATCGTCGGCCGGTAGCCCGTCCGGACGATCTCGGCGGCCTCCTCGGCCGAGGTGGCGACCTTTGCCTGGTGGCCGCGGGCCCGCAGATGCTTGGAGACGATCGTTGCCAGCGGCAGGTCGTCCTCGATCAGCAGAACTCGGGCCTCGGGGGCTCCGCCCGACGGCGCTTCGCTACTCATCGATCCTCCGCACNNCTCCGCACGATCAGGTCGCAGCCCGCGTCCTCGGCGAAAGGGATCGGGTCCAGGGTCACGCCCCTGGAGGCTGCTTCGGCTTGGAAGCGTCGAGCCAGCTGCTCGCCGAACTTCAGGCCGGCGACGGTCACGCGCGAGGCATTCCCCGACGCGACCATCTCGATGGCGCCTTCGATCTCGGCGACTTCAGAGGTCAGTCGACGCCGCGTCTCTTCAGAGTCCGAGGCGGCCGACTGTCCGGTCGGGTTGCTTTCCATGCCCTAACCATCGACCAGGGCGCCAAGAGGCGGCGTGGCCATAGGGCGGCGCGGTGCTAAACGCGGCCTAAACGATTGGGTGGCTGGGCGCGCATCAAACCTCTGACCGCTGTGGAAGTCGCAGTCGGTCTCGGTCTGGCGGCAGCGCGCCGGCGGAACTAGCTGCGGGTGTGTCCGTAGCGGCGCATGGTCACGAGTGCCGCCGCAGCGGCAATGCCGCCAGCGATCAACAAGACGACCGGGCTACCGTTGCCAGCTCCACCCGCTGGAGCGCCGGCCACGCTGGTCGGCGGGGGCGTGGAGCCTCTAATCGCCGTGGCAGTTGGCGTGGCAGTCGGCGTCGCGGCTGGGTCGACGTAGGTCTGGAAGGCGAAGTCCTCGGTCGTGACGTCCTGCAGGGCCTGCCAGCCGTTGTTTCCGTCCATTGCTTCGCCGCCCGCATACGGGTTGGCGATCGAGCCATAGATCTCCCACTCCCCGCTCGACGGAGCGTGCATGGTGAAGACGAGTGCATACACCTGGCCACTCGTGACGCTGTACGGCGTCAACGCGACGGACACCCAGGCGGTCGACGTGGGGACAACGGCGCTCCCGGAGGTCAGGGCCGTGCCATTCGGATTCCCGCTTCCATCGAGGGCCTCGATCTTCACGTCGACGGTCGTCGTCACCAGAGTGGAATCTGCGCGCAAGTCCACAGCGGTGAGCTGGCCGGTCGTGCCGACCGTGAAGGTCTCGGCGTAGGTGGCGGCGACACTGCCTCCCCAGCTGTAGCTGACGTCTTCGCTGTGGGCATCCAGCGCGGCGACGGCCAGGATGGCGCCAGGGACCAAGCCTACAAGCATCAAAGCTGCGCAAAGTGCGATCACGCCACGTTTCACGATCTACCGTCCTTCACTCATTGCGACGATTCGTTCCGATGCCGATTTCGGGGCTGAGTTCGGCGTCCCGCGGCAACGGTGCGCGGTTAGACGCTTGGGCTTGTGCGGGCGCAAGTCAACTCGTGGGCGAGGAGACTCGTCTGGCGGGTCCGGTGAGTCGTCGGGTGGGACGCTAACGCCGGTTGCCGGCGCGGAGCGACGGACGATGGCTCCCTCGTGCCGTCCGATGGGCCCGCAGCGGCTACGATCCTGTGATGGTTGCCGTCGGAAACGAAGTCATGGCCGAGCGGTTCGCGGCCCAGATGCTGGTGGACCGGCCGGCCCGCGACTCGCTCGAGGTCGTCCGCGGCCTGCTGGCCGTCCAGGGTCAGGATGCCCGCCGTGCCCGACTCGCCATCCGGGCCAGGAGCGAGGGTCTCACCGCCGCCGACGTCGATCGGGCGCTGACGGTCGATCGCTCGATGCTGATCACGTGGCTGAACCGCGGGACGCTGCACCTGGTGGCGCAGGAGGACTACTCGTGGCTCCAGGCGCTGACGACGCCGCAGCTGCTGGCCGGCAACGCCCGGCGCCTCGCCCAGGAGGGTGTCCCGCCCGACGACGCCGAGCGCGGAGTCGACGTGGTCATTCACGCGCTCGGCGAGTTCGGGCCGCTCGACCGCGAGGCGTTGCGGCAGCGGCTGGACGCGGCGCGCGTCCGGACCGAGGGCCAAGCGATCGTTCATCTCCTGGCGCTGGCCAGCCTGCGCGGGCTGATCGTCCGAGGGCCGATGGTCGGCAGGCGGCACGCGTTCGTGCTGGTGCGGGAGTGGCTCAGCGATCCGGACCCCGTCGACCGCGACGTCGCCCTGGCCGAGCTGGCCAGGCGCTACCTGGCCGGCCACGGTCCCGCCGACGACCGTGACCTCGCCAAATGGGCGGGCATTACGCTCGGCATGGCTAGGGCCGCTCTGCGGTCGATCGAGTCGGAGATCCGCGAAAGACCCGACCGACTGGTCGAGCTCCGAGTGCGGCGACCGACCGCCGGGTTGCCGCCGCCCCTACTCCTCGGCGCCTTCGACCCCGTCCTGCTGGGCTGGTCCTCGCGCGCCGAGATCGTCGGCGAGCATGGATCTGTCGTGACATCGAACGGCCTCTTCCGACCTTTCGCCCTGGTGGACGGTCGGGCCGCCGGCACCTGGACCGTCCGCGGCGGCGCCGTCGCGCTGCAGCCGTTCGACACGCTGGCGCCCGGCGCCGCCGAAGCCCTCGACGAGGACGCGCGAGATGTGGCGCGTTTCCTCGCAGCCCCGGCAGGGAGCGACTAGTCCCCGCCGTCCGCGATGCGGTAGCCGATGCCCGGCTCGGTTTCGATCAGGCCGTCGATCGTGGCGCCCGGAGCCGCGGCTGAGAGCTTGCGGCGGAGGCGGTTGACGTAGACGTGCAGGTAGGTGCTCTCCTCGGCGTAGGCCAGGCCCCAGACGGCGCGCAGCAGGCGGGCCTTGGTCATGACGCGGCCCTGGCTCGACATCATCACCTTCAGCAGCTCGTACTCGCGGGGCGTCAGCCGAACCGGCTCGCCGGCTACGGTGACCTCGCGGCGGACGGCGTCGAGCGCGATGGGGCCGAGGCGCAGGCAACCGCCGGCATCGGCATCGGGGCCGCCGGCTCGACGCAGGACGGCCCGGATTCGGGCGTTTAGCTCGTCGGTCGCGAAGGGCTTGGTCAGGTAGTCGTCGGCCCCCGCCTCGAGGCCGGCGATCTTGTCGCGTTCGTCGCCGCGGGCCGAGAGGATGATGATCGGAGTGGTGGCCTCGCGGCGTATGCGCCGGATGACGTCGATCCCGTCGAGGTCGGGCAGGCCCAGGTCCAGCAGGACGACGTCGGCACGGCGAGCGTCCCATTGGCGCATCGCCTCGTGGGCCGTGTCGGCCTGGCAGACGTCGTAGCCGCGGCGGTCGAGATAGTCGGCCAGGGCGCGTCGAGCCGGCGCCTCGTCCTCGACCAGCAGGATCGTCGGGCCGTTCATCGCGCACCCGGTTGGGCATCTGGTTCGGCGGGTATCGGTGCCGGCCGGAGTCGCACCTCCACGCGCAAGCCTCCCAAATCGCTTCGACATGCCGCGACCTCGCCGCCCATGGCCCGCGTCAGGCCCTCGACGACGGTCATGCCGATGCCCATGCCGCGCCGCTTGCCCTCGCCTGCCGGCCCGGCCTGGTAGAACTTCTCGAACAGATGCGGCAGCGCGGACTTGGGTACGCCCGGTCCGTCGTCCTCGACGGCGACCTCGACGAGCCCATCAGGCCGTTGCCGGCCCGTGACCCGGATCGTGTCGCCGCCGTGGCGGATCGCGTTCTCCAGGAGGTTGGCCAGGACCTGGCTGAGGTAGACCTGGTCGGCCAGGACCGGCGGCAGCGAGTCGGGCAACTCCATGGTGAGGTGCTTGGTCGTGGCTGCTCCGAGGCGCCTCGCGATGCCGGGCAGGATGTCGTCCAGGTCGGTCGGCTCGAGATCCGGCTTCAGGACGCCGCCTTCGATTCGGCTGAGATCGAGCAGGTTGCGGACCAGCCGGCCCATTCGTTCGGCTTCGGCGTCGATAGCCTGGAAGGCTTCGCGCTGGTCGGCGGCCGTCCACGACACCGACTCGTCGAGCATGCTGCCGGCGGCCGCGCGGATGGTCGCCAGCGGAGTCCGCAGGTCGTGCGAAACGGAGTCCAGCAGGGCCGTCTTGAGGGCTTCGCTGCGGCGCGCGATCTCCGCGACGGTCCGTTCCTGGTCGGCGCGGTCGCGAACTATCGCCTGGCCGAGCTGGTCTGCCGCGGCCGAAAGGATGCGGGTCTCAGCCCGATCGGGTTCGCGCTCGTCGCGAGCTCGCAACGCCCACACGGAGCCGAGCGGCTCTCCCGAGGCCTCGACGCGGACTCGATGGACGGTAGCTCGGTCGGCACGACGTCTGGCCATGGCCGTGGCCACGTGCATCCGGACCCAGCGAGCCGGTTCGTCGCCCGGTGAGCGCTGCAGGACTACCTGCCAGGCCGGGACGGGGAGCGTCTCTCCCGGAGCCGTGTCCGCGATCGTTCTCTCCTCGGCAGGCGTCGTGCCCAGCCCGAACCAGATGCGGTCCATTGCCGCGGCAGCGGCCAGCTGGTGGAGCACCATCGGCGCCGCTTCCTCGACGGTGCGCGTTTCGGCGAGGGCTCGGCTGATGCCGAAGAGGGCCTGAGCCTCGCGCGCTCGCTGGGCCAGTTGCTCGGCGTGAGCCGCCTGCACGGCCACGAGCCGGCCGATGGCTACGGCCACCGCCAGGAGCAGCAGCAGGTTGAGCCATTCCTCCGGGCTGTTGATGGTGAAGGTATAGAGCGGCTGCACGAAGAGGAAGTCGTAGGCGAGGAACGCGGCCACGGACGTGGCCACGGCCGGGACGGTTCCCCAGCGCATGCCGACAACGACGACCGCCAGCAGATAGACCGGGGCGGCGTGCGTGACGCCCAGCGCACCGAGCAGCGCAATCGCGATCGACGCCGCCGCGAGGGCGCCCAGGACTGTGGCCGCAACCAGCGCCGATCGCGCCACGCCCGGTCTTCGAACACCCACCTGCGCAATTGCCATCGACTTGATGCTAGTCCCGCGGGAGGTCCCGTGCGACCCCTTCGGGGCCACCCTGTTGAGCGGTTGTTGAGCCGATCCGGTGAGTCTCCGGCTCGCGGGGGGCGACGCCATGGACGCGACGGCCGGCCGACGAGCATTCGGGCTACTCTTGCCGGTGGGTCGTGAGGACCAGGCGTGGCACCGTCGGGTGCCCATCGGGAGAGGCATCGAACGGACAGGTTTTCGCGGCTGACGCGGATCTCCTTCAGAGTCATCGGCATCCCGGTCGTCTTCGGGCCGGCCATCCTCGTTGGGCTCCTGGTCCTGGGCGTCCTCTCCCGCCTCACGGACGCATACCTGGCCGAGTGGGTCGTCCTGGGTTTCGTGGCGCTGCTGCTCCATGAGTTGGGGCACGCGCTGGCCTTCCGGCGCTACGGCGTGGAGTCGTCCATCACCTTCTGGCTGCTCGGCGGGTTCACGGTGCCCACGGATCAGGATGCGGCAGAACGGCTGACGGAGCGGCAGCTACTCGTGGTGACCGTCGCGGGCCCGCTGGTCGGCCTGGTAATCGGCGCCGCGACCCTCGCCATCGGCGCGGCCTTGAACCTCCGCGCGGCGCCCGATGAGATCAGGGAGCCGGTCTTCCTGTGGCTCTTCGTCAATCTCGCGTGGGGGCTCTTCAACCTGATGCCGATATCGAGCCTCGACGGCGGCGGCGCCATCGAGCACCTCGCCGGAGCGGCTTTTGGCCGTGCCGGGCGGGCGATAGGGCTGGCGGTGTGCATAGTTGCCAGCGGGCTGATCGCCCTCGCCGCGACCACGGCCGGCCTCTACTCGATCGCCGTCATCGCGGTGGTCTTTGGCTTGCTCAACCCCGGTCCGTACCGCGGGTTGCTCGACGAGGTGCGCCACCGGGCGGGATCCGACCGATCGGTGGAAGATTCGGACTGAAACCGCGCCCCAGCGGTCGATTCGGGGGTTTTCATACGTGCTTCAGGATTATCGCCAACGCTCTCCTCGGCTAACCTAAGTCGGCCGGTAACCCATGCCACTCGCCCGGGCCGCGAGACTGATCGGGATCCGATCTGCTTCATGACACAGACGCCAGAAACACCTCCCTCTCCCGCACCCCGGTCCCGGTCCAGGCGGATATCCCGCGTCCGGCGCAGGACGCGCTGGGCGGGCCCGTTCGCGCTCGGGATAGCAGCCGCCCTGATCGCCGCGGCGATGTACGGTGCGATGACGCCCGCGGCCAGGCCACTCAACGGGCAGGACGTCAACTCGGCAATCGCCAGCGCCCTCGCTTCGCAGACGCCGGGGCCGGCTCTCTCGCAGCGTGCCTACCAGGCCGTGGCACCGGCGCTGGTCCTGGTCGAGGCGCAGCTCGCGAATGGCTCCCCGGCCCCGAGCGGCTCCGCGGTGCCCGCCGCCTCTCCCAGCCCTCTCGGCGTCTCCACGGCCGACGGCTCGATCGGCAGCGGCGTGGTCGTGGACACGGCCGGCGACATCCTGACCTGCCTCCACGTCGTCGCCAACGCCACATCCATCCAGGTGACCTTCGCCGATGGGACCAAGTCGGCGGCGACGATCGCCACCACTCAGCCGCAGAACGATATCGCCGTCCTGCAGCCGGCCCAGATCCCGGCGAACCTCACGCCGGCCGTCCTCGGCAACCCCCGCAGCGTCCAGGTCGGCAGCGACGCGTACGTCCTCGGTAGCCCTTTCGGGCTTTCGGGCTCGATGAGCTCGGGGATCGTCTCCGGCCTGAATCGCTCCTTCCAGCTGCCTAACGGAGGCCCGCTGCTGACCGGCCTGATCCAGGTCGACGCGGCGGTCAACCCCGGTAGCTCGGGCGGTCCGCTGGTCAATCGAAACGGCCAGGTCGTAGGGATCGTTTCCGCGCTGATCAACCCCACCAATCAGGGCGTCTTCATCGGCATCGGTCTTGCCGTGCCGATCGATGTCGCCGGCGGAGCCGCCGGTCTTCCGCCCGACTGATCGCCAGGAGCCAGGAGGTCTGAACACGTGAACTCGAAGGCCGGAGCCGCCCCCTCGGAGCCGATGGAGCGCGTCCTCTACGAAGTCAAGAAGGTCATCGTCGGCCAGGACCACCTCCTGGAACGGATGGCCGTGGCGCTCCTGGCCCGAGGCCACCTGCTCGTCGAAGGCGTGCCGGGTCTCGCCAAGACGATGGCCATCAAGACCCTCGCCGAATCGATCGGCGGCGAGTTCAAGCGCATCCAGTTCACGCCCGACCTGGTGCCGGCCGATCTGATCGGCACCCGCATCTACAACCAGAAGACCGGCGAGTTCAACACCGCGCTCGGCCCCGTCTTCACGAACCTCCTGCTGGCCGATGAGATCAACCGCGCCCCGGCCAAG
>PMKV01000028.1 GCA_003157875.1 Chloroflexota bacterium
GTCGTGGCCCTTGTACAGCCAGCCACGCTTGTGGCACTCGGCCAGGAAGGACCAGATCAGGTAGTTGTTTTCGTTGGAGAAGGTGAAGTAGCTGCCGCCCATCTCGGGCATACCCAACCGGCCGACCAGCATCTCCGCCGTGTCCGTCACCGGGCCGTTCGCACCCTGGATCGTGACCGTCTTGCCCGGGTCGTCCGCCAATTCCTCGCCCAGGCGGCGCAGGTCGTGCGGATCGTTCCAGTCCATCCACATTCCGAGCCTGATCGACTGCTCCGTCTGGCGCGCGGCGTATGTCAGGACGCGCTGCTTGCACAGGCTTACGAACTCCGCGATGCCGTAGCTCTCGATGTCGCGCTTGCTGGTGAAGCCCAGGTCCTTCTCGACGTTGACCTCGACCCACAATCCCTGACAGTCGAAGCCGTTCTGGTAGCGCTGGTCCCGGCCGCGCATTGCCCAGTAGCGCTGGAAGATGTCCTTGTAGCTCCGGCCCCAGGCGTGATGAACGCCCATGGGGTTGTTCGCCGTGATCGGGCCGTCGAGGAAGCTCCAGCGCTCATGGCCGGCGTTCTGCGCGCGCAGGCGAGCGAAGGTCTTGCGTTCGCGCCACAGGGCAAGGATTTCATGCTCCTGGGCGACGAGATCGGGCTTGGAGCTTACTGGTCGGAACATCGTCCTAGGGCTCTAACCTTTGGCTCTTTGGGGGTCGGTGGATTCGACGAGCCCCTCGCCGGCGGCCGCGGCGCGGGTCTTCGCCGGCCGGTCGATCCGGAAAGGGGACTTGCATACGGTATCCTACCGAACCAGTGGCCACCTCAGTCCGCACGATCCCACGCCGGTCGGCATTCGCAGCGGCGTTTCTATCGTTCATCTTCCCGGGCCTGGGACATGCCTACGTTGGGGCGTATCGGCGCGCCCTGATTCTGGCGGCGCTGCCCCTGGCTATGGTCGCCTGGGTCGTGATCGAGCTGCTTCGCGACGGGCTCCTAGGGCTGGGGTTGTCGATCGGCGAGACATCCGTCCTGGGACCCCTGGCCATTGCCAACGTGGCTGTCCTGGCCTATCGCGCAGTGGCCACCGTCGATGCTTATGTGCTCGCTATCGAGCTCGACGACGATTCGGATCGGCACGGCCTGAGCCGCTATCTCCTCCGCGTCAATCCTTTCTCGATCACCGGAGTGGTCGCAATCCTCGGGGTCATGGCCGCCGGCCATGCGCTGGCAGGCTATTGGGATCTGCGACTGCTGCACGCCCTGGACGAGATCCATGCTCCGATCGTCATCGCGCAGGAAACACCCGGCCCCTCGATGGCACCCAACCCGACGCCTTCGCTCATCCCAAGGGCCACGTTCGTGGCCCAGCCGACCGCGAAGCCCTGGGACAGCACTGCTCGACTCAACATCCTCCTCGTTGGTGTCGACGAGCAGGACGGCGGCTTCCGAACGGACTCCATGCTGGTTGCCAGCATCGACCCCCAGACCCACAGGGTCGCGCTCTTCAGCATGCCCCGCGACACCTTCGGCCTGGCGATGCCGCCCAATTCGGCCCTGTCGGCGCTGTGGGGGCCCTATTTCAACAACAAGCTCAACGCCCTGTGGGCCTACTCGGACCGCTATCGTGATCTCTTCCCCAACGGTGGGGCCGACGCCCTCAAGCAGGCCATGAGCTTCGCGTTGTTCGGCCGAACCGACGCGATCCCATACTACGTTCTGGTCAACTTCTCGGGCTTCCAGACCGTCGTCGACACTCTCGGAGGCGTGACGGTCGACGTCCCCGCGCCGCTCATCGACAACGGCTACCCGGGCAACGGCGACACGCCTCACATGCGGATCTACGTCCCGGCGGGGATGCAGCACTTCAACGGCAGTCAGGCTCTCGACTACGCTCGTGCCCGTAAGGGCTGCTACTGCTACGACGACTTCAATCGATCTGCTCGCCAGGAGCAGATCCTCGTCGCCCTCGAGCAACAAGCGGACCTGGCCGCGGTATCTACCCACCTCGGCGCGCTCATCGACGCCCTGTCCGGCACGATCCACACCGACATACCGGAGGGCCCCGGCGTTCTCGGAGCGTTGATCGACCAGGCCAAGTCCGTCAACCTGGCCAACATCAAGACCTACGCCTTCTCGCCGGGCACCGGCTACGGCTGGGGCAGTTTCACCCCCAACCTGACCGCGATACGCGCCACGGTCGCGGCGGTGACCAGCCCGACCGCGGGCCTCGCGCCGCAGGCGGTACTGGCCGAGGGAGCGCCGATCGTCGTCAAGGTCGGTTCAGGGTCGGCTCAGCAGGCTGCCGATCTGGTGACCTACTTGCAGTCCCTCGGACTGGAGGCCCAGATGGGCGACGGTTCACCCGGCAGCGAGCCGACGACGCTGATCCTCGTGAACGGAGCCGACGCGCTCTACCCACAGACGTTCGCGTTGCTCGAGAAGACGCTCGGGCTCTCCGACTCGGCCACCCGGGACTCCTCCGCGTCAATCCAGGTTCTTTCCGACCCAACCCAGCAAAGCAGCTTCGTCATCGTGGTGGGCTCAAACACCCCTGCCATCACGCCACCCCCGGGCTAGCTCGAGCCGGGCCGGGCGCGCCGGCGCACAACCGCGGCCCCGCCCGCGGCGCTAGGCCTTCTCGGTCACCCGGTACTCGAGATAGCGGCCGGTCAAGAGCCGCGTCTGCGCATCCAGTGCCGGCAGGTTCGTGAAAACGACCGTCACGACAGGCAGACAGACCCACTGCAGCCAGGACGCGATGCGCATCCGAATCCCCCACTCCGGCGGGCGCGGCGGCGCCAGCTGGTCCTCGATGAACATGAGCACCAGGAGTGATCCCATGGCGCCGGTGAGGAGCCAGGCGGCGTATACGGGTAGCTGCTGGCCGAAGGTCCCGGCCGCGAAGGTCTGGTTCAGATACACCGGCAGAGCCGCCCCGCCGATCATGATGAACGGCGCCACGGCCCAATTGATGTGGTCCAGCCACAGGTCGAAGAGCCGGGCGATCCGTTCTCGGAGCGGTATCTCCGAGTGGGTGATGGCGTTGTCGATGAAGAACGGGATGTCGGTCACGCCCCATGCCCAGCGTCGGATCTGCGTGTACTGCTCCATCAGGCTGCGCGGATACGACCGCGCCCGAACGGCGTCGCCGTAGATCGGAATGAAGAGCGGCTCGGCCCGGAACTGGCCGCTGTAGCGGAAGAAGCTCTTCCAGTAGAAGCGGCTGTCCTCCGGGATGGCGTCGGTCGCCCAGTAGTCCACCTCGTGGACCGTGAACAGCGAAACCGCATACGAACTGAAACTGATCAACCGTTCCGGCGTCAGGTGCCGCCACATCTGGACGTGTGTCGAGCCGACCGCGATCAGGCGGACCGGCAGCGGGCATTGCCAAAGGTTGTTGTGGAACATCGGAACGGGCTGGTACAGGCGGCGGAAGCGGTCGCGGTCGGTGATGAACTTGTAGGTCAGGTAGCCGAAGTACTGCGGATGAACCCGGTAGTCCGAGTCCAGATCCGTGACCACCACCTGCTTGGGATCGAAGCCCAGACTCGTGAGCTCGCGATACAGCCACCGCCCGCCGTATGCCATCGCGCTCGACTTGCCTACCACCACGCCAGGTTCCAGGGGATCGAGGATATGGAAGAAATGGCGGAAGCTCGGCCCGAAGATCTGGCGCAGTTTGGCCACGTTCTCGCGACCCTGCAGGTCCGTCTCACGGGTGATGATGGCCACCATCCGCATGTCCCGGGGATAGTCGGAATCGGCCAGGGCCTTGACCGTCTGATACAGCTTCTCGTAAGGCTCCGTGTACGTCGGGACCAGGGCCACGTGCCAGAGCTGGCGAGGATCCGGGATCGGCTCCCCGAGCGCGACCAGGCGCTCCAGGTTGCGCTGCTCGCCCAACAGGCGTTTGAGCTCGCGCCGGCCGCCGTGTGCCGCCATCTTGTTCCCCGCCGAATGAAGCTCCTCCACGCGGACTCGTACGCGTTCGATGATGCCGGTCAGGTCGTCGAGGCGCTTCTCCGGGTCCGACAGAGTGAATGCGCGCTGCCGCCAATCGATCGCCACCACGCGCCGGATGCGCCGGAACGAGATGGCGACGCTGACGGCCAGCACGATCGCCCGGTAGCCCCAGTAGAAGTCGAAGCACAGGACGAAGATCCCCATGGCCATCGGGTAGAAGATCGAGGCCGGGATCATGACCAGGATGAGGCACCACGTCACCAGGCCCGGGATGATTTCCAGGACTCGGTGCCAAAGCTTCGGCTTTACCGCCGGCTGCGCCTGCTCGGAGGCCAGGCTTGGAGTCGTCGCCGAGGAGTCTCGGGCGACTAGCTCACTCACTCTTGTAGACGGGCGTCACCCAGTGCCGGAAGGCCGGCAGGCGCCCCCGCACCGCGTCGAAGTACGTCTTGCTGATCTGCCGGGAGATCGGCCCGACGCGACCGTCGCCGACGGCACGGTGGTCGACCGACGCCACCGGTGAGACCTGCGCGCCGGTGCCGCACAGGAACACCTCGTCGGCGATGTAGAGCTCGCTGCGGTCGATCTGGCGCTCCTTGACGGGGATCCCGAGATGGGCGGCGAGCTCGATGATGCCGGCTCTGGTAATCCCTTCGAGGATGTCCTCGCTGACCGAGGGCGTGATCAGAACGCCGTCGCGAACCACGAACAGGTTCTCGGCCGAGCCCTCCGCGACATGGCCTTCGGCGGTCAGCACGATCGCCTCGTCGAAGCCGTTGAGCATCGCCTCGGTCTTGGAGAAGGCCGGGTTGACGTAGCTGCCGGTGATCTTGCTGCGCGACGGCATCGAGACATCGCTCGTGCGGCGCCAGGAGACGGTCCCGGTCGAGATGCCCTTCGCCGTGTCGATGTAGTCGCCCATCGGGATCGCCAGGACGTAGAACTCGTGGGTCAGCCCGTGCAGCTTGACGCCGATCGCCTCGGTGCTCTTGTAGACGGACGGCCGGCAATAGGCATCTTCCTGGAAGTTGTTGCGGCGGAAGACCTCCAGCACGATCTCGCTGAATTCGTCGACGGAGGGGAGCTCCGCCATGAGCATGATCTTGCTCGAGTTGCGCAGCCGGACGATGTGTTCCTTGACCCGGACGGCGTACATCTGCTTCTCGTCCGGGTTCCAGTAGGCCCGAATCCCCTCGAAGACGGCCGTTCCGTACAGGAAGGCATGGGTCATGATCGGAACGCGAGCCTCGCCAAGCGCTACGTAGGCGCCCTTGAAGTAGCAGACGCGGCTGTTCTGGTCCGGCGTGGATGCCGCGCTTGCGGCGGGGACCGTGGCGTTCTCCATGACCATATCTCGGCGCTCCTGTTGCTGACCGCCGGCGCTCGGCCGGCGAATTGCAATTATAGCCGCCGTAGACCACACCTCGACTGAAGGCCCCCGGACGGCTCCGGACGCCGTCCGGCCTAGCCTCCAGACCGAGCGAGGACCGCCAGCACCAACACCACGTAGCCGAGGTAGAAGGCCCCGCCGAGGGTCAGAGCCATCGCCCCGAGGCGCCGGCGGACGAGTATCGGCAGGAATATCACAGCCGACGCGCCGAGGGTCACGGCGGCCGAACCGAACGCAACCCCTCCGCCGACGACAGTCCACAGAGCAGGCGCGAAGACGAGCCCGATCGATGTCGGTATGACGCTCTGGAAGACCATCGCCCCGGTGATGTTGCCCATCGCCAGCGTGTCCTTGCCACGCCGGACCCAGAGCACACTGTTGAGTGTCTCCGGTAGTTCCGTGGCAATCGGGGCGACGAGCAGGGCCAGCAGCGTCCCGTTGAGCGAGGTGGAGGCCGCCACATCCTGCACGGCCCGGACGAAGGCCCAGGCGCCACCGATGATGCAGACCAAGGCGAATACGACCTGGACCGAAACGATGAACATGCGCGGCGCGTGGGGATGCTGCGGCGCCCGGCGGTCGAGCTTGTGGAACCGCAACGGCTCCAGCCCTTCGTGCTCGGCGGCGTCGGCCTGGAAGTGGACCCACACGTGGTGGGCATAGATGCCGATGAGCACGATGGCTATGAGACGCCTCGGCCACTCGAGCTCAACCGGTAGAAACGCGGCCCCGATGGCAATGCCGTAGGCCACCCCGAAATAGGCCATGTCATGTCCGACCACGCCGGTATCGATGGCCAGACGCGTACCCGTCGGGCGACGCTTTCGCATCAGCAGAACGGCCGCGCCGGTTACGAACATGGCCAGTGTGGCAAGCATGAACGGCGCGCCCAGGATGGCGCCGACACCGATCTCGCTGGCCACCATTCCCCCGCCGAAGACGATGGCAATGAGCGGAACCATCGTCTCGGGGAGGGCGGTTCCGATGGCCGCCAGTACGGACCCGATCGCGCCCTCGCCCAGCTCGAGCTTGTGCCCAAACCACTCGATGCCGTTGGTGAACAGCTCCGAGCCGACCAGGATCACCGCGAACGCGACGGCCAGCAGCAGCAGATCCAACTCAGCTTCCCTTGCCTGTGGTGACTCTCACCGTGGAATCAGCAGCCGACTGAGCCGCGCCGTGGTGGCGACCCCGATCCGGAATGCAGGCGATCGACCGCCTGGGCGCCGATTACGGCCGGACGTGCTGAGGAGCGTACGGCAGCAGGGCCACGATCCGAGCGCGCTTCAGGGCCACAGCCAGCTGGCGCTGGTGGTTCGCGCACGTGCCGGTCTTTCGTCGCGGCTCGATCTTGGCCCGCTCGGACAGGTAGCGGCGCAGGCGGTTGACTNNTTTCTCGCGGGTTCGTAGGCATGTTGTCTTGTCCCTTGTTCGTTACGGCCGCGTTCAACGCGCGGCGATTGGAGTCGTTGGAAACGGCGGGCGGCCCTAGAAAGGCAGCTCGTCGAGGTCGCTCGCGCCGAACTCGTCACCACCGCCCGGCCCAGACGGAGCCGCCGACTTTGCAGGTCGAGCGCCGGCCGGCTCTGCGGCTCCGTCTTCACGGGGTCGCGG
>PMKV01000015.1 GCA_003157875.1 Chloroflexota bacterium
CGCTTCGCGCTCGCCGGCGAGACCTGCACGGATGTTGCGGATCTCTTGCTCGATTCTCTGCCTCGTGGACGCGTACAGATCAGTCCGCAAGAGAAGAGTCGCTAGAGCGTCGAGGTTGTGTTGCTTGTCATCCGCGGGCTTGATCAGCACCGCCATCCCCTTGTCCGGCTAGACATCCAAGACGCTGGGTTGAGTCTACGGTCCCACATCACGAAGCTGCGGCCTCCTCCACCAGGAGTGACCCAAAGGCTGAGCCCTCTGCGACCAAAGCCTCGAGCTTGTCCGCGTTGACTGGCTCAATGGAGGAGAACTCCCTCCCGGACACGGCTGCGAAGATCGGGCGGCCCAGCGCGATGGCAACGATAGCCCCGTCGGCGCGCAGCCGGACTCCGGCACCCCTTCGGTACGAGAGCGCTGCGCGGGCCAGAGCGACGGCGCGTGGGTCGGTTAGCACATTGCCGAGTCCTTGAGCGCTGACTTCCACTCCATACAAGGGGTGAGCGACCCTGTCGATCTTCACGTGTCCAGTCCCGAGTAGTGCCGAGATTCGCTCACACCAGTGGTCGTCATCGGTGTAACTGGCCACGAAATCCAGCCGCGCCGATAGTGCATCCTCGGTCACCGCCGAACCGACGAGACTCGATGCCAGAGAGGCTGCTGCTGCCGATGGTCGGAAGACGCCCCAGGCGACACCCGGGATCAGAAACGGCTGCCACTCGAAGAAGGCGTCCGTACCGGCGTCCCGCAAGGCGGCATAAGCGAGTGCAGCGGCAACCTCCGGCGCCGGAGTCTCGGCCAGGGCGGCCAGGGCGGGCGCTCGCTCGTCCTCAGTCATACCGCCAAGGTATCCGGTGGCGCGTTCGCGTCTGATGAAGGCACCGAATAGGACCCCTAGCAGCTTCACCAGGCGATCGCGTTTGATCCAGCCCTGAGGCCAGATTTCCGCAATGGCACTCAGCAGGGCGCTGTAGTGCCGGACCTGCGCCGTCTCCCCGTACCACCTGGAGACTCGATTATCGGTCAAGGCCAGCGACCAGCGAACGAGGACGTTATAGGCGCGCAAGCCGACCTTCGGCTCGCCTGGGCCGTCGGACGGCGGCCGTTCCACCTGGGTCCCGTCGATTAGCCGGAGAACGGTGGGCGACGGGGCGCGATGGAGCATTTCCTCCAGAAGCCAGAGCAGCTCGTCATCGGCAAACACACGGCTGCCGAATCGGTGGTAACCGGCGGAGCGGGGGTCTGCGTCCAAGCCGTCGCGCAGGAGACGCTCCCAGAAGGTGTCGTCTACCTCGCCCTCATCGACTTCGCCAGCCTGAGCGTGACGCCCGGCCGGAGTATCTTCGATATCGAAGAGACCCAGGCTGTTGAGCCCCGCCATGAGACGTCCGAGCGGATGGTTCATATCCATCGCTTCCATCTCGCGGGGCCGATCTGGTCCGGGATCGCGGGAGCGAAGCGTCGCTTCAAGGTCGGCACGGATGTCGAGCGGCACCGAGTTGGAGAGGCGCTCGCCCGAGGTGTCTTCAAGCCAGACCAGGTCGGGAATCTGGTCGCCGAGCGTCTCGACCGATGTACCTCCCCTAATGCCGACGCGAATCGATCCGTCGGTCAGAAAGGCAGAGCCGGGGTCCGGCCTAGCCGCGACGGTGATCCTGCCGTCATACCCGAGCGTAGCGGCGATCAGTCGGGTCCTTGGCAAAGCCACCTCGCTCGAGCGCTTGAACTCGAACTGGTGCATCGACTCAATCCCGAGCGGTGTCATGGTGGAGTCTGGCGGGACCAAAAGAGCCCTAGCGTCGGCCGACGCCATCTGCCAGACGACGCCCGCTTCGGCGTTCCCGGTCAGGGCGGTCTTCAGGAGCGCCGGTGAGGACGCGTTCGCGGAGCCCGAGAGGACGGTAGCGTTGTCTCCATCGAGGAGTCCGAACAGCTTGGCGTGGACGAACGCCTCGGGTTCGACAGCGAAGACCTGGTAAGGCCGCCCCCCGGAATCCAGCAGGCCCACCAGCTTGGCCCCGTCCACGCTGGTTGGCAGGCCAAAGTAGCCGACGATCTTCCGCGGCTGGGAGCCTTCGATCAGGGCCGATAGTGCGGTCAACTCGGAATCGAAGAAGGGCGCCTCGAAATGCAGCTCGTCAATTGGTACCGTGGCCCCGGCGCGACCTGCCATCCGTAGGAACTGCCCCAAGATGGGGCTGCGCCAATTGGTGATGAACGGCGAACCTGTCGTGTCCGATGGCAACCAGCGGAGCTGCCCTAGCAGCGCGCCCCAGCGCAGGCGGAGCAGCGGCTCGTCCACGAAGGCCACGAGCTCGTTCATCCACTCACGCCAAGATGCGAATGCCGGGCCGTCCTGCTCAGAGTGGAACCGGCAGTAGATCTCTTTGCCGTTGTCGAAGCCGCCGAAGCCGACGTTGCCCGAACCCACCAGGAGGACCCCCTCCCGGTCGTTGGCGAGGAGGATTGTCTTGGGGTGGAACACGCCTGCCGGCAGGGCGACGCCCCGTATCAGGTAGGTTCGACCTGCCCCTCGGATGCTCCACCGCTCGCCCGGCCCGATGCCCGCCCACGTCCGCGACAGGCGGTCCTGATCCGCCAGCACCACGGTGTTTAGTGGCGGCTCGCCCAGCCGCCGGGCAAGAACCGTTTCGAGAAATGGCGGCTCGAAGGTGTACGTGGTCATCCAGCACACGGTCCAGCGGGCCGTGAATTCGGCGAGGACCTTCATTCGCCGAACGCTCGTGCCACCAGGGCCACGCCATCCGGAGTCAGGACCGGCTGCCCGTCTGCCGGCTGCCAGAACTCGATGTCCTTGGTCAGGCTCTTCAGGGTTCGTGCTCGGATGTTGCCCGGGTCCGTCCACGAGAACGGGTGGCCGTAGAAGCGAAGGCTGCCCATCTCCCAGCGGAAGCGGAAAGTGAATTCCGGGAGCTTCGAGTACGCGATGCGTTCATGGGTCCGGATGACGAAATGATTGAGAAGCCAGGCCAGGGACTCGGCAACCGTGGGGTTGTCGGCGAGGTGAAGATCGAACAAGGCCATCATTCGAATCAGGCCGGGCTGCCATTCGCCGTCGATCCGGCCGAACTCGCCCCAGTCCGGGCCGGAGGCCTCGGCCTCAGGTAGAGCCGCTCGAACGAGGAGCATATGGCAGATCCCGGCAACCGCGGATGTAGCCGCCCTCGGGTCGCCAACCAGGCTCGGCAGGTCGGCCGGCAAGAAGCCCAGCCTCAACTCTTCGTCGAGATCGCGGGTCAGCCGGCCGGCGTGGACGTCTATCTCAGACTCGCCCACCCTCACCTTGGCACTGGCCAGCTCATTGATGGCACTGGCCAGCTCCTCGTGGGTAAGACCTGCTCCAGTGTCGCGATTCAGCAGCGCCGGCCCGGCGTTCCGCCACACAATCATGAGTGCCATCTGAGCCCAATGGCCGGCTGCGACGACTGCCCAACGTGAGAGAGTGCGCGTGTACGCGGCCCCGGTGATCCGCGGCGTCTCCACGAACGCCCGCCATGTTGCCCGCCGAAGGTCCTCGTCGGACGTGCCCACGTCTTTGTCGCGGCTCAGCAGGTCGAGGAATAGGGCGATTCCTTCTCGTCTGGCCCGAACCTCCGCCGGATCGACCGACGAGTCAGGCTCCAGAAGTACCTGACGCAGCAGGTCCCGTTCTTGCGGGAAGTCGACCAGCCGGCACAGGCAGGCCTTCGAGGCATAATCGACCAGCACGTCCTCGGGGATGGGTTCGTCGTTGTCGATGAAGCCCTCCGTGACGTAGCGCGTGTCGGCGATAGCCTGGCCGAAGGCTTGGGCGAGGGCGATGGCGCGGCCCGGGCGCCTGACGACGTCTACTGGCGTCGGGACCTCCCCCAACAGAGTCCCTGCAGGAGCGACGATGCCGAGCCTGGTCATCGGGCTGCCGTAGTAGAGACCGTATCCGCCGCCGTCGCTATCCACCGATATGCCCCGTTCATAGCTCGCAGGGTGAGTGGCAGTGGCGCGACTAGCGTTGTTCGCGCCTACGGCGCTGGAACCGCAGTGGTTTGGACACAGCCTTACAGCCAGCGCGTATTCGTAGTCGCGAGCCCTGACGTAGTTCTGGAGGGCTCTATTCGTGGGCGTGCGCCGCAGGTCTTCGTAGCGCTGCAGCAAGTACGCGTAGAACGAGAAGTAGCGGGCTCTTTCCGAGAGGGCCAGGATGCCGGGCAGCAAGCGACCGATCACTCGATCCTGCGTGATCGTCTGTATACCGAGGGGGTCCCCGCCGGTCTTGAAGACGGACGAGCGCTCGATCCACTGCGGCCCGGTTGGGTTCGGCTCGCTCACGGCCCCAATCTCCATGTCCACCTCTCTGCGATGCGGTAACCGCCTACGATGTCGTCCGGGGGCAGCCCCAGCGACCGGTTCTCATCCCAAAGCGTCCAGCTTACGGATCAGAGCAGCTGTCTCAGGGTCGGGTTCAACGACCTCCGGCACTTCTTCATGGCTGTATGACACCCACCGGACGCCTCTGCTCTCGATACGATCGTAGAAGTAGACCGCATCCTGTACTGACTCAGGGCTTCGCCGCAGTCGAATGAGCGGCGCCAGTCTCAGCATCAGCGACGCGTCGTCCTCGATCATGTAGAGGCAGCCATCCTCGGGCCAGTCCCTCACCTTGACGGACCCGCGTCGGAACAGAGCCCTGGATCCAGTGAGGTGCTCGACGCTCGCTGAGATCACGCCGGCCTTAAGACTGCCCTGGCCAGCTCGGACGAGTTCCCATCCGGTGAAGGCGTCAGAAAGGGCCTCGCGAAGTTTGGCCAGCGTTCCCTCCGCCTGGGTCAATCGGCGCTCCCACTCCGCAGGTCCGACCACCGCCGCGTGCCCAATCCAGTTGCGCCGGTACTCGGCGGCTTCCTGCTCGAGCAGACGCACAACCGTCTTGCTGGCGATGGCGTTCAGTCGCTCTATGTCTGAAAGGGCAAACAGCTCCTGGGCCTTGGTTGGATCCGACGCAACGAGCTGACGAGTCTTGGCGGCCAGACGAGCTAAGAGGTTTGCCCAGATACCAATCGACGCTCGGTCGTATGGGTCTTTCGCAGTTCCTGTCCGGATCGCGTCCTGAAGTAGTCCTGGGTCGCGCTCGAGAGCCGAATAGTGGATCTCGACAAGTACGACGACCAGGGCCTCGAACAGGTTCACCAAGAAGCGGCAACGGCGCTCTGCATCGTCCGAGGCTCGATAGCGCCAGATGACGGAAGCGAGCGGATACGGCAGGGACTCCATCCATCGCTCGAAGCCGTCTCCTTCGAGCACCCTACCCAGGCCCGCCTCGATCTTGGCGACGCTGAGCGGGCGATCCCACAGCTCCTTCTCCAGAGCTTGGAGACTCAGCCCCAACTCTGAGAGTCGTGAACTAAGCCGCACGGTCGCGCGCTGCTGCTCAAGACTGGCGGGCAGGTAGAACTCGCCCGCCGTCAGGCTCTCGATGGAGATCTGGGGGATCGTGGTCCCCGAAGTCAGCTGCCGGCGGACCCGCCGCCCGAGGGCTGAGCCAAGGAACGCGGCCACATACTCGCTCTCAGCGATCTCCGGGTTGATCTGCACCTGGATGTAGTTCTGCGGCTTGATCTGGAACTGATCAGGCGAAGTCACGGCGGAAGACGTACCAAGCTTGGGCACGTATACGCAGTTGGGAAGCGATGGGAAAGCCTCGCCGGTGGCCCTAGGCCGCTTCACCGACACAGCCAGTTTCTCCACCGCGACGGCCTGAAGTCCGCTTCGACGAGCGGCCTCGCGAAGTTCGAGCAGGGCGAAACTCTGTCTCGGCGGGACCAGATCCGTGCGCGGCACTAGGCGACCGAGCTCCGGGAGGGCTCCGTTGCGGCGCGCCCGTAGGTTGGCCAGCAGGATCTCCTGGTCAGCCTGGGCGTCAACCTGACCCAGGAAGACCGAGTCCTGAGACTCCTGGGTGAGGACCACCACGTTCAGCGGAATAGACAGTCCCGCGAACGTCCGGGTTGGCAGAGCAAGCACAGCTGTGATGCCGACTCCGGCGGCCTGCAGACAGGCTTGCGTTGATAGCCCGTCCGTAGTCCGAAGAAAGCCGTCCGGCAGCACCACGAGCATCGACCCGCCTGGGCTCAGCTTCAGCGCGGCTTGGACAATCATCGTGTAGGTCGCGCTGGCCCTCAGGTTGAGACTTCGGTCTGGCACCGACAACGTTCTCGGTGGCAGGCCCAGAGGCGGCGATCCAACGACGAGATCAAACTGGCCGATGTCGGTGTCCAGAAGCTGCCCAGCGTCGCCGAGAAGCCATTCGATGCGCGGACTCGGGAGCAGCTCGGCCGCCAGTTCGTGGACCTCAGTGTTGATCTCGATCCCGACACCCTGCTGAAGTCGACCGGCATCGTCAAAGTCTCGGAGCGTCAGACCTAACCCGGCCCACGGATCGAGTACGCGAAGGTCCGACCGATCGCCGGCCAGGGCAACCATGAAGTCGGCGACGAAGATGGGATCTGCGATCTCGGGGCCACTCCGGTCATCGGCTATGAGATGAGCGCAGTCCCGCCAGTCCTTGATGAAGCCCTTCCGGATAGCTTCGCCAACCACGGCGACCGCCCCTGGGAAACGCGCGCCGCGGACATCGTCGGCGAGCTTCCACCGCAACTCCGACCAGTTGACCGCGCTCTCCATTGGACCGCCCCACTGCTACGTTGCGTCGCCCGTTGCCCGCGCCTGAGTGAAGACTCGGCGCAGGTAGTGGTTCATCACGATTGACTGGAACGCGGGGTCGTCGAGGATGCGCTGGAAGATGTCCGCGTTGTCGTCCATGCGGCCCGCGATGCTCTTGAGGAAGACGTCCGCGAACACGAGCTTGAAGTTCTCGATCGGGTTGGCCCGAGCCTGCGCGACGAGCTGTGCATCACCGAGCCACGTCGTCTCCAACTGGTCGAAGAACAGCTGATCGGCCGGGCCGAGGGCGGTGCCAAAGTGGTCGTTGAGGACCTGAATGATGGCGGAGAGGCGCTCCTGCTCTTCTTCGGTCTCCTTGCCTTCGCCCGAGTAGATCGCCTTCAACTCGCCCGTGCCCTTGTCCGGGCCGATGTCACCCTCGCCGGTCTTTTCAAGGCGCAGGTGCGTCAGCTCCACCTCTGAGCCGAGATCGAGACGCCCGCCACCCTCGGATGGCAGCAACGCCTGCAGCGCGCGGCTGGCCAGATACAGCGCCTCAAGGAAGACATCGCCGAAGTCGACCACCTGCGAGAGGAACGAGTAGGCGCGGACGAACTGATCGAGCGCGTCGCGGACCTCGTCCTGCTCCTCGGGGCGCTTGGCCTTGAACCGCTCCACGGCCGGCGCCAGCTGGGCATACACGGCGCCGTGGTCGCTGATCTTCTTGCTCCGATCGGCGATGAGCGCGGCCACTGCGCGAGCTTCGACGTCGTCGAGCACCTGGAGCGAGAGCAGTCGATCGGCCAGGTCGTGGAGCAGGNNGGCGCGAACGCTTCGGTGATCGCCTCGGCCTCGTTGCGGAAGTCGAGCACGAACGTGTCGTTCTTCTCTGGATGGATCCGGTTGAGGCGGCTGAGGGTCTGGACGGCGGCCAGGCCCACGAGCGTCTTGTCGACGAACATCGTGTGTAGGAGCGGCTGGTCGTAGCCGGTCTGGAACTTCTCGGCCACGATCAGGACGCCGAACTCCGGCCCACCGAACTGAGCCGCAGTCTGCGACTCAGGAAAGCCGTTCATTCCGGACTCGCTGAAGTCGAGGCCGGCGTCGTCGACCTTGCCAGAGAAGGCCACGAGGGCGCGGGTGTCGGAGTAGCCGTGCTCGGCGATGTAG
>PMKV01000109.1 GCA_003157875.1 Chloroflexota bacterium
CTCGGCCGGTGCCGTCGCCTCGGCGTCCGCGGGTGCCGGAGCGACGTCCGGAGCCGACAAGGTGTCGGTGGGCGCCGGGGCAAACTCGGGGGCCGAGGTAACGAACCCGCTGGCCGCCGCCGCGAACTGATTGGCCGCGGCGGCAAAATCGGCTGCGGGAGCGAATTCCGCCGACGCGGCGGCAAGCTGACCGGCCGCGTCGGCGAACTCGGTGACGGCGGCCGCGAACTCGGCTGCGGGTGCGAACTCGGCCGCCGCGGCGAATTGGGCGGCCGCGACGGCGAAGGCGGCTGCGGGTGCGAATTCCGTGACGGCGGCTGCGAACTGACCGGCCGCGGCGGCGAACTGACCGGCGGACGGCGCGAAAGCGGTGCCCGCGGGGGCCGCCTGGGTGCCCGCGGCGGCCTCTTCGGCCGGCATCGGAGCGTCGGCCGGAACAGGAGCCGACTGCCTGGCCACCTTGTGCTCGACGGCGGGCGTAACATCGGCGCCCATGGTGCGCAGGATGTCCCGACGGGCCGACATGTAGGCCTCGAGCAGACCGTCGGTAGCGGGATCCTGCCCGTACTCTGCGTCCACTGCGGTCTCGTCTTCGATCGGGTACTGCGGCTCCGGTTCAGGGTCAAGTTCGAGCCTGGTCGCCTGGGTCGCATCGGCCAGCGTCATCCGGTGGACCCAGCCCTGCCGGCCATCCGGGCACAGGACCAACCAGTAGACACCGTGGCGCTCGAGCAGCTTGACCTCGTCCCCCTGGTCCACGATGCCGATCTCCGTCGCCCGCAACTCATCAGGCGAGTCGAGCAGGCGGACCACCCGATAGCCGATGGTCCGGCGTTCGTAGTTGTCGAGCGGTTGAACGCCGGCGGACTCGAAGGACATGTGAGGAGCCTGGGCCGCGGCCCGAAGCGGATCCGCGCGCCGAACCTGCTGCAGCGACGGTCTCCGCCAGCGCGGCAACATCGACTCGTCGACCGGTTCGAGTCCCGGCGCGGCCCCGGTTTCGACGCCGCCCGCCGCAGCTTGCGCCAGCACCACATCATCGGGCTCCTCGTCGTCACGGCGCTTCTTGCCCATGAAGATGAACGCGGCCCATGCCGCGCAGCCGCCGCAGGCGGTGGCGACCGTCGGCGCAAGCTCCTTCGCCAGCTGCTCGAACGAGGCGGCTTTTCCGCCGAGTAGATCCGCCGGCAGCCCCGAGCCGGTCCCGCGCGAGCCCCCGACCGCAGGGGCAGGCTTGCTCAGATCGCTCCGGTTGATCCCGATCACCAGGGCACCGACGCCGTTGCCCCGGTTCGTGTCCGTCAGAGGCGCACCCGCCAGAGGCGCACCCGCGTAGGTACTTGGGCTGGCCGCGGGATTCTCCGCCCCAGGTACCGATCCGGACCGATCGCCGCCGCTCCCGTGGGTTTCGCGGCCGTCGTCGCTCCCGGTCTCAGTATCGAGAATGGGCATCGAGCTGGGGGTCGCGATTGGCGGAGGAGCCTGCGTGGGCGCGGCGATTGGGGTCGGCGTCCGCGTCGGCACGGGGGTTGGGGTCGGAGTCGGTGCTGGAGTCGGAGTCGCCGACGGGCTCGGGGTCGAGCTTGCTCCGGCCTTCACGGTCAGACACCCGTCCGACAGGTCTACGGCGTGGCCGGCGGCATCGACGGCATCGAAATGAATCTCGTGCGAACCAGCCGCCGGCGTCGTCGTAACTCTGAAACGCACGCCATGGGCGTAGTCGGAGTCGGCGCCGGTCATGGCCATCGTCGTCCGATCGATCGCGACCGACACGGACCGGGGGGAGGCGCCGCTGGCGTCGGTGAAGGTCACACCGAACGAGACCGCCGCCCCAACCACCGCAGGGTTCGGCGAAACCACCGGGTCCGCGAGCCTGCCGGTTGAATGGCCGGCAGCGGTCCCAACGGCTAAGGCCAGCAGCAGCAGCGCCACGGGCGAGGCCACCAGCGCGCTGGTGGGGAGTCGGCCGAAGCGCCGGACAGTAAGGCCCGTCATGCGGCTGAGGATGGGACGGCAGGGGGGAGGGGGCAATGGTACGGCGGTCATGGCACCCAGGACCCTTGCGTCCGGATCGCGCGTTCGAGGCCGGTCCAGCGCGTCTGTAAGGCCGTTCGCAAGGCACCATAAGGGTACTGAACCGCACCTTTCCGACAGCCGGATCTCAGACCCAGCCCGATGGGGCCAGCGGCTCAGGGTCCCTTCGGACGGTGTCCTGAGGCACCGAGCCGGACGGGCGTTGACAGGCGGCAACCGGCCACTTGACCCAGTGCTTCGGGCTAATCGAACCGCTTACGACCGACCGGGCCGGGACTTCCGGCCCGCTTCGCGCGCCCATTGGCCCTACTCATGCAGGCGCTCCATCGGCCAAGCTCACACCAAGATCACCAGCCTCTACGGCCCTGGCCTGCGCGGTCGGCGAGGAGCGTCCCTTGCGCAACCTATCTCGGCGGCGGTCCGGGCCGCACTACTCCGCGCCGGACGCGCGTACGACACAACCGCACCAGGAGTGGGCTCGAAGATGATGTCGAACGTCATGGAAAGCGTCTACGCGAGGGCACGTGCGGCGCAGAAGACCGTCGTGCTGCCCGAGGCCGACGACGTCCGGACGGTTACCGCCGCCGAGCGGATCGTCAAGGAAGGCCTGGCGAAGGTCGTCCTCGTGAGCCCGCTCTGGAAGATCGAAGCCGCGGCGAAAGAGGCCGGCGCGGACATCAGCGGATGCCGGATCGTCGACCCCGCCGCCTCGCCCGAGCGCGATCGGTTCGCCGCAACGCTCCTCGAGCTCCGTCGACACAAAGGCATGACTGAGGGTAAGGCGGCTGAGCTCGTCCTCGACCCACTCTTCTTCGGCTGCCTGATGGTCCACGAGGGCGAGGCCGACGGACAGGTCTCGGGCGCTACCCACTCCACCGCCGACACGATTCGGCCGGCGCTCCAGGTTCTCGGCACCGCCCCCAACTGCGGGCTCGTTTCCGCATTCTTCGTGATGATCGTTCCGGATTGCGAATACGGTGAAGACGGCGTGTTCATCTACGCCGACTGCGGTCTCGTCATCAACCCCGACGCGGGGCAGCTGGCGGAGATAGCGATCCAGAGCGCGGATACGATGCGGAGCCTCCTCGGGTTCGAGCCGCGCGTCGCGATGCTCTCGCTCTCGACCAAGGGCAGTGCCAAGGATGCGATCGTCGACAAGGTCGTCGAGGCGACCCGGATAGCGAAGGAACGGCGCCCCGACATTTCCCTCGACGGCGAGCTCCAGGGAGACGCCGCGCTCGTCGATTGGATCGGCAAGAAGAAGGCACCCGGCAGCCCGGTGGCCGGGAAGGCGAACGTGCTCATCTTCCCGGACCTCAACTCCGGGAACATCGCCTACAAGCTCACCGAGCGGCTGGCGAAGGCCAAGGCATACGGCCCGGTCCTGCAGGGCTTGTGCAGCCCGGTCAACGACCTATCGCGGGGGTGTGACGCGCTCGATATCGTGAACGTGGCCGCCATCACGGCAGCACAGGCGACGCAGTAGTGAAGATCCTCGTCCTCAACAGCGGCAGTTCGTCGCTCAAATACCAGCTCATCGACGCGGAGACCGAAGAGGTCGTCGCGAAGGGCCTGGCCGAGTGCATCGGCATGACCCAGCGAAGCGGTCAGATCATCCAGGAGACCAAGTCGACCGGCAAGATCGCCTTCGAGGCAGAGATGGATTGCCACGACGAGGCGATGGACCGCGTGTTCGCGCTCCTGACGGACCCCGAGATGGGCGTCGTGAAGCAGGTGGGCGAGATCGCCGCGGTCGGGCACCGCGTCGTACACGGGGGCGAGAAGTTCGTTCAGCCGACGCTCATCACGGACGACTGCCTCGAGGAACTCGAGAAGATGAGCGAGCTGGCGCCGCTGCACAACCCGCCCAACATCGACGGTATTCGCGCCTGCCTGCGGCTCATGCCGGGGGTTCCACAGATTGCCGTGTTCGACACCGCATTCCATGCAACGATCCCGGACTACGCCTACATGTACGCGCTGCCGTACGACTACTACACCGAATTTGGCGTGCGTCGGTATGGGTTCCACGGCACATCCCACCAGTACGTTGCCGGCCTCGCGCTGGAGATGCTCGCGAAGCAGGGGATCGCGCCGGAGGCATCGCGCATCGTCACCTGCCATCTCGGCAACGGCTGCAGCATGGCCGCCATCCGCGGCGGTCGCGTCATCGACACGAGCATGGGGCTGACCCCGGCCGAAGGTCTGGTCATGGGCACACGCTCAGGCGACCTCGACCCTGCCATCCTCGTATACCTCGCCCGCCGGCTCGACGCGTCGGTCTCGGACATCGACCGGATCATCAACAAGGAGAGCGGCCTTCTGGGTTTGTCCGGGCTCTCGAGCGACATGCGCGACATAGAGGAAGCGGCGGCGAACGGCAACGCGCGGGCAGAGCTGGCCCTCGAGGTGTTCTGCTATCGCATCCGCAAGTACGTCGGTGCATACGCCGCAGCCATGGGCGGGCTCGACGCGATCGTGTTCACCGCGGGCATCGGCGAGAACAGCCCCGTCATTCGGGAACGCGTCTGCCGCGATCTGGGGTTCCTCGGCGTGCAGCTGGACGAGGCGAAGAACGAGACCGAGCGAGGGCGGGCAGTCGACCTCGCCAAGGAGTCCAGTCGCGTGCGGGTTCTGCTCGTCCCCACGAACGAGGAACGCATGATCGCGCGCGAGACGATGCGCGTCATCGCCGCCGCGGAGGTCCCTTCGCCTTGCGCCGAGGTCGTGAAGATAGAGCCCGCGAGCGCCGCTCGCTGAGGTCGCGGGTTTCGAGTTCGACTCAGGCCTCGACGTCCTGGGAGTCCTGAGCCGGGAACTCGATCTTTAGGGCGCCCCAGCGGCCCCCGAACTTGAGCGGGATCTCGTAGGTCTTGCTGGCCTCGACCTCTATGGAGACCGTGCGCGAATTGCCGCCCAGCATGACCGTCAGCTCATGTGGGCCCGGTGAGACGCTCAACTCGAACCGGAAGCCCTTGCTGACTTCGCCGGGGAAGTAGACCAGGCTGTCCAACGCCACCAATGCTGCCGGTGCGGCGCCGGTGTACGAGCGCCAGTTCCAGCCCGGGAACACCAGCACGACCGTCGCCTGACCGGTCCGATCGTTCGACTCTGCAGCCATTCCGACCCCCACTGTTGCGTACCGTCGAATTGTGGAGCCCGGGCAGAAGTGATGTCATACGCCAAACGGGGGTCCCCCGAACGGGACGCCGGCCCCGGCTCGCCGGCTCGCGAAGGCCGTCAGTTCGACCCGAATCTCGCGGATTGCCCTACGCTGCGCCTCCACCTTCGGGTCTTCCGGAGAGTCCGTGTCGCTGCGGATCATGGCGTATTCGATCTGAGCGGCTTGGAGACGCCCGACCAGTTGCGCGCCGACGGGCCCGAGAGCCCGACCCGCCGCCGCTCGAGCCGCCCGCCTCGCCCAGAGGCTGCGGAGCGACCTGATCTCACCTTCGGTTATGACCATCGGGTCGGGCTCGCCGGCGACTATGGCGCGGTAGTTGGCCTCTTCGCTGCGCGTGGCGAACACCACCAGCACGCCCAGCAGGATCAGGAACGGCATGCCCTTGAGCGCTCCGTATTCGATCCAGGCAACGAGGCTCGGGTCGCCGCCGCCGGCCGTGGACAGCACGGAATCCATCCACGGGGAGTTCCAGACGAAATGCGCGACGGCTCCGGCGGCGATGCACAGCCCTCCCCGGGCGAGGCGCCCCGGCAGCCGGACTCGGCGTTGAGTAACCAGGTAGGCGAAGCCCATGCCGGTCAGCCCGGTGAACAGGACGTGGCCGTACAAGCCGCCCCCCACCACGCGAATCAGGAATGAGTCCAGAACCGGGCCCGACTGGTCGACCGTTCCGGGCACGGCAGCGGCGGCGATGATGAAATACGACAGGTCCTCGACCACGGTGAAGCCGAGCCCGACCATGGCACCGTAGACGAAGCCGTCCATCACGCCGTCGAACTCGCTCGACGCGATGAGGAAGAGGAGGACGACGCCCATGAGCTTGAGTGTCTCCTCGACCCCCGGGGCGACCATCGCATCGCCCCACTGGGACGCGACATCGGGCGTCGCAACCTTGCTCACCACCGAGAGCCAGGCCTCGTTGGCATAGACGGCCAGGCTGGTCGCCACAACGCCGCCCCAGAGGAGGGCGGCGGCGAGCATCGGCTTCGGTTCGCGCTCGAAGAGATCGAGACGATAGACGATCAGGGTCACCGGAACCGCATAGGCGAGCATCAGCGCCCACGACAGCAGCCAGGCGTCGGTGAGGCCGCTCAAGGCGGCCTGCTCTCGAATGAACAACCAGCCGCCGATCGCGAGCAGCCCGCAGAAGAGCCAGAATGCCGGCTCGCGGCGCTGGATGATCGAGGCTTGCTTGCCCCAACGAGGGGCGGCGGTCGGCGGCGCGGGCGGTTGCGGCACCGTCATCGCCCGGCTCGAACGCTGGCGAGCATCGCCGAGACGTCGTCGATGACCGGATCCAGATCACCCTGAGGGGCGCCGACCAGGATCACCACCGCATTCCCATCGACGACCATGCAGGTGAGCTCGCCGTCGATGACGCCCGACCGCTGCCCGGAGACGAGCGTCGCCTCGAAAAGGACGAAGGCGGTGTCGTGGCCGCCTACCGACGTGAGCTGCGGGTCGCCGTAGCTGATCTGCGCCGATTCGCCGCTGAGCGATTCCTCCTGGCTCGCCAGCATCGAGGCCGAGTCGCCGGAGTAGCTCGACGCGACTACCTCGGCGGTCAGAATCGCATCCGACTTCTGAAGCTCGATCCCCTCCGACGTGTCGCCGGGCGGCGACTCGAGGACCCAGCCGGGAGCGGCGATGATCGTCACCGGGCCGCCGACCACGACGGTTCCGGCGCTGGGCGCGGCGATAACGGTGTCGAGGCCGATGCCGCCCAGAACGACGACCGCGATGATCGCGGCCACCAGGATGGTCGGTACCCACCGCCGTCCCGGCATCGGGCGGGCCCGGCTGGCAGGCGGCAGATCGGTGATCAGCGGACGGTCCTCCGGGTCGGGCGGGCGTGGCGTCGCCACATCGTAAGGCGCGGCGAACCCGGGTCAACGGCGGTTCTGCGCCGAGCGGTGCCCGGACGGACGTGACTCCGACTCGCGAGGAGACCGGCATCGATTTCGGAAGGCAGTGTGGCATCGGCCGCCGCCCTCCCAGGCACTTTGGGCAAATGCAAACCCCCGTAGCACGAGTCCGGAACATGGCCACGATTTGGCCGCTGCTGAACGGCTCCAGGCTCGGACTCTGGCCCGGACAGACGAATCCGAGCGCCACGGAGCCCTATTCGGGGCTGATTCGAGTCTGATCGAGTCAGAATCTGCAACCCGCAGCCTCACCCGCAGCGGCGGCGGACCGTAGGTCATGATCCGTGCTACCCGGGTTAGCAGATGGCACGTTTGCGGCCCGGTTCGCGCGGATTGGTGCTACCCGGGTTAGCAGATGGCAAGGTGAGCCGCCATGGCTGGACCACGAGCCGCGGGACGCCCGACCAGGACGGTAACCCGCCCGGACGGCACAATTGGCGCAGCCACACATTAGAGGGCCCCATGCGGTTCACGAGGGCGGCCGGCCTAGCCGGGATCCTTTCGCCGGCGATCTGGGCCGTCGCCTGCCTCGTCGAGCTGGACCACGCCAACATCGGTCACTCGATCGTCTCGCGGCCGGAGCGATTCTTCAGCGACTCGGCCTGGCACTGGCCGCTCATCTTGCTGGTCGCGGCGATGCTCGCCGCCGAGCTGGCCGTCGCCGTTGCACTTGTCCGGAGGGGTTGGTCCTCGAAACGGCCCGAGGCAAGTGCGGTTGCGGTGCTGCTGGCCACGGCAGGTCTCGCGCGGTTGGCGATGGCCCTGCTCCTGCCGAGCGACCCGCACGGTTACTCGGTGAGCGGCGCAGCGGCCGGTGGCGCATCCGTGGTCGTTCTGGTGACGCCCCTAGCACTCCTGTTCGCCGCGGCCCTGTTGCGCCGGGAGGACGCCGGCCTGGCCTGGCTCTCGGCCGGGATCGCGATAGGGATGGCATCGATCGCAGTCTGGGCAACCGAGTGGGCCGCGCGTTCCGGCGCGAGCCAGCCTCAACTGCTGGCCGTCGAGCCGGTCGAAGGGCTGGCCGCCGCCTGGTCGGCCGCGGTCGGAGCCTGGCTGCTGGGTTGGCCGGCGAGCTTCTGGTCGGGCGAGCGGTGGCCGGCGATTCCGGCACCGGGCCGCAAGTCGACCGTCGTCATCGCCCTCTTGCTGGTAGTCGGCGTCGTCGGTCAGTCGAGCTCGTTCGTCAATTCGTTCGGGCCGGCCATCGGCGCGCAGCTGACCGGCAGGACGAGGGTCGAGTCGATCCACGCCGACGCGGTCGATCGCACCTACCGCGTGTACCGACCGGCGAACGAGCTGGCCTCGCCCGGTCTGGTCATCGTCCTCCACGGCTCATTCGGCGGCGGCTTCCAGGCCGAGACGACGACCGGCTTCGACGCTCAGGCCGGCCGGCTCGGCTGGATCGCCGTCTATCCGGACGGCGTGGCGGACGGATGGGACGCCTTCGGCAGCGGGCCGACATGGGGCAACCATCCCGGCGCCGACGACGTCGCGTTCATCAAGGACCTCATTTACTACTTCGAGGCGAAGGATCACGTCGACCCCGACCGCGTCTATGTGACCGGCCATTCACGGGGCGGGATGATGAGCTACCGCCTGGGCTGCGAGCTGTCGGAGATCGTGGCCGCGATCGCGCCGGTTTCCGGGAACATGGCCACGGCCGGTGGCAGTGCCGACGTGCCGTGCACGCTCGCCGGGCCGGTCTCCGTATTGGCGATCCACGGCACCGCCGACGCTACGATCCCGATGGCCGGCGGCAGAGTCGACATCATGTTCTCGCCGATGGCCAACGTGATCGCCCGCTGGCACTCCCTCGACGGCTGCGCGGGCTCGCCGACAGTGAGCGGGGACGGCTCTGTCACCGCCACGGCTTGGGGCTGCGCCGCCGGAAGCACGGTCGCGACCCGCATCATCGACGGCGGCTGCCACTGCTGGGCGAGCGGCGACTCACGCGCCATCGCCGACTTCTTCGTCGCCCACCCTCGAGCGCCCCGCTCCGGCTGAGACCGGAATCGAGACGGGGCCGGGATCGAAGACCCGCGGCCCCGTCTCGTTCAGACGATCGCGACAGTTCTATCGGCCGCGTTGCACCGGAAGCCGGACCGCCCGGCGGCGCTGCACCGTTGCCAGGGCGATGAGTCCGCCGAAGAACGCGATCAGGCCCATCGGCAGGAACCAGATCGTGCCGCCGGGGCCCGGGGAGCGCCCGACGCCGGTACTGGTAGGCGGGGGCGTGGCGGCCCTGGTGGGAGCTGGGGTAGCGGCCGCGGCCACCACCTGAACGTTGGCAGTGGCGTCACTGCAGTAAGTGATGGAGGGGTAGTAGAGGCAGGCATTGCCGCCCGTCAGTCCCGTCGATCCGAGATCTGCCAGGGTCGGGTGGCCGGTACCGGTCACGGTGAATGTCAGAATGTCACCCGTGGTGGAGGTCGGGATGAGGTTGCCGAACCCGTTTCCGAAGTTCACCAATGTGCAATCAGCCGGGACGATCTTGCTCGCAGTGTCCGAGCAGGTGATGCCGGTGGGCGTGAACCAGGTGGGGATGAGTCCCAGGAAGGGGTCGTAGTGAGTCGCTTCGACGCCGTTCCCATACGTCATGGTGGCGGTGAGGGTCAGCGGCGTGCTGGCACCCGCCGTGACTTGCGGCTTGTCCCAGCTGAGCTGGGTGCCAGCGGTGTCGACGTACGTTCTGAAGCCGAAGTCCGCGGGATCGGCAAGGGCAGTCCACGGTGCGCCCACAACGAATGCCTGGCCGCCTGGATAGGTGTTGGTTGAGCCGAACCACACACCAGCGGCGGTTGGGTTGATGACGATCGCATACACCGAGTCCTGCACAACGCTAAGAGGCGTCGTGAAGGAGAAATGTACCCAGCCGGCGCTGGCGGCCACCGTACTGGACGCAGACGCCAGGGCCGGACCGGTTGGCAGGCCGGATGCCGTGGCCTCGATGGATGCCGTGAGGCTCCCGCCCCCACCCAGCTCCAAGTACAGGTCGACGCCGCTAAGGTCGCCATACTCGCCGGCCGTGAAGGTCTGGGCCCAGTTGACTGCACCACTCGCGCCGTGCCCGAGTCCGACAGGATCGTTCCATTGGTCTAGATTGCTCGTCGGGTTGATGGCCAGGGTAGATCCCGGCACCAGGCCCAGCAGAAACAGACCGGCAATTAGTGCGAGCGCACCACGTTTCATGTCGATGGTCCTCCAGCAGTCGATAGCCACGGCATCACTCTCGATGGCAGCCGTGTGTGAGCAGGTCCTGCCGTGGCTGCAACGTGCCCGATTCCACGATCGAATCGTCTGGCGAGGACTTCCCGATGCCATGCAACTCGGTGTCGGCTCGGACCAAGGTGGACCTTTACTCGACGTAAACACACACCAGAGCACTCGTCAATCTGCCGCGCGACACCGGTTCACCTGGCGGATCGAGTAGGTGGCGCCCCGACTCTCAGGGGAGCGGCCGCCAGGCCTTTCCGAGCAGCAGCGCGAGGGCCGCGAGCAGGCCGCCGAAGCCGACGAAAGCGAAGCCGACCTCCGTGGCCTCGTGCTTCACGATCAGGTTCAGCGGCAGGTTCTGGAAGACGCTGTTGAGTTCGTCCGCGGTCGAGGCGGGGTGATAAGTCGCGCCCGTCATGTCGGCGATCTTCTTGAGAGTGGCTTCGTCGATGCCGCGCGGGAAGTTGCCGCCACCGCCGAACCCACCTCCGCCGGCGGCCCCGCCGCCACCGCCACCACCGCCGCCCCCGAACCCGCCCGCGCCGGGCTCACGGCCCTGGAACTGTGGCGCGCAGGTTGGACTCAGCGAGCCGCCGTTGGCCGTCCCGAACCCGATCGTGTAGACCCGCACTCCCCGATCCGCGGCCTCTTGAGCGGCGTCGAGCGGTGGCGTGCCGGTGTTGCTGGCCCCATCGGTGAGCAGGACGACGATGTCGGGAGCGTAGTCCCCCTTCGGCACCGGCGTCACGTCCGGCGTGCCGTCGGCCACGCTCTTGGCAACCGCCGGGTCGACCTCGGAGATGGCGTCGATGGAGGCGAGAATGCCGTCGCCGATGGCCGTCCGTCGACCGGTCGCGAGGCTCGCCAGAGCATCGAGCAGCTCAGTCTGATTGCTGGTCGGCGCCTCGACCAGTTCGGCGAAGCTGCTGAAGGCCACGATCCCGATCTGGGTGGACGAGGACTGGCTCTTGATGAAGGCCGAGGCCGAGGCTTCGGCAGCCTCGAGGCGGCTGGGCGGGATATCCGAGGAGCACATGCTGCCCGAGACGTCGATCGTCAGGATGATGGTCGTCTGGTTGGTGGGCACGGCCACGATGACCACCGGCCGGGCCATGGCGAAGATGAAGCCGCCGAGAGCGGCCACGAGCAACACGAACGGCAGGTGGCGGCGCAGTCGCGAGGATCCCGGCGCCGCGTCGCGGACAAGGGAGAGGCTGGAGTAGCGAACGCCCGCGGGCCGCCTCCGCCGCTGGCTCCACACGTAGACCGCGACGATCGCCGGCAGGACCAGCAACAACGCCAGCAGAGTCGACCACAAGAAGTCCATCTATCGCCGCCTTGTCCGGCTCGTGGAGCCTTCGCGTCGCGTCATGGCAGCCGCCCAAGCCACAGCAGCGAGGTCACGACCCCCGCCAGAACGAGAAGCAGGCTCATCCCCGCGAAGAGCGCCGTGATCTCCGTAAGCTGAGGCGCGAGGATCAGCCCGACATCCAGGTTGTCGTAGATCGAGCGCAGACCCGCGGCATCGGTGGCGTTGTAGTACGTGCCGTCCGTAAGCTGCGAGATTCCCTGGAGAGTGGCCTCGTCGAGCTGGGTGAAGACCTGGAAGCCGTTGAGGTTCAGTGTCGTGCCGGCGGAGCTGCCGATGCCGACGGTGTAGATCCTGACGCCCTGATTCGCCGCCGCCTGGGCTGCCGCCATCGGATCGGGGTTCTCGTTGTTCTCCCCGTCGCTCAACAGGACGATCGCGGCCGGGGCGTGGGTGCCGGCCGGTACCGGCGTGGCGGTCGGAGTCGGCGACGCCGACGGCGATCGGTTGCTGTAGAAGTCGTTGCCCGAGTAGCCGGCCTCCTGCGCGGCGATGACCTTGAGCGAGGCCAGGATGCCGCTGGCCACCGAGGTGCCTTTCTGCGGCGCGAGGCGATCGATGGCGGCGATGACGGTGGCCTGATCGTTGGTCGGCGCCTGCACCGAGATGCCAGAGTCGCTGAAGGCCACGACGCCGATGTTGATGCTGACCGGCTGCCGCGCGACGAAGTCCTTCGCGGCGGCCTGGGCGGCGGCGATGCGCGTCGGCGTCATGTCGGTGGCGCCCATGCTGGCCGAGATGTCGAAGGCGAGGATGACCGTCCCTTCCTGTCGCGGCAGGCTGACGACCGCCTGCGGTCGACCGAGCGCGACCGCGGCGAATACGAGACCGAAGACGGCCAGCGCGGCCGGGATGCGGCTGCGGAAACGCGGCTGGGCCGCTCCGCCGCCCGGGCCCGAACCGCCGTACCTGGCCAGGCGGCGCCGGCGGCTCCGATCCAGCAGCGCGTAGCCCAGTATGCCGAGCGGTATCAGCGCCAGCGAGATCAGCATGAACGGCCAGACGAAAGACACCGTGCTACCTCCGCCGCCGGCGCCGCAACGTGGCCATGCGCACGATGGCCCGGACCAGATCGTCGTCGGTGGAGAGCGACAACACTTCCACGCCGGCCCTGCCGAAGGCGCCCTTGATCTCCGCCTCTCGCCGTGCCGCCGCCTCGGCGAAGCGGCGGCGGAACTTCGAGTCGTGGGTGTCGACGTAGATCCGCTCGCCGGTCTCGGCATCTTCCATGATCAGCGTGCCGACGTCCGGCAGCTCGACCTCGCGCGGGTCGGTCAGGCGGACGGCGACCACCTCGTGGCGGCGATTGAGCAGGCTGAGCGAGCGGTCCCAGCCGGGGACGCTGATGAAGTCCGAGACGATGAAGATCAGCGAGCGGCGCTTGATGACGCTCTGCCCGGCATCGAGCAGCGGCGCCAGGTCCGTGAACGGCGCGTGCTCGAGGCGCGGCTGGCGGAGCAGGTCGTCGATGAGGCGCAGGACCTGGTCTCGGCCTCCTCGCGCCGGGATCGTCCGCTCCAGGGCGCTGTCGTAGAACATCGCCCCGACGCGGTTGCCGCGCCTGGTCAACACCCGCGCCAGAGTGGCGACGAAGTCGATCAGGACGGTGCGCTTGACCCGCTCGCTCTCGGCGCTGCCGAAGTCGACGGAGGGGCTGAGGTCCAGCAGGAACCAGGCCGTGACCTCGCGATCCTCGACGTATTCACGAACGTAGGGCGTATCCATCCGCGCGGTGACGTTCCAATCGATGGCCCGCACATCGTCGCCGGGCTGGTATTCGCGCA
>PMKV01000125.1:0-4241 GCA_003157875.1 Chloroflexota bacterium
ATGGGCGGGATCGACAAGTGACCGACGCCACACCGGCCCCGAACCGAATGCGGTCCGCGATCGGCTTCCTCCGGAGCTTCCCGGGCGAGTTCTGGGGCCGCCTCTCGCTGGTCGAGCGGCTGGCCCTGATCTTCGTCCCGCTGGCGATCGGCGCGGCCGTGGTCACGGTCCTGGCGATCGTGGTGCTCGGCCCGCCGTTCCTTGACTTCCTGGGCGCAAACCTGCCGCTCGTGCGCTTCGTCGCCGCCGCCACGGCCATCCTTGTGCTCACGATCCCGACCGCCTTCATCCTGATCTACCTCGAGCTCAAGGTCATCGCCCGCATGAACCTGCGGGTCGGGCCCAACCGGGTCGGGCCGTGGGGCGTGGCGATGAGCGTCATCCACGGCCTCAAGGTCCTCTCCAAGGAGGACTTCGCCCCGAGCGGCGCCGACATCACGGTCTTCACCCTGGCCCCGGTCGTGACCTACATGGCCAGCATCATGACTCTGCTGGTCATCCCGTTCGCCCCCGGCCTGATCGGCCAGGACCTCAACATCGGCCTGCTGTACTTCTTCTCGATGGGCGGCCTGACGGTCGTGGGCCTGCTGATGGCCGGCTGGTCGAGCTTCAACAAATACTCGCTGCTCGGCGGGCTTCGCTCGGCCGCCCAGATGATCAGCTATGAGATCCCGCTCACGCTGGCGGTCGTCGGGGTGATCATCCTGGCCCGAACGATGAGCACGAACAGCATCGTCCTGGCGCAATCGGGCTCGGTATTCGACTGGTTCGTCTTCAAGCAGCCCCTGGCGGCGCTCATCTTCTTTATCGCCGCCACGGCCGAGGCCAACCGAACCCCGTTCGACATGACCGAGGCCGACTCGGAGATCGTGGCCGGTTTCGCGACCGAGTATTCGGGCATGCGCTTCGGCTTCTTCTTCTTCGCCGAGTACGTGAACGTCTTCATCGTCTCGGCCCTGATCACCACGATCTTCTTCGGCGGCTGGACCGCCCCGTTCAACTGGCCGTGGGCCTACAACCTGAACTGGTTCCACCCGCTCTCGCTCGGCGTCGGCCCGTGGCTGGCCATCGTCGTGAGCGTTTCTATGTTCGGCACCTACTTCTTCGCCCTGCTGGCCCGCCTCTTCGGCGGCCGGACGTGGGGCCTGTGGGCGTCGCTCGGGCTCGGCTTCCTGTTCATGTTGGTCGCCGTCGTCGGCGTCGTTGGCCTGGCCTGCTTCATCGCCTTCGACTGGGTCCAGGGCATTTTCTGGTTCTTTGGCAAGACCTATGTCTTCGTCATCACCTTCGTCTGGATGCGGGCAACGCTGCCGCGCGTCCGGGTCGACCAGCTGATGGGCTTTGCCTGGAAATGGCTCCTGCCCGCCTCGTTACTCAACCTGTTCGTGACGGCGACCGCCGTCGTCCTGCTGAACCCACCACGGTGAGCGCGCGATGAGCTTCGTTCCGGGCCTCGGCATCGCAAAGGGCATGGCGCTGACGATGCGCCGCTTCTTCGCGCCCAAGGCCACCATCCAGTACCCCGAAACCGCCCCCGACATCGCCGTTCGCTTCCGCGGCCGGCTGCAGCTGCTCTACGACGAGCTGGGCAATCTCAAGTGCGAGACGTGCTTCCAGTGCGCCCAGGCCTGCCCGGTCGAGTGCATCGACATGGGCGGCTACGATACCAAGGGTCGTTTCCACGTCCACTGGGGCCAGGCCGAGATGTACGCCGAGCGGCGTGAGGAATCCGCCCTGCGGCGGTCCGGCCGTCCGGTGGCTGATCCGGCCTACACCCATTTCGACGCCATCGATCCGGCCGCGGTGGACGACATCCTGGCCCGGTACGACTTCGACCACAAAGAAATGCTGCCCATCCTGGAGGAGATTCAGCGGGCCTACGGCTACCTGCCGGTGGCGGCGCTCAAGCGCGTCAGCCAGGTTTCCGGGGCGCCTTACGCGCTGATCTACGGCACGGCCACCTACTACCGCCACCTCCGATTCGAGAAGCCCGGCCACACCGTGGCCGTGTGCCGCTGCACCGCCTGTCTGATCGCCGGCTCGAGCCGCCTCGCCAGGACTCTCGCCAGAGAGCTCGGCACTGAAATCGGCCGTGGACCGGGCGCGGGCGGCGTCGCCCTCGACCAGGTGCCGGCTCACATCGCCGGCGCGGCCGCGCCCCTGGTCACCATTGACGGAGCGCCGCACGCCGTTACCGCCGCCGGCGTCGCGGCCTGGGCACGGACGCTGACCGGAAGGAACGTGGCATGACGGCGGCGATCAGGATCCTGGCGACTCCGGCCCGATTCCCCCGAGTGCTGCTGCCCGCCACTCCGCCGGCGAAGCCGCTCGACCTCGACGCGGCCGTCGCCGCCGGCGCCTTCAAGGCCCTCACGACCGCAATCGAGGAGCTCAGGGCCGAGGGCGTCCTCCACGCCTTGAGCGTGTCCGGGATGCGCGGTCGCGGCAGCGGCGGCCTCCCGGTCGGCGAGAAGTGGCGTGCCTGCGCCCGAGCCGCGGCCGACCGACGCTACGTCGTGGTCAACGCCTACCAGTCCGACCCGGCCGTCATGACGGACCGCGTGCTGGTCGAGAAGAACCCCTACGCGGTGATCGAGGGCGCGGCCATCGCCGCCTACGCCGTCGGCGCCGCCGAGGTCATAGTCGCGCTCCGAGCGGAGGCCACCGACGCCATCCGGGCGATGGAAACGGCCATCGCAGCGGCGGAGGCGGCCGGCTACCTGGGCGACAACGTCCTCGAGAGCGGCACGGAGATCCGTTTCTCGGTCAAGCCGCTGCAGGGCTCCTACATGCTTGGCGAGGAAACGGTCCTGCTCAAGGGCCTGGAGGGCAAGCGCGGCCAGCCCGAGCAGCAACCGCCCTACACCACGACCCGCGGCCTCTTTGGCAGCGCCGACGCTGATCCACGGACCGCAGACCTTCGCCGCCGTGCCGACCATCCTGTCGGGCGGCGTCGCCGGCTTCCCCGAGACGGCCGCCGCCGGCTATGCCGGCACGGTCCTGGTCCAGATCTCCGGCGCGGTTGCCCACCCCGGCATCGCCGAGGTTCCGTTCGGCGTCACGATCCGCGAAGTCCTGGACGTCGCCGGCGGCGTTCCGGCGCCCCACAAGCTCAAGGCCGTTCTCGTCGGCGGCCCGTCGGGTGGCATCCTGCCGCCAGAGGAACTGGGCACCGGCTTCGATCACGACTCTCTCGAGAAGGCCGGCGCGCATGTCGGCTCCGGCTCGATCGTCGTCCTGGACCAGCACAGCTGCGTCGTGGACCTGGCCGCGGTCCTGACCCGCTTCTGCGCGGATGAGGCCTGCGGCAAGACGATTCCCTGCCGAATCGGCTTGCGCCGGCTGGCCGAGATCGGCGCCCGTATCTGCGAAGGTCAGCCGCGCGATGACGAGATCGCCCGTCTGACCGATCTCTCGGTCGACATCGTCGGCAGTGCTCTGTGCGACCACGAACGTCGCGCCACCCTCGCCCTCCTGTCCGTCGTGCGGTACTTCCGCGACGAGCTCGATGCCCATATCGTCCGCAACACCTGCCCCGCCGGGATCTGCCAGCCCAAGGCTGAAGCCCGAGCCGGGGTCTCCTGAGGCGTCCCATGCGAGAAACCACCCGCCGCCCCAGCCCCAGCTCTCCACCCTCGGCCACGCCGGCCAAGCCCGGCGACACCGGCAAAGCCGCCGATTGGGCTCTCGTCGAGGCGACCTCCGCCATCTCGACCAACGCGACGGCGCCGGAGACCGCAGCGCTGGTGGACTATGAAGAGGTCACGGACATGACGCTCCGCCGGCTGCGCCCGGCGGACAACCAGAAGCCCGTGTGGAACCGCCGCGCCGGCCGGCCGGACAGCCGCCCCGACTCCAAGACACCGTACGACACGGTCATCGCCTACGAGGACACACCCGAGGAGCGCCTGATCACGGCCCAGGCTCCCCAGCGCCCGCTTTCGACGCCGATCATTCGCATCGAGGTCGACGGCCGCATCGTCGAGGGCACCGAGGGGCAGACGATCCTCGAGGTCTGCCGCGCCAACGGCATCGAGATCCCGACCCTTTGCTACGAGCCGAAGCTGCCGGGCTTCGGGGCATGCCGGATGTGTGTCGTCGAGGTGGAGGGCGAGGACCACCCGCCGATCTCGTGCTCCCGTGCCGCCGAAGCCGGCATGGTCGTCCGGACCCAGACCGAGCAGCTCCGCCGCCTGCGCCGGACGAATCTCGAGCTCATCTTCAGCGACCACAACGCCTAC
>PMKV01000125.1:4338-5865 GCA_003157875.1 Chloroflexota bacterium
CCACCGCTACGCCGGCGACATCGTGCTGGCGGCGCAGAAGGACGGCGTCGAGGCGCCGCTACCGTTCGAGGCTTCGGCCAAGACCGGCAAGCGGGTCGCGGTCGTCGGATCCGGTCCGGCCGGCATGGCCGCGGCCTACTACCTGCTCCTCTCCGGCCACGACGTGACCGTCTTCGAGCGCGACCCGGAGCCGGGCGGAATGCTCCGCTACGGNNCTACGGCATCCCGGAGTACCGCCTCCCCAAGAAGGAGATCCTCGAGCCCGAATATGAGGCCGTCTGGCGGCTCGGCGGCAAACTCGAGTGCAACAAGGCCCTCGGCCGCGACTTCACGCTCGATGACCTGGAGAAGCAGGGCTTCGATTCGACCGTCGTCGCCATCGGCTGCTACGACACCAACAAGCTCGGCATTCCCAACGAAGACGCCGACGGCGTGATCGACGGCCTCGAGTACCTGCGCATCGCCGCCCTGGGCCTGCCCTACCCGGGCCACAAGCGCAAGCGCGTCGTTGTCATCGGCGGCGGCTTCACGGCGATGGACTGCACCCGGACCTCCGTCCGCCAGGGCGCCGGCGCGATCACCCTCGTCTATCGCCGCGACATGAAGGACATGCCCGCCGCGAGCGAAGCGCATGAGGCCATCGAAGAAGGCGCCAGGATGATCTTCCAGGCCGGCCCGACCCGCGTCGTCGTCGACGCGAACAACAAGGTCACCGGCGTCGAATTCATCCGCATGCGACCCGGTGCGCCGGACGCGAGCGGCCGGCGCCGCCCGGAGCCGGCCCCCGGGACCGAGTTCGTGATCGACTGCGACCGCGTCCTGCTGGCCATCGGCCAGGGCCCCGACATGACCTGGGTCGGCCCCGGCAACGAGGGCGTCGAGGCGGTCAAGTACAAGCTCAAGGCCGATTCGGTGACCTTCGAGACCGGCCGGCCCGGCGTCTTCGGAACCGGCGACGTCCGCATCGGCGCCGCGACCGTGGTCCAGGCAATCGCCGAGGGCCGCCGCTGCGCCTATGCCGTCGACGCCTTCCTGGGGGGCAACGACCTGTCCGAGCTGCGCAACCGCCAGACCCTGGCCGAAGTGGAGCCGCAATTCCTTTCGATCGTGCCCTTCACCGACGAGCCGAAGGAATCGCGCCACCGCCTCACGGCAATGCCGGCCAAGGAGCGGTCCAAGAGCTACGTCGAGTACGAGATCCCCTACACCGCGGCCGAGGTCATGGCCGAATCCACGCGCTGCCTCCAGTGCACCTGCGAGGCGCTGGGCAACTGCGACCTGCGCCGCCTCGGCATCGAGTACGGAACGACGCTCCAGACCCTGGAGCCGGGCCACGATCAGGGCGCCGGCTTCCGCAGCGTGACGGAGAACCGGTTCACAGGCGCCAACCACGACTACATCCGCGACGACAGCCATGCCTTCATCCTGCGCGAGCCTTCTCGCTGCATCGACTGCGGGCGATGCGCCGCGGTCTGCGCGGATGTCGTCGGCGCGGCCTGCTATGACTTCATGCGCACCGGCTTCGAC
>PMKV01000001.1 GCA_003157875.1 Chloroflexota bacterium
TGGCTCGCAGGTCGCGCGTCCCCATGGCCTCGAGAACGCCACCGATGGTCACGGACTCTCCTTCCCGATCTGAAGTCGGCCTGACCGTACTCCTCCTGGGCATGCCCTGCAAGGCATTGTGTGCACGATATCGAAGCGATAACCCGTACGGTGAGACAAAACACCGTTTGGTACACAATCCCTTGTGGCGGCCGAGTGGATGGCGTAGGGTCATCCCAGGATGGCTGTTCCGTTCTTGATCCCTCTGCCGCTGCTCATCGCCGTTCCGCTGATCTTGCTGATCGCGACTGTCGGCGCACCCGCCCTGCCGCGGTTCGTCGCAAGGCGCCGGCAGGCCGCATATGACGCGGCTGTAGCGCCGAACATGGTGCGATTGGAGCTGACCGTCGGCCGTGGCCGCTCAACCGGTCCAGAGGCGGCAATCGCAGCCATTCGCGGTCTGCATCCGGGTCGACGAACGGGCGTGGATCGCCCGTGGCCTCGTGGCTGGCCGCCGGTGGAGTTGCGAGTGGTCTGGCGTGACGGGGAGCTGCACTGGCAGCTCGAGGCGGCGAGCGGCGAGCTGGACCGTGCTGAGGCGACGCTCGCGTCCCTCTACCCGGGGCTCGAGACTGCCGAAGTTGACCGCTCTGACAGGCCCGCCGTCTACAGCGCGGTCGGTCGACTCCGGCGTTCGTCAGGTCTCGCGCTTGGCGAACCAGGTAGCGACGGAGCCAACGTGCTGACACGCCTTGCCACCATCCTGCGATCCCAGTCCGGCGATGCAGAGGTTCGTCTGCGTCTGCTCGCTCGCCCCATGGATCCAGCTGCGTGGCAGCGCTCGCTCTATCCGGAGGACGCCCCGTCCTCATTCGGACAGATCCTCCGCGGGGCCATCGTCGACGTAATCATCAGTCGAGAGTCGGGGGACCGCGCCCGCACAGCGCTGGCCTTATCTGCACCTGAACTCGAAGCTCGGACGCGCAAACGCAAAGGAATCGCGGGATTCGAAGTCGGTCTACTGCTCGAAGTCGCCGGCGTCGATCCGGCTAGGGCAAAGGCGATCCTGTGGTCTGCCATCAACGCGACCTCCTCGCTGGACACGGCGACGCAGGCGATCACGTGGGATCTGCGTCCGGGCGCGGTCGAGCAGCCACCGCGCGTTGCTCTCGCGGACTTCGAACTCGCGAGCCTCTGGTATCTGCCCGATTCGTACTTCGATGAGGCCCGGCTGCCGCGTCCGCGAGCCCTCGCCGCCCCGCCTCCGCCGCGGCGACTAATCATGCCGCTCGGCGTGGTTATCGGCGAGTCGCATGGTCGACCGCTGGAGGTGCCAATCTCGGCCGTCGCGCGCCACATGGCAGTGGTGGGCGCGACCGGTTCGGGCAAGAGCACGCTCATCGCCGAGCTTGCTCTTGGGGTCCTGGACAACGATGCGGGCGCCACTGTCATCGATCCACACGGCGATCTCGCGACCGACATCCTCGAACGCGTGCCGGCCCGCCATGCCAACAAGGTCCATGTCCTCCGGCTGGCCGACCGCGACCACCCGCGTGCCTTCAACTTCCTGGAGCGAACAACCCCTGACCAGGCACAGCTCGTTGCCTCGGAGTTCGTGGGGCTCATCCACGATCTGTGGCCTGAGTTCACCGGTCCCAAGATGCAGCACTACCTGCGCCACGCCCTGCTCACGATCCTCGCCGATCCCGAGCCACAGACGATCCTCGAGCTAATCCGGGTCCTTACCGACGACGCCTTCCGCGTGCCTTACACGGCCAAGCTCGACGACCCACTGCTCGCGTCCTTCTGGGCGACCGAATGGCCGTCGCCCAGTGGGCGGGAGAACGACAATTCGATCAAGGCCGTCCTCAACAAGCTCGGCGCGTTTGTCAGCTATGACTCGATCCGTGATGTTGTTGGCCAGGGTGAATCCTCCATCCGGCCGCGCGAGATCATGGATAGGGGCGACCTTCTCGTGGTCGACTGCTCGCAGGTCGGAGGCGACAACGCCCGGCTCTTCGGGGCGATGGTAATCAGCCGCTTCTACGTGGATGCGACAGGGCGACAGGGAACGCCCCGCGACCAGCGCCGCCAGCACTTCCTCATCGTCGATGAGGTGCCGACCTTCGACACCGAAGCCCTCCGGCGCATCATCGACGAAGGCCGCAAGTTTGGCCTNNGTGATCGCGCTCATCTCGCCTGGCCCCGACGACGTCGCGGCCGTCCGCCGAATGTTCGATTCGATGCCCCCCGACGCGTTCCTGGGTCTCCCACCACACGAGATGCTCGTCCGGACGCCGGGTCCCGACGGCCGGCCGACCGTCTACGGCGGTAGGGTCCGCCGGCCGCCCGAGGGCGATCCGGCAGTCGCGGCATCAATCCTTGCCAGAAGCGATGCCCGGGACGGTCGCGATCCCGAGGGAGTCCATTACGAGGTCCGGCTCCGGTCAGGTGGCGGGCGGTCGAGTGTAGTCAGCCCGAGGTCCAACGGGAATGGCCACGCGCACCTGGTCGATGGCTAAGGGCACGGGGATGGCGACGAAGTGGCATGCGGCTGGTCTGACTCGTGCCACTCCCGTGCCGCGAATTCGTGCTGCAAGCCGCCCTTCGCGAGCAGGGACTGCTCCTATGAGCTCAACTCCACGTTCGCGACTCCCTCGTCTTCGTCGCCGTGCTCTCGACATCGGCCTGCTTGGCCTGGCAGATCGAGCTGCCATGCGTCTGCTCTATCGGACCATGATCGCCATCCCGGATCAGCTCTCGACGCTCGTGAATTCGAGTCGACGAACAGCATATCGGCGTCTCGCTCGGCTCGCGAGTC
>PMKV01000017.1 GCA_003157875.1 Chloroflexota bacterium
ATGCTCAACAAGATCGACATCCTCTCGGGTCTGGACGAGGTCCTGATCTGCATGGCCTACGAGGTCGACGGCCGGCGCGTCGACTGGTGGCCGTCGGACGCGGACATCCTGGCGCGGGCGAAGCCGATCTACGAGCGATTCCCCGGCTGGACGGAGCCGATCCACGAGTGCCGCTCCATGGCGGATCTGCCGGAGAACGCCCGCCGTTACGTCGATGCGGTGGAGCGGCTTTCCGGCGCCCCGATCTGCTTCGTCTCGGTTGGGCCGGAGCGGCACCAGACGATCGAGCGGAAGCCCCGGCCGCAGCGGCCCAAGGCACCGACCCCGACCCCGGCAGCGGATGCGGCCGGCCGATGAGCCCAAAGGCGTCGCGCAGCGATCGCCCGGCGTCGCCGTCTGAGCATGCCGCACCGAGCGGCCCGGCGCGCCTCCTCGTCCTGGGCAGCGGCGGTCGAGAGCACGCCCTGGTCTGGAGCCTGGCCCGCGAAGCGGCGGTCGAGGCCGTCCTCGTCGCCCCGGGTGGCGACGCGATCGGCGACGAACCCAAGGCCCACTGTTTCCCGGAGGTCTCGGCCACCGACCCGGCCGAGGTCGTGGCTCTGGCCACCCGCGAGGACGTGGATCTGGTCGTGGTTGGGCCCGAGGCGGTGCTGGCCGCGGGCGTCGTGGATGCGCTGGCCGACGCCGGAGTGCCGACGTTCGGCCCGACGCGCGCCGCGGCTCGGATCGAGTGGAGCAAGGCATTCTGCCGCGACGTGGCCGCCGCCGCCGGGGTACGGATGGCCCGGGGCCGCGACTTCGCGACCCTGGAGCCTGCCCTCGCCTTCGCCCGTGAGCTGGCCGAGGCCGGGGGGTCGTGCGGCGTCGTGATCAAGGCGGACGGCCTGATGGCCGGCAAGGGCGTGACCGTCTGCGACGACTCGGCCACGGCGGAAGCGGCGCTGCGGGCGCTGTTCGCCGCGGCGGGGGCCGGCGGCCCGGGCAAGCCCGCCCAGCCCGTGGTAGTTGTGGAGGAGCGCCTCATCGGCGCCGAAGCAAGCCTCATAGCCTTGTGCGACGACCACGCCGCGCTGGCGCTTCCGCCGGCCCGCGACCACAAGCGGCTGCTCGACGACGACCAAGGCCCCAACACCGGCGGCATGGGTGCCTACAGCCCCGTGCCGGACATGCCGGAGAGCCTCTGCGCCACGCTCGTTGACGTCATCCATCTCCCGATCCTGGCCGAGCTCGCCCGCCGCGACGCCCCATTCCGTGGCGCGTTGTACGCCGGCCTGATGCTCACGCCCGAGGGCCCTGTTCTGATCGAATGCAACGCCCGGTTCGGCGACCCGGAGATCCAGGTGCTGCTACCACGGCTGGCCGTGCCCCTCGGGCCGTTGCTCTACGGCGCCGCTCAAGGCGATCTCGCCGGGGCCGCCGGTAAGCTGGGGCTCACCGGGCGGATGCTGCCCACGACCGGCGACGCGGCGGTGGCCGTTGTCCTGGCCGCGGCCGGCTACCCGGAAACGCCCCGCAAGGGCGACGTGATCACTGGACTCGCCGAGGCAGCTGCCGCCGGCGCCACGGTCTTCCATGCGGGCACGGTCCGCGGCGCGGACGGCACGTATCGCACGAACGGTGGCCGCGTTCTGGCGGCCGTTGGGCTCGGCGCCACTATCAAGACCGCGCGGGCCGCCGCCGAGCGCGGGGCGGAGAAGATCGCCTGGAATGGCATGCAGCGCCGCCACGACATCGCCGCGGTCCTGCCGCCGGCGGCGGACGCCGGGCGCTCGCCGATCAGCGCGGCCGACTGGGCGAAGGGCGGCGCCGCATGATTCCGCGCTACACGCTACCGGAGATGGGTGCCGTCTGGACCGAGCAGGCGCATTTCGAGGGGATGCTGCGCGTCGAGATCGCCGTCGCCCGCGCCGAAGTGAGCCGTGGCATGGTCCCCGCGGAGGCCGTCCGGGCGATCGAGTCTCGCGCCCGAGTCGATGTCGATCGCATCGCCGAAATCGAGAAGACGACCGACCACGACGTCATCGCCTTCGTGTCGCAGGTCGCGGAGACCGTCGGCGAGGAGGGCCGGTACCTCCATCTCGGGCTGACCAGCAGCGACGTCGTCGATACCGCGCTGGGGCTCCAGCTCCAGGCCGCCGGCGCCCGGCTGATCGAGGATCTCGACGCCCTGGTCGAAACGCTGGTGGCCAGGGCCCGCGCCGAGGCAAACACGGTGATGATGGGCCGCACTCATTCGGTCCACGCCGAGCCGACGACGATGGGCATGAAGATCGCCGGCTGGGCCTTCGAGATCGCCCGCGACCGGACCCGCCTCGCCGCCGCGGTCGACGACGCCGCAACCGGCAAGATCTCCGGGCCGGTCGGCACATACAGCCATCTGGAGCCGGACCTCGAGGACGAGGTCCTGGCTGATCTGGGCCTTCACCGCGACCCGATCTCCACGCAGATCGTCACGCGCGACAGCCACGCCGCGCTCATCGCCGCGATAGCCATCACCGGCGGCAGTCT
>PMKV01000161.1 GCA_003157875.1 Chloroflexota bacterium
GTGGGCGTGCTTGCTGACGCGGACGCGATCCACCTCGATGCCGCGGCTGGCCAGCATCTCCAGCTCGGAGATCAGCGTCGCCGGGTTGACCACCACGCCGTTGCCGATGATCGGAGCGATGTGCGGATACAGCACGCCCGACGGCACGAGGTGGAGCTTGAAGACCTCCTCGCCGAGCATGATTGTGTGGCCGGCGTTGTCGCCGCCCTGGTACCGGACGACGGCGGTCACGTGCTCCGCGAGCGCGTCTGTCGTCTTTCCCTTGCCCTCGTCACCCCACTGCAGGCCGACGATCACTGTGGCGGGCATCTAGCACTCCCTTGAGGGCAGCCTCAGGGCTGCCCAGTGCTCGCCCCGGCGGTCGCCCCGGCGGTCGCCCCGGCGGGACCATCGGGAAACCAAAAGGCCCTCGACCGTCTGGCCGGGGACCTGGGTAGACTGCCCCTCCGTCGGAGCCGCGGCTCCTTCTGGAGCGAAGGTGGTGGTTCGTCTCACGGGGCGAACAGCACGCCTTCCTGGGGCAACGTAGCCTCCTTGGCGATGTTGTCTCTGGAACCCGATGGCGCTCGGCCTTGGGCAGTCCGAAGTATAGCAGGCGCGACGACCCGACCCGAAGGCCGAACCGGAGCGCGCCGCATCGCAGGCCGGTGGGTCCCCTCACCGGCCTTACGTCAGTCTCGGGAGCGCGAACACGGACCTACGCCGCCCCCTGATGCCGATTCCGTCGGATGGAAGGCAGTCCTGTCGCCTCTATCATCGACCTTGGGGGTGGTCGATCTGTCTGGATCCTCCGGGGGGAGGTCCGGGCGGTCGCGGCTTGACCTGCATGAAAGGCCGGGGCAACTCCATGAACGATGCGAACGGCGTCAAGGCCGGCGTTGGCAGCAGCGCATCCACTTCCGCCGAGGTTGCGGGTCGAGAAGCGGCGGCCACGGCCATGTCCGCATTGGGCGGCCGGCCCCCAGCCCTGATCATCGTCTACGCATCCGTCGCGTATGACCTGCCCGCTCTTCTGGCGAGCATCCGCGCGGTCACTGGGAGCGCGCCTCTGCTGGGGGCCACCACCGCGGGCCAGTTCCACGACGGCCTCTTCGTGGAGGCTGGCGGCGGGGTTCAAGTGCTTGCCCTGACCGCCGGCTCATACGGCTTTGGAGTCGCCGCCGGGGAGGGTCTCGGTGCGGGTGATCCCGAAGATCTGGGTCGACGGCTAGCCATGGCGGCCCGCGCCGCAGCCGAGCCCGGGACGCGCGACCATGCCGCGGTCATGCTCCTCTCGGACGGCATGGCCGGCCACCAGCAGCACCTCCTCAACGGCGTGTACGAGATCGCCGGGGCCGCCGTGCCGGTGGTGGGCGGAACCGCGGGCGACGACTTCGGGTTCCGCGAAACCTTCCTCTTCGAGGGCGACCGGGTCCTGAGGGACGCCGCCGTCGCCGTCTGGATCGCTTCGGACGAACCGCTCAGCGTCGTCGCCAAGCACGGCTACGTGTCCGCCAGCCTGCCGATGATGGTCACCCAGGTGGACGGACTGTGCGTCCGGCGCATTGCCGGCCGGCCCGCCCTGGACGTATACCGTGAAGTCCTCGGAGACGACGCGAACTCGCTGCGACCCTCGACCTACGCGGCGCTTGCCCAGGAGCATCCCTTCGGCGTCATACAGCCGGACGGCAGCCACCTCATCAGGGTCGTGCGGATGAGCGACAACGAGAGCGACCTGCTGACATTCGCGGAGCTGTCGCCGTTCGCCGCGATCAACGTCATGGCCGGACGAGCGGACGATCTTCTCGCGGTATCCGAGCCGGTCGTCGCCGAAGCTCTCGAGGGCCGCGACGCGAGCGTCCTGCTCATGTTCAGCTGCGCCGCCCGTCGCGAGGTCCTCGGCAGTCGGGTCTCCGAAGAGGCGGCCCGCTTCCAGGCCGCGGCGGGTTCCGTCCCGACCTTCGGCTTCTACACGTACGGCGAGTTCGCCCGAAACCGGAGCGTCGCCGGGCACCACAATGCGACGGTTGCCGCGCTGGCGCTCTGAGGCGAGCGCGAGGCCGACACGGATCATGAGTGACGAGGCGGACAAACTCGAAGCGCCGGAGGACCTTCACACTCAGCTGGCCGCGGCAACCTCCGCTGCCCAGAATGCATACCGAGACACGACGCGACTGGTCCGATTGCTCATGGCAATCGGGAAGCCTGAAAGCCCGGACAAGATCGTCAGAGAAGCCCTGGCTACCCTGTCCGATGTCTTCTCCGCGGACGTGACCTGCGTCGCCAACCCCGTCGGGACCCGCCTGTTCGTCTCGACCGCGTGCGGCCTGCCGTTCGGCGCGGACGGGTTCGTGGCCGGTTGGCCCCTGGACGAAGCCGCCGCCGAGGCCCTCGGAGCAGGCGCATCCGTCTCGCGTGAGCAGGCGGACGGCTCGGGAGCCCTGCCGGCGGACCTGCAGCGGCTCGGCATCAAGTCGCGGGCGTGGGTCCCGCTCACAACCGGCAGCGAGAAGCGGGGCCTGCTCATTCTGTGTCGGTCCAGCGGCGAGCCGTTCACCGACCCGGACATGCGAATGCTCGATTCGGTCGCGTATCGGCTGTGCATGTCCATCGAGGCTGCCCAAAGGCTGGTCGCGCGCGAGCGACTGGCGCGGCTCAGCCAGCGGCTGGCCCGTCACCTGGATATGCGGACACTCCTTGTCGAGGTCCCGGATCTGTTCAGAAGCCTGACTGCCGCCGACACTGCTGCCGTCGTAACAATCGTCGGTGACAAGCCGGTACTCCGCCAGTCGAGCGCTTCGGCTCCGCCGGTTCCCGGCTGGCCCGATCGAGCCGACCAGATGGCCGGGTGGGCGTCTGCGATCGCCGGCATCTCGTTCGTGCGAGACGACGTCACCCTCGATGAGCAGGCGGGATTCGTCTTCCCGACTCCGTCTCGAGCCTTCCTGTCCGTGCCCGTCATGCGCGAAGGCCGCGTCGCGGCTCTTCTCAACTCGGGCCGCCATGGACCCGTGCCGTTCGACGCCGACACGGTGGAGGTGGCCGAGATCTTCGCCAACCAGGTCGGGGCAGCGATGGCCAACGCGTCGCTCTACCACGCGCTCGCGACGAACATTGCCAGGCTGAGCCTCATCGCCGACTCGATCACCGAACTCGTGGCGGTTCTCGACCGGAACGCGATGATTCAGCACGCCTCCCCTCCTCTGGCAGCGGCCGTCGGGATGGACCCGGAGGATCTGGTCGGGAAGAACGCAGTGGACTTCTGCCACGACGACGACAAAGCCCGACTCCTCGCGACGGTTCGCGACCCGCGCGCCGAACCGACCGTGCGCTTCCGCCTCAGGGCCAGGTTCGGCGACTGGGTTCCACTCGAATGCCGACGCTCCGCGGGAGCTACCCCGGCCGGCGAGGTCGTCCTGATCGGGCGGATCGTCGGGCCATCCGACTAGCCGTTCAGTCGCGACCTCCGGGCCGGGACGCCGCCACACATCGGCTCAGGGCGTGGCAGGGCGCTCGAGTTCGAAAGCGACATCGGCGGCGGCCGCCACTGCCTCAGCGCCCCGTTCCCGCCACTCGGTTCCGATGGCGGCCGTGGCCGTAGCCCCGACCCGACACGCTCCGGCGGCGAGCATGGTGAGCATCGCGTCGAGCATCCGGACTCCGCCCGCGGCTTTGACCCCGACGCGGTCGCCGACGACACGGCGCATCAGGGCAATCTCGCCCGCCTCCGCGCCGCGTGGCGAATAGCCGGTGCCGTTCTTGACGAACGCGGCCCGCGCCTCAACGGCGACACGGCAGCCGGCCTCGACTTGCTCGGGTGAGAGATAGGCGGTCTCGAGGATCACCTTCACCGGCGTGGGCGCAACCGCGTAGATGAGCCCCGCCAGCTCGTCGCGAACGTAGCCCAGGTCGCCGCCTCTGAGGGCACCGATATTGATCACGACGTCCAGCTCGACGGCCCCTTGCTCGACGGCCACGAGCGCCTCGCGTTCCTTGATGTTCGACATATGCGCGCCGTGCGGAAAGCCGATGACCGTCGTCGGCCCCACGAGGCTGCGGCGCAGGCGGCTGACGACGAACGCCAGGTCGGCCGGGCGGCAGCAAACCGTCGCCGTCTCCCATTCGACGGCCAGGTCGCAACCGGCCTCTACGTCGGCGCGCGTCAACTCCGGCCGAAGCAGGGAATGATCGATGCAGCCCATCAGGGCTCGCTCATCGAGCGCGGCGAGATCCAGCGGCGCCCTGTTGGCGAGTCGAACCTTGACGGGCTGCCTCACGGCGGTCCTCCCTACTTAGCGGATGCGACGATCGCCAGAGAATGGCTGCCGCCGGCCGAGATGCCGATTACCTTCGAGAGCCCGGCGGGCGGACTCGACTGGCCGGCATCGTTTCCGCCCCAGGCGGCAACGGTTCCGTCCGACTTGATGGCCAGGCTGAAGTTGCCTCCGGCCGCGATTGCGACGGCGCGCAGGCCCGACGGCACGGTAGTCTCGCCATCCTGGTTGCCGCCCCAGGCCGCGATCGTCCCGTCGGACTTGAGGGCGAGGTTGTGGGCAAAGCCCGAGGCGATGGCGGTCACGCCGCTGAGGCCGGCCGGGACCTTGGCCACGCCGGTGGGAACATCGGTTGGATTCTTGTCGCCCCAGGCGACAACCGTTCCGTCGGCCAGAAGCGCCGCGCTGAAGTCGTAGCCGGCCGACACATGGACCACGTTCTTCAAACCGGCCGGGACATCCGACTCGCCGTTCGAGTCGCCGCCCCAGGCAACGACGGTCGCGTCCGACTTGAGAGCCACACAGTGCGAGCCCGCGGCGGCGATCTCCACGACACCCGTGACGCTCGGAGGCGGCGACGTCTGGCCGTTCGAGTTGTCGCCCCAGCCGATCACGGTCCCGTCCGACCGCAGGGCGATGGCGAAGTTGCTACCGGCCGCGATCGCCTTGACGTTCTTGGCCGCGGCCGGGACCTGTGTCTCCGCCGGATTGTCGAGGCCGCCCCAGGCCACAACAGTACCGTCCGACTTGAGGGCCAGACTCAGGTCATCGCCGGCCGCCACGGCCACGACGCCGCTCAGCCCCGACGGAACGTCGATCTGGCCCGAGCTATCGTCGCCCCAGGCCACCACGGTGCCGTTCTGACCGGGACGGATCGTGGTCAGGGGTCCGGCAGGCGAGCCGGCCTCCGTGGCCGCCGCCGACGCCGACGCGGAAGCGCCGGCCGTCGATGGAACGGCGCTGGTGTTCACCGATGGCACAGTCGAGCCGGCGGGCGTCGCGGGGGCGGACCCGGTTGGCGTCGCGCCGGCACTGCCGCAGGCGGCAGCCACGGCCAGGATGCCGCCGATCAACAGGAAACGACCGATCCGAGACACGCCTTGCCTCCTAGCAGCCACTCCGACTCCTCACGGGACGCAGGTCGGCGCACCCGGCGGCGCCGCCGGGGGCCAGCATAGCGCGACGGCGGTATCGCGGCCGCGGGCCGTCCCGCCGACCGAACTGCGAGTCGAGCCGCCCCGGCCCGTCCGGAGGGCTACAAGGGTCGACTTGCGATCAGTCGGCCGGATGGTCCTTCGTGTGCGCCGGCTCGGGTGTCGAATCGGCTCCGGTTCCCTCGGGCTGCGTCGGAATCTGCCACTCATCCTCAGGACCGGGCTGGCCTGGTCCAACGTTCAGGTTGTCCATCGGCACCAGGAATCCGCCACTGCCGTCCTCTGGTCCGTTGAAGAACACGCCGAGGTTCTTCTCGGCTTCCGGTCGCTCTTTGCTCACTCATCTGCCTCGTTGTAGCGTCGCCCAAAGCTGCCTGGGCGCGAGCATGTTCAACCAATTGACTCGATCCGCCGCCAGTACGTTCATTCCTCACGTTCCAGGGTACTGCCATCTCCGTCCCGCCTCCGCCAGATAAGTGCCCGATGAGCCGCGGTTGAGCGGCCTCGGGTAGGGTTCGCTCGCCCGCCGCCATGCAGGGCGCCGAAGCAGATCGGCGCCGGAAGAGGAGACTGGGACCGTGAACAAGGTCCTTTTGACCGGCCGACTGACCCGCGATCCGGAGCTTCGCGCACTGGCCAGTGGGTCGTCCGTGGCTACATTCGCCGTAGCCACAAACGAGTTCCGAGGAAACGGCAAGGAGCGCGCGGAGTTCCACAACGTAGTCGTATGGGACCGCCTGGCTCAGGTCTGCGGCCAGTACCTGGGCAAGGGCCAACAGGTCGCGATCGAGGGCCGGCTCCAGACGCGCCAGTGGGACGACGACCGCGGCCAGCGCCACTGGAAGACTGAGGTCGTGGCCACTACGGTCGAGATGCTGTCGGGCCGGCGCAAGCGCGACTACGAAGCCGACTCGCTTGCGGCGCAGGCGGCCGGCGATGCCGCGACCGACGCCGGGGCCGAGCACACGTCCGAGACGTCAGGCGACACGCCCGCCGACGAGCCTGACGAAGAGGCCTCATCGGACGACGAGCAGGTGCTTGTCCTGGCCTGAACAACCGTCCCCCGGGGCGCCGCGCACTCCCCCGCGCGTGGCGCCCCGGCCACTCCTCGAGCCGCAGGCCCGGTGCGAGAGGACGTCAGACGGTAGCTGTGCCGACCCTAAGGTCCGTCCCGTCGTCGCTGTAGGCGACCAAACCGTTGGGGCCCAGCGCAAACTGCCACCAGGACGACGTGTCGGAGTAGATCGGGGTATCGCCGCTCTGGACCAGGGGACCGACGGCTAGATCGTTGCCGACGCCGGCGATCGTGGCCGGACCCTTGTTATCGGTCGGAGTCAGAACCGCAACTCCCCGATTATTGATGGAGAGGACATCCGAGTTCAGCAACGGCGACGGCGATGTCACCAGAGTCCAGGTCTGACCATCGGCCGAGACCCACACCTTCTCGGTCGAGACCTGGGTCGACTCGTTCCATTCGGTCGCGATGGCCATAAGGCAGTGATCGTTGATGCGTTTCACCGTCATCCAGGACTCGGTGGACGGCACGGCGCCGGTCAACTTGCCCTGAGTCCACTTCGCCCCATCTAGGGACCACCACAGCGACGGGGTGAGACTCGAAACGCCACCGCAGCCCTCATCACCCGGGAGTGCACCAACGATGACGTAGCCCGAAGCGAAGTTGGTGGCGCCCTGGACCAGGGCCTCGCCGAAGGTCGCCTTGGACAGGTTGGCCACGTGCCAGGTCCTGCCGTCCTGGGACAGCCACACGAATTGGGTCGTCCCATCCCCCGACGCGCCGGTGGCGATGTAGCCGGTCGACCCTGCGTCGACCGTGTAGATCGTGTTCGATCCGAAGTTGGCCGCGAACGGAACGCGAGTCCAGGCGACGCCGTCAGTCGAGGTCCAGAGAGCATCAACCCGGGGTGGTCCTCCACAGGCCATGGCCTGGGGACGGCCTACCGCGAGCAGGCCCCCAGGACCCTCGACGACCTGCGCCACGCCTCCAAAGATCACCAGGCCGGTCGCATCGACCGATCGGGCGGCCGTCCAGTACAGGCCATCGGCAGAGGTAGTGGACACGACCACGGGCGTCCCCGCATCGGTCATGGGAACGACGGACCGGAACCCTACGTAGCCGCCGCTCCAGCCGAAGATGCTGACGTCGAGAGAGGAATCCTGGTTGGGCGGCACCGGCGTCTGCAGGAACGCCTTTCCGGCTGCGGTCCACTTGAGGCCGGTCCACTTGCTCGCGGGAGCGGCAGTCTGGGTCGAATGGGGCCCCAGCGTCGTGGTTGCGTCCACGGCAGGACTGGCGGCATGATCGGGAGTCGCCGACGCGGTCGAACTCGGCGATTCCACTGGACTTACGCTGAGCGACTCGCCGGCAGAAGCGAACGGGCTCGCCTGCGCCGGACCGCTCGGGGACGCGGATGAGCTGGCGGCGACACACCCGGCCAGCAGTACCGACACCGCCACCGCCGCTCCGAACGCCGTGAGCCGCCGGGTCCTCGATCGATCAGGTTGGATCGTGATGGTCTGCATCGGAGATGCTCCAGTCCGTCGTGCACTTGCTCTCGGCCCCGCCCCGCGTGCCGAACTGTCGTGCCTGTGACGGAGGATACGAGCACCGCGTGATCGGCGACACTATTGCCTGGCGCATTCGGGCACCCATGCCCGAACCGCGGGCGACACCCGGTCGTTCAGTCGGGCCGATAGAGCTCGCGTCGATCCAGGCCGGTAGCCGCCGCCACCTGGCGAACCGCATCGGCGCGCCTTGCTCCCCCGGCCACCAGCTCGGCCACCTGCACGCGGCCGTCGGCCATTGAAACCTGCCCCTCCGCGTTCGGCTGCTTCGCGGCGGCACCACCGATGAGAGCCTCCAGAACGATCACGAACTCGCCCCGCAGCATCATCCCTCCGGCCGCCGCCCGCCCGGCGAGTTCCGCCAGCGGTCCGCGAACTATCTCCTCGTGCAGCTTGGTCAGCTCGCGGCAGACGGCGGCGCGACGCTCCCCGCCGGCGGCCGCCCGGAGGTCCGACAGCGTTGCCGGAACGCGGGAAGGCGCTTCGAAGATGACGCAGGCCCGCTCGTCGGCCGCTATCCGCGCCAGCCTATCGCGCCGCTCCCTGCCGCTCCGCGGCAGGAAGCCCTCGAAGGTCCAACGAGCGGCCGCGAGACCACCGGCCATGAGCGCGGCCAGAACCGCCGACGCTCCGGGGATCGGTACTACGACGCCGCCTTCAGCCGCCCACGCCGAAGCCAGCTCCGCGCCTGGATCGCTGACCAGCGGTGTACCGGCGTCGGTGACAAGGGCCAGATCGCGGCCGCTTCGCAGATGCGCCAGCAGCTCCAGCTCTCGAGCGGAACCACTCTGGGCGTGATAGCTCACCAGATGAGTGGTGATTTCGTAGCGGGCGCAGAGCCGCCGTGTGAGCCGCGTGTCCTCGGCCGCGACCAGGGGCACGGTCTTGAGCACTTCGACGGCGCGGAACGAGACATCGCCCAGATTCCCGATGGGAGTGGCAACGATGAAGAGCTGCCCGCCGGCGCCGCCGCTCGCGGGGGCACTCGCGGGGCCGCTCGCAGGGCCGCTCGTCGAGCCGCTCGTCGAGCCGCTCCCCCGCGCGGCACTCATCTGCGTGCCGAGCCCGGCCGGCGGCGCGGGTAGAGGTAGTCCACGCCGGTCGTGCGCGGCCCCAGCTTCGCGACAGGTGGAACCTGCCTCTTGAACTCCGAGACGGCCACCAGCCGCTTGACTCGCTCTATTTGCGCCTCGAGGAACCCCATCGCCAGCAATTCCTCGTCGCTGCGGCGCTTGTCGATCATCCAGAAGAGCAGCCGATCTAGCTCGGGATAGTGGAAGCCGGCCTCCGCCTCGTCAGTCTGTCCGGGCCACAAGTCGGCAGAAGGGGCCTTGCGAATGATCTCCTCCGGCACGCCGACCGCCGCGGCCACCTGCCTGACCTGGCTCTTGTAGAGGTCGCCGATGGGGTTGAAGGCGCAGGCTGAGTCGCCGAACAGGGTCGTGTATCCGATGAGCGACTCCGTCTTGTTACCCGTGCCGACGACCAGCCCGCCCCACTCGACCGATCGGTCGTACAGGACGCACATACGGGCGCGAGCCATGAAGTTGCCCCGCCTCAGGGGAGTTGCCTCGGTCGCCGCCGCCCCGCCGGCACCCTCCTCGCCGTCCCGACCGAAGTAGCCGTCCACGATCGGGCTGATATCGACGGCATCGCTTGGGCAGCCAAGCCGTCCGACAACCAGCCGGCCGTGCTCGACCGACTCCGAAGAAGAGGTCCGATAGGGCATCAGCACACACAGGAGGTTCTCAGGCCCGATGGCGTCGGCCACCAGAAAGGCGACCAGCGCCGAATCGATTCCGCCCGACAAGCCCAACAGGCCACGGCTGAACCCAGCCTGGCGCAACTGGTTCCGAATGAAGCCGACGATCACCCGCAGGGCGACGTCCGTGTCGATAGCCAGTTCGGGCGGCAGCTCGAAGAGCCGCTCCGCCGACTCGCCACCGCCATCGACGGGCTCATGACCGGCCCCGGCAGCCATCAGGACGGCTCGGATGCGCCGGGCTGGGGCCGGTCATCGGGCGGATCGCTCGCCGCGTCGATCGCCATCTCCGTCCGCTCGGCCAGAATCCGGCGCAACTCCCGCAGGTGCAATTCGGGCCGTTCATCGCGCAGCAGCGGCAGGCTGATCCGCTCGCGCCGTACGTCGCCGAGCTCGATATCGACGAAATGAAGTCCCTCGTCGAAGAGCGGCGCCGTGAAGATGGTCTCACCGCTCGGGGCGATGACCTCCGACCCTCCCCAGAAGCTGATCGTCTCGTCGACACCGACTCGGTTGCAGAAGACCACGAAGCTAGTCGTCAGCTGGGCGTAGGTGCGCATCAGGTTCCGCCATGACGCCGCGGTTCCCAGCCCCACTTCATGCATGGCGGCGAGGTCCCTACCAGGCGACGACGACACGTTGATCAGGATCTGCGCACCGTCGAGGGCCAGCGTCTCCGGGACTGCCAGATGCCAGAAGTCCTCGCATACCGCGATCCCTAATCGAGGCCCAAGACGCGAGTCGACGGTTCGAAGCCGATCGCCGGCAGCGAAGAAACGCCGCTCGTCGAAGAGCCCGTAAGTCGGCAGGAAGAGCTTGCGATGGACGAACCGGACGGCTCCATCCTCGAGCAGAGCGGCGCTGATGAAGAGCCGGTGGTCGCTCGCCTCTTCTACGAAGGAAACGATGGCCGATAGGCCGACCGTTGCGGCGGCCAGACCGGCCAGGCGCGGATCGTCGACCCGCATCGCGACCTCGGCTGCGAGGTCCTGCAGTTGGTACCCGGTCAGGCCCAACTCGGGGAACACGACCAGATCGGCCCCGCCGGCCCGCGCGGACGCCAGGGCTTCCATGTGGCGCGCCAGGTTCTCATCGAGCATCCCCAGACGTGGGGCAAGCTGGGCCAGGACGATTCGAAGCGGATGCATGGCTGAAGTCTAGCCGCGCCGCCGTCGCGACAACGCTCCTGCGGGCGAGGCTGCGGCCGGCGCCGAGCCATCCCGCGTCGGCTACTTGTTCAGCCAGACCGTATTGAGGATCTCGGTCCGGTTGCCCGCCCCCACGAAGCCCATCACGTACGTGTGCGCACCGGCGGGCAACTTGGCGTTCAACAGCGGCACGGTCGGCATGCCGGCAGCGATCAGATCCTGCGCCTTCTGCCAATCGGTCTTGGCCTTGGTCTGGTCCGCGTCGGTCATGGCCGAGGTCATCGCCGTGTTCAGGTCGTCGTTCTTGTAGCTGAACATCGCCGAAGGCAGATCGTTGGTGTAGTGGAAGAACGAGTACAGGATGTCGTCCGGACCGGCCCACTGGCAGGACTGGCTCTGCAGCCACATCTGCATCTTCCCGGCGGCCTGATCGGCAAGGTAGTTGGGCGAATACGCCTCGGGCTTGAGATTCGCCACGAAGCCGGCGGCCTGCAGGTCCACGGAGATGGCCGTCGCGAGGCCCTTGGCATCTGGGAAGACGGTGGTGGGAGCGCCGGTCGGATAGTACAGGTCCACGTTCAGGCCGCTCGTAGGCACCCCTGCACCGGCCAGGTAGCTTCTGGATCCGCTCAAGTTGTAGGTCGGCAGATACTCGCGCTTGTAGTACTGGGCGCCTGCCGGGAGCCAGTTGTCGGCAACCGTCGCCTCGCCGGCGTAGAAACCGGTGACGTATGAGGGCTTGTTGACGGCCGCTGAGATCGCGAAGCGGACTCCCTTGTTCCCGAGCAGGTTGGCCACGCCATTGACAGTGTCGTAGTCGTTCATTCCCAGCTGCGTAATGTTGCAGCCGGAACCGCGGTCGAGGACCACCAGGGACGCATCCTTGGAGACCGCACCAACCTCGGCCGCATCTAGCGTTTCGACGAGGTCGACCGCGCCGGATTGAAGCGCCTTGAGCTCCGAGGCCGGATCCGCGAACGGCTTGAAGACGATTCGATCCAGGAGGGCCGCGCTCTGGGCGTTCCAGTAGTTGGGGTTCTTGACCAGCGTGACGTGGTCATTGGCGGCCCACTCGCTGAACATGAAGGGGCCCGTGCCGACCATGGCCTTGCCCTGACCGCCCGTCCCCAGGGCATACGCGTTCACCTTGAGGGACGGGTTGTCCCCGCTGGCCTGGATTGCGGTTGGGCTTTGGATGCCGAAGGCGGCTACGGTCTGGCTGATAAGGAAGTTGCTCTGAGGATGGATCAGGTGCAAGACGACCGTGGACTTGTCGGGCGCATCCACCTGGGCCAGGTTCGAGGTGGAGCCGAAGCCGCCGAATACCGCGGCGAAGTCGGTCGCATTGCTCTGGAGGTCGCCTTTGGGAAAGGCCTTCCAGCGGTCGTAGTTGAACTTGACTGCAGCCGCGTTGAAGTCCGTTCCGTCGTGGAACTTGACGTCGGAACGCAGCTTGAAGGTGTAGGTAAGGCCATCGGGGCTGATCGTCGGAAGGTCCGACGCCAGGACGGGCACGATTTCGCTTAGCGTGCCCGGCGCCAGTCCGACGAGCCCCTCGACGACCTGGTTGGCGACGTAGAGCGATGTGCTGTCACTCACCAGAGACGGATCCGCATAGTGAATGTCACCGTCCAGGGCCACCGTCAGGGTCCCACCCTTCTTTGGCCCGACGTCTTGCGCAGTCGAGCTCGAGCCGCCACAGCCCATCGCTACCAGGGCCATCACGGCCAGAACCGACGCCCAACTCTTCACGTCAAAATCCTTCCTGACAACTGCTACAACCCGTGGCGGCATCGGCGCACCGAAGCCGCCACGGGCGCCATCCACGGCACCGCCTCCGCGTAAGTCTAGCTTCGCTTGCGAAGTCGCGGCCGGTCCCCCTCGGGCGAGGCGGGCGCCGCGGGCGCGGCCGCGGGGAATCCGGCCGCCTCGCCGGCCATCGAGCCGGCCGCTGCTGGCGTGGGTCCGGCCGCGGCCCTGGGCGTTCCACTGCCGGGCCGGCCGGTGACCTGAACCTGCTCCGCCGTCCCGTCGACCTCCTCGGCGAAGTGACATGCGACGGCGTGGCCAGCCGTCATCTCCCTCAGAACGGGCTCCTCGGCAACGCACCGATCCGGGTTGCCGAGACGCTCTCGGAGCCAGCAACGAGTGTGGAAGCGGCAGCCGTTCGGAGGGTTCGACGGGCTCGGCACATCGCCGGTGAGGATGATCCGGCGGCGGCGACCTTCGACGGCAGGATCCGGAATCGGCACGGCCGATAGTAGCGCCACGGAGTACGGATGCAGGGGCCGCTCGTAGAGGGCACGCGATCCGGTCAATTCGACGATCTTGCCCAGGTACATCACCGCGATCCGATCGCTGATATGCCGGACCACCGAGAGATCGTGAGCGATGAAGAGATAGGTCAGGCCGAACTCACCCTGCAGCCGTTCCAGCAGATTGATGATCTGGGCCTGGATGGAGACATCGAGGGCGCTGATCGGCTCGTCGGCGACTATCAGGTCGGGGTGCAGCGCCAGGGCCCGGGCGACCCCGATGCGTTGGCGCTGGCCGCCGCTGAACTCGTGGGGATAGCGATCGCCGTAGTCGGGGTCGAGACCGACCGTGGCAAGCAGATCGCGCACCCTCTCACGGCGCTCCCGCCCCGAGGCAAAGTTGTGGATCTCCATAGGCTCCGAGACGATCCCGGCCGCGGTCATGCGCGGATTGAGGCTGGCGTACGGATCCTGGAAGATCATCTGCATCCGCCGTCGCACCGCTCGCAGAGTCGAGCCTTCGGCGTAGGTGATGTCCTGTCCATCGAACACGACCCGGCCGGCCGTAGGGCGATACAGACGCAGGATCGTGCGGCCGACCGTGCTCTTGCCGCATCCCGACTCACCCACCAATCCGACCGTCTCGCCTTTCTCGATCGAGAGATCGATGCCATCCACGGCGCGGATATCCCCGACATGACGGCTGAGCAGGACGCCGCTGGTGATCTCGAAATACATCCGGAGCCCCTCGACCGAGACGAGTGGCGTAGCCGAGGCTTGGGCAGGAGCACCCGCCGCCTGGGCCGGAAGAACGGGTGTCGTCATCGCCCGGCTCCGATCGGCTCCGGCGCAGCGGTAAAGCCCGCTCGGAGCGGTCTGCCCGCGGACGCCTCTTCGGCGGTCGGCCGGTTCCAGCAGGCGCAGCGATGAGTCGCACCGGACCCTGTCATGTGGACCTCCGTGGTCGGCTGGAGCGGCTCCAGGGGAGGCATCCCCCGCCAGCAGCTTTCAACTCGCCAGGCGCAGCGCGGCGCGAACGGACAGCCCACGGGCGCGAAACGCAGATCCGGCGGAGTGCCTTCGATTGGGATCAGCGGCTCACCGGGTTGGGCGTCGAGGCGCGGCATGGAGTGCAGAAGACCCACGGTATAGGGATGGGACGGCTGCGCGAAGAGCTCGGCGGTTGTGGCGCTCTCCACGACGAAGCCCGCGTACATGACGTTGGTACGTCGGGTCATGCCGGCCACCACGCCGAGGTCGTGGGTGATGAGGATCACGGCCGTGCCGTGGTCGGCGGCCAGACGGCTCAGCAACTCGAGAACCTGGGCCTGGATCGTGACGTCCAGGGCCGTCGTCGGCTCGTCCGCAATCAGCAGCTTGGGCTCGAGCGCCAGGGCCATCGCGATCATCACGCGCTGGCGCATACCGCCGCTGAACTGATGAGGGAAGTTGCGAAGCCGCTGCTCGGGTTGGGGTATACCGACCATCGACAGGAGCTCGATGGCACGCGCCCGAGCATCGCTGCCGGTGATCTTCTTGTGAGCCTTGATCGTCTCGACCATCTGCTCCTCGATGGTCAGGACCGGGTTCAAGCTGGTCATGGGGTCCTGGAAGATCATCGCGATCTCCTTGCCCCGCAGCTCGCGCATCTCGGACTCATCGAGCTCGATGAGGTCCTGGCCTTCGAACTCGACGCGCCCGCCTTCGATCCGTCCGGCAGGTTCCGGCAACAGCCGCATGACGGCCAGGTTGGTGACGCTCTTGCCGCATCCCGACTCACCGACCAGGCCCAGCGTCTCGCCCTCGTCGAGGTCGAACGANNCTACCTCTTCAGGCGCGGGTCGAGAGCCTCGCGCAGTCCGTCACCCAGGAGGTTGAAACCGATGGCGCTGATCACGATGGCGGCCCCGGGAAAGAAGATCAGATATGGGGCGTTCTGCAGGAAGCCGGCCGAGCCGGTGAGCATCTCGCCCCATTCGGCCACACGCGGGTCGCCGGGCCCGAGGCCCAGGAACCCAAGTCCCGCGACGTCGATGATGGCAGTCGCGGCGGCGAGCGTGGCCTGGACGATGAGCGGCGTCAGGGCGTTGGGCAGCATATGTCGCAGCAAGACACGCGCCGGCGATGCCCCCATGGATCGGGCCGCCATGACATAGTCCGACTCTCGCAAGGCCAGCAAGCTGCCTCGCAACAACCGGGCGAATATCGGCGCGTACGAGATTCCCACAGCCAGCACGATCTGCAGCTGACCCTGGCCGAGCCAGGCGACGATGCCGATGGCGAGCAGAATGCCGGGGACGGCCAGGAGGACGTCGACGACGCGCATCAGGATCGTGTCGACGATTCCGCCGGCACCGCCGGCAAGGGCGCCGACGAGGCAGCCGAAGACGAGCCCCGTCAAGACCGCAACCGATCCCACGGTGAGGCTGATCCGAGCGCCGAAGAGAACGCGACTGTATTCGTCCCGGCCGACGGAATCAGTGCCCATCAGGTGCTGCAGACTCGGGCCATGTTTGGCTTCCCCGATGACCCCGACGGTCGGATCGTACGGCGAGATGAGCGGAGCCAGGATCGCGGCTGCTACGAAGATCGCGATGAAGAGCAGTCCGAGCATCGCCGGCCCGTTGCGGAGCAACCTCCGAAGCGCGTCCCGCCAGAGACCTCGACTGGCTCGGGGCGCGGCTCGCACGACCACGGCGGGGGCTTGGACGGCCATCTCAGGAGTACCTGATCCGCGGGTTGAGGAAGGCGTAGCCGATGTCGACGATGAGGTTCACCGTGAGGAAGATCGTGGCGAAGATGAGGATCAGCGACTGGACGACGATGTAGTCGTGGTTCTGGATCGATGTGACGACCCACGAACCGACGCCGGGCCAGCCAAAGACTGTCTCCGTGAGAACCGCGCCGCCGAGGAGTGAGCCGACCTGGAGCCCGATGACTGTGGTTACCGGCAGCCAGGCGTTGCGCATGATGTGGCGGTCGTCGACGCGTTTTCGTGTCAGACCCTTGGCCCGCGCCGTGCGCACGTAGTCCTCGTTGCTGACGTCGATGACCGAGGCGCGGGTGATGCGCGTCACGATCGCCAGCGGGATCGAGCCAAGGGCGATCGCCGGCAGGATCAGGTGGGCGAAGGCATCCACGACGGCGCCTGGATTCCCCGAGAGGACCGCGTCGATGATCGGGAAATGAGTAACCGGATCGACGCTGAGACGCGGGTCTATCGGCCCCGGATAGGGCAGCAGGTGCAGCTCGACCGCAAAGATGAAGGCCAGCGTATAGCCCAGCACGAAGATCGGGATGGAGATCCCGAAGAGCGAAACGACGGTCACGAGACCGTCGATCCAACCGTTGGGATGTCGCGCGGCGAGGCGGCCGAGGGGAATGCCGAGGCCGACGGCGAAGATCAGGGCGCCGATGGTCAACTCGACGGTGATCGGGAATCTGATCGCGAAGGTGTCCGCGACCGCGCGACTGTCGATGATGCTCGCCCCAAAGTTGCCCTGTAGAAGCTGACCCAGGTAGTTCAGGTACTGGACATACAGGGGCTTGTCGAGACCCAACGTTTCGTGGATCTGGGCGATCAGCTGAGGGGTGGCGTGCTGGCCGAGAATGGCTATTGCCGGGTCGCCGGGAAGCAGCCGCAGGAACATGAAGAGGATCACGGACAGCCCGAAGAGGATCGGTATCGCCCCCAGCACTCGACGGACGATGAACCTCAGCACTGGCGGTTGAGATTCCTCCCGGATTAGAGGTCCCCCGGGGCCTTTCGACCCCGGGGGGTTGATCTCGACGATGTTACAGCCCGGGCGCGGGCAGGACCTCGACGGCCTGCCCTGCCCCGGACTCTAGCGAGCGTCGGCCCGCTACTGGATCCAAACGGTGTTGAAGTACTCGATGGCATTGCCCGCCCCTACGAAGCCGTGGATCTTCGATGTGTAGGCTCCAGGGGGCGTGGAATTGACGATTGGGATGGTGGGCAGATCGGCCGCGATCAGATCCTGGGCCTGGCCCCACAGCGCATTGGCCGCATCGACCGTCGGCGCCTGGAGAGCCTGCCCGAACAGGGTGTTCATCTGATCGTTCTGATAGCCGAACTGAGGATTCGGCTTGCCGCCCGAGTAACCAAAGAACGCGGTGTTGAGGAAGTTGTCGGCGCCGGCCCAGTCGCACGTCCAGCCGAAGAGGAACATCGGCAGGTCGCCGTTGGTGGCGTCGGACACGTAGCCGCCGTGCCAGTCTTCGGTCTTGAGCGAGACCGCGAATCCGGCCGCGGTGAGGTCCTGAGCGATGGCCTGAGCCTCGTTCTTCGGATCCGGCATGTACGGCCGGACCACGCTCGACGGGTAGTAGAGATCGATCTTGAGCTGGTCCGCCGTGAGACCGGACGCAGCCAGGTCAGACTTGGCCTTCGCGGCGTCATAGCCGGGAATGGTCTCGGCCTTGAAGCCGGTCGTGGCAGGCGGCATCCAGCTCTGCGGGATCTTGGCCTGACCGCCGTACAGGGCATCGATGATGCCCTGCTTGTTGATCGCTTCGCCAACCGCAAAGCGAACGCTCTTGTTGGCGTAGATCGTCGGGGTTGCAGCGCCGCCGGACTTGCTCTGGAGGCTCTGATTGAGACCGAGGTAGCCCATGTTGCAGGACTGGCCGCGGTCGAGGACCGTCAGGTTCGAGCTCTTAGCCGTTGCGACGTCGGTCGGCGAGATCGTCTCGGCCAGGTCGATGCCGCCCGACTGCAGCGCCTGCAGCTTGGCGGTGGAGTCGCCCATCGGCTTGAACGTGATCGTGTCGACATGCGCCGCGTTCGCGGTGTCCCAGTAGTCGGCGAACTTGGTAAGGGTGATGTGGTCGCCCGCCTGCCACTCCTTGAACTTGAAGGGGCCGGTTCCGACCATGCTCTCGCCCTTGCCCTGGGCGTAGTTGTTGTCCTTGAGCGGCGTCGTGTCCGCCTTGTCGTTCTTCAGCGCGGTCGGGCTCTGGATGCCGAAGACCTGGAGGGTCTGGGCGAGCAGGAAGTTCGACTGCGGTGCCTTCAGGGTCATCACGACAGTGTTGGCGTCCGGAGCGGTCACGGACGCGATGTTGGAATCCGCGCCGTAGCCGCCGAAGACCGCGCCGTAGTAGTACGCGTTGTCCTGGAGATCGCCCTTCGTGTATGCGTTCCAGCGGTCGTAGTTGAACTTGACTGCCGCGGCGTCCAAGGTGGTTCCGTCATGGAACTTGACGCCCGTCCGCAGGGCGAACGTGTAGGTCTTGCCGTCGGAGCTGACCGTCGGCAGAGCGCTGGCGAGGACCGGAACAACCTCACTGATCGTCCCCGGCTTGAGGCCGACCAGGCCCTGGACAACCTGGGCCGCGACGTACAGCGAGTTGCCATCACTTACCAGCGACGGATCGGCGTAGACCATGTCGCCGTCGAGGCCGACGATGAGATTCCCGCCGTTGACGGCTTGTGTCGCCCCACTGCTCGAACAGGCAGTCGCGATCAAAGCCACCAGGCACACCAAGGAGGCTAGACGTTTCATCTTTACTCCCTTCCTCGTAGACGCCATCACGGAACCTCAGCGATCGCGCCTAGGGGCGCGATTGGCTCCTCCATCCTAACTGCGCGAACTCCGCCCGGGCTCACGCTCTCGGGCGTTCCATCACCGTACATCAGACGGGCGGCGTTCGCATAGATGGTATGCGGGCCGGTTAATCTCCCGCGGCGACGGCCGTGTCGATGACCGACTGCGACGCCGCCGACTCCTGGACGGCTTGCTCCGTCACCTGATCGGCGAAATGGCAGGCCACCATATGGCCGCCGTTGATCGCTCGAAGGGGCGGCTCGGTCGTGGAGCACTCAGCCGGATTGCCAAGCCGCTCACGCAGCCAGCAGCGGGTATGGAAGCGACAGCCGGACGGCGGATTCGCTGGAGACGGCACGTCGCCCTTGAGTACCAGTCGCCTCTTGCGTATGCGCGGATCGGGCACCGGAATAGCCGACAGCAGAGCCACCGAATACGGATGTAGAGGGCTGGCATAGAGAACATCCGTGGTGGCGATCTCGACGAGCTTGCCGAGGTACATCACGCCGATGCGATCGCAGAAGTACTGCACGACAGACAGGTTGTGGGCGATGAAGAGGTACGTCAGGTTGAATTCGGACTGCAGGTCGGACAGCAGATTGAGGATCTGGGACTGGATCGAGACGTCGAGGGCCGAGACCGGCTCGTCGCACACGACGAACTCCGGACCCAGGGCCAGAGCGCGGGCAATGCCGATGCGCTGCCGCTGACCGCCCGAAAACTCGTGCGGATAACGGCGCGTGTAGTCGCGTCGAAGGCCCACGGCTTCCAGGTAGTCTCCGACGCGAGCGTCCCGAATCGATCGCACGGCCCAGCGGTTGGTGCTGTCCGCCTGGGCGAGGAGGCCCTCGCCGATGATGTCGCTGATCGGCATGCGGGGATTGAGCGACCCGTATGGGTCCTGGAAAATGATCTGCATGCGACGGCGCATCTTCTTGAGAGCGTCACCGCGCAGGGCAAGGACATCCTGGCCGTCCATAGTCACGGTGCCGCCTGTGGCCGTCTCCAGTCGCAGGATCGTTCGTCCGAAGGTCGTCTTGCCGCAGCCGGACTCCCCGACGAGGCCGAACTTCTCGCCTCGATAGATCTGCAGGCTGACGTCGTCGACCGCGTAGACGCTGCCCACCTGGTGTCGAAGGATTCCACCCATGATCGGGAAATACTTCTTCACCCGGGAGGCGTCGAGAAGGACCTCCGCGGTTGCCTTGGCGGTCGGCGCTGGGTTTGCGGTTGGGGCGGATGCTGTTTGGTTCAAGGAGTCGCTCATTGTCAGTCGACCAGGCCTTCCACTGTCCCGGCTACCACCTGTTCGAACTTCAGTCGGCGACCGGCGCCCTCGGGCGCGTGAAGGAAGCATCGCGACGTCGCCCCGCTCGCTGCGGGCAGCAAATCCGGCTCCGCCTCTTTGCATCGATCCCAGGCAAAGGGACAGCGTGGTTCGAATTTGCAGCCCGGCGGCATCCGGAACGGATTCGGCACCACACCCTTGATGACCGACAGCGCCTCGCCGCGCTTCTTGACGCCTGGAATAGAGCTCAGGAGCCCCTGCGTGTACGGATGCTGCGGACTGAGAAGAACCTGATCGACGTCGCCGGTCTCGACTATCCGGCCGGCGTACATGACCGCAATCGTCTGGACCGTCTCCGCGACCACGGCCAGGTCGTGAGTGATGAGCAGCAGCGCGGTTCCGGTCCGGACCTGGAGCTCTTTGATGAGTTCGAGGATTTGGGCCTGGATCGTGACGTCGAGGGCGGTCGTGGGCTCATCGGCAATCAGGAGCTTGGGATTGCAGGACAGGGCCATGGCGATCATTGCTCGCTGGCGCATGCCTCCCGAGAGCTCGTGTGGGTACTGCTTGACGCGTCGCTCAGGCGCCGAGACGCCGACCAGCCGAAGCGACTCGATTGTTCGTGTCAGCGTCTCTTTCTTGTTGGGTTTGGGTGTGGCATGGAGCTGGATGGCCTCGGAGATCTGGTCCCCGATGGTGAACACAGGGTTGAGGCTGGTCATCGGCTCCTGGAAGATCATGGCGATCTCGCCACCTCGGACGTGCCGCATCCTGTCGGTGGACACCTTGAGGAGGTCGACGCCCTCGAACATGATCTCGCCCCCGGCTATCTCACCGGGCGGCATGTCGATGAGCCGCATGATCGAGTGAGCGGTAACGCTCTTGCCGCAGCCGGACTCGCCGACGAGGCCAACCGTTCCACCTCGAGGGATCGAGAAGCTGACTCCGTCCACGGCCTTGACCGTGCCGTCCATGACGTGGAAGTAGGTACGCAGGTCTCGGACATCCAGGAGCGGCGAGTCGTCCGCCGCGGCCTGGGTGGGCTTCTGGTTGGTAGTCACTGGCGTGCTGCTCACTCGCGGCTCCTGGGGTCGAGGGCGTCGCGTAGGCCATCGCCCATGAAGTTGATTCCGAGAACCGTCAGGACGATCGCGAGGCCGGGGAACAGAGGCCACCACCAGTTGCCCTGAGAGATGAAGTCCTGCGCAGCGGTCAACTCGTTACCCCACGTGGGCGTGAGGGCCGGGTTGACTCCGTAGCCGATGAAACTCACGAACGCCTCGCCGATGATGACACCCGCGACCGAGAGGGTCGTCGAGACGATGATCGGGCTTACGGCGTTGGGCAGGATGTGCCTGAAGATGATCCGGAGGTCGCTGACGCCGACGGCTCTCGCGGCATCGACGAACACCTCTGTGCGGAGCGTCAGGAAGAGGCTGCGGACAAGGCGCGCGATGCCCTGCCATCCGAAGATGGCGAAGACGATGAGAATGACTCTCCAGTCGCCGTTGCCGAAGATCTTGGCGAAGATGATGATCACGAACAAGATCGGGATGCTGAGCATGATGTCGACGATTCGCATTAGCAAGTTGTCGAGCCACCCGCCGAAGTAGCCCGCGATTCCGCCGACTATGGTGCCGATGATGGCCGAGAAGATCGATGCTCCAAGACCTATCAGCAGCGAGATACGGGCACCGTTAACCACGAGCGTCAGTAGGTCGAGACGGAGACTGCCGGTCGTGCCGAGTAAGTGCCCAGGGGTGAACGGCGGGCAGCCGCTGTAGGCGAGTTGCGTGGTGCTGCCAGGGCAGAACTGCGAGTCGGGCACCGGTACGAACGTCGGATCGTACGGTACGAAGAGCGGCCCGAAGATGGCGATCGCCACCATCCCCAGGAAGATGCCCGCGCCGATCAGGGCGAGTCGATGTTTCTTGAAGCGCCTCCAGGCCAGCTGCCACTGGTTCAGCGATACCAGCGCGACTTCATAGTCGGGCGACGGCCCTGCGGCCCCGGTCAACTCAACATCCTCGATGCGAGGGTCCAAATCGGCATCCTAATCGTACTTGACGCGGGGATCGACAACCGCGTACATGATGTCGGCGAACAAGTTGGCGAAGACGACGACGACCGATGTGATGAGAAGAATCCCCATCAGTACGGTGTAGTCGTTGTGCCCCACCGACTCTATGAACTGCCGCCCCATCCCGGGCCACGAGAAAATGGTCTCTGTCGCGATCGCGCCGCTGAAGAGGAACGGAATCTCGAGCCCGACGTTCGTGATTACGGGCAGCAGGGCGTTGCGGAGAGCGTGCCGGAAGATGACTCGCCTCTCCGACAGACCCTTCGCGCGGGCGGTCTTGACGTAGTCCTGGCTGAGGGCATCGAGCATGCTCGAGCGAATGAACCGCGAGTCGCCAGCGACGCTCACCAACACCAGGGTCAGGACGGGCAGGACCAGGTGGCGACCAAGGTCGACAAACGCATCGATTGGGTGGGCGCCCACGAAGACCCAATAGTCGCCCGTACCAAAGATGGGAACGGTCCTCGCATCCCACATGCCGCTGGCTGGGAATATCTTGAGCGGCGGCACGGACAGGAATGCGATCAACATCAAGCCAAGCCAGAAGGTCGGCAATGAGTAGCCGACGTAGTTGAAGATCGTCAGGGTCGAGTCGAACTTGCCGTACCGTTTCACCGCGGCGTAGACACCCGCCAGGAATGCGATCGTGATCCAGATCACGTAAGCGGTCAGCGCGAGAATGATGGTCGGTAGAGCTCGGTTGGCGATGATGGTAGTGACGGGCTGGCCATCGAAGATCGAGTACCCGAAGTCGCCATGCAGGACTCCGTTGTCGCCTCCCGGCAGCGCTATCGTGAGCCCGACGATATCCAGGTTGCCGCCGGGCAGGGCGTTCAGGACGCCCTTGTCACCGCATGCTCCGAGCCACATGCAGTACTGCGCCGGCAACGGCTCGTCCAGACCCCAGCGATGCTTGAAGGCTTCAATCTGGGCCTGGGTGATCTTCGGATTCTGAGCGAACCTATCGGCCGGGTTACCCGGCTGCAGGTGCATGAGCATGAAGCAGACAACCGTGATACCGAAGAGAACCGGTATCGCCTGCAGTGAGCGTCTGACGATGTACTTGAGCATAGGGTGTCCGCATGTGTGAGAGGGCGACGAACCCCAGGGGGCTCGTCGCCCTTCTCAGTCGAGACCTGAATGGAACGGCCGATCGGAGGATCAGCCGTCGCTACCTATTAGCCAACCCACCAGTCGCCGATGTTCCATTCACCGGCTGAGGTCGTCGGGTTGCCCGTGAAGTTGTGGATCTTCGAGTCGACGAGCCACACGTCCTTGCGGTTGTAGAGCGGAAGCTCATAGTTGTTCACGTCGGACACGTAGATGTCCTGGACCGCGAACATCGCAGTGCGCACCTTGACGAAGTCCACGCTCGACTTGACGTCGTTGTATGCCGCGTCGAGCGCCGGGATGCTGGTGCGAGTGACATTCTGGCCGTTGTGCGGCGCGGCATCGGGGATGCCGACCGAGTTGTAGACGTTGTACCCGCCCAACGGATCGAGCGGTGAGACGTATGCAAACTCGGCGACGTCGAAGGTGCCGTGGACGAGGTTGCAGGGGTCCGTGGCCGCAACGTCGTTCCAGCCCGCGAAGATGTCCGCAGTCTGGGTGACGTCGGCCTTGATGCCGATGACCTTGAGCTGCGAGGCGATGAGCTTCAGAGTGTCACCGCGGACCGCCTTGGTCGTGGTGCAGTACTGCAGTTCAAGCGTCTTGCCAGCCTTGGCGAGGTAGCCATCGGAGCCCTTCGTCCAACCGGCCGCGGCAAGCAGCGAGGCGGCGGTTGTCGGGTCGGCGGTCGTAGAGCCGCCCTCATCCTTGTAGTACCAGGTGAGCGGCGAAATGAAGTTGTTCGTGATCGTGACGTTACCGCCGAGTGGACCCTTGGCGATGGCCTGTCGGTCGGTCGCCAGCTTGATCGCTTTGATGATCGTCAGAGCATCAGCGCCGTACTTGGTCGTTATGGCTGCCTTGTTGAAAGCGTTCAGCTCGTACGTCAGCGAATCATGGATGACCTGCGAAGCCGCATCGATCCCGGTAAGCGAGGGGATGTCGGCGTTCTGCAGATCCTGGCCAAGGTCGTACTCGCCGGCCTTGAAGCCCTGGATCATCGCATCGGAAGTGCCGTAGTACTTCCAGATGACTGAGTCCAGATACGGCGCGTGGCCACCGATGGTCGACCAGTTGGCATTCGGGACGAGCGTGATCTGGGCGTCGGCTCGAGCATCGGTCGGGATGTAGGCGCCGCTGTAGACGCCGGACTTGAGGTTGGTCAGCGGATACAGCTTGGTGGGCGCGTCAGCGACGCTGATGGTGGTGATGTAGTGGGCGGGGAGCACGGGGGAAACGAGGCTGAGATAGCCCTCGTACACCTTGCCGAAGTGGATGACGCAGTTGGTGCCGGTATCACCGTCGACGCCGGTGATGTCTTCCCAGCCGGTAGTTCCACCAGCGAGGCCGGTGTTGGCCGGATCCATGACCCACTTCCACGTGGCCTGGATGTCGTTGCAGTTAATGGGCTGGCCATCGGACCACTTCATGCCCGCGCGCAGGGTCCAGGTAACGTCCATGCCCGTGCCCGTGAGCTTCACGCCGCCGTTGTCGACGGTCGGGATGTTCGTGGCCAGGTCCGGGACGTACTTCAGGTCCGGCGTGACGTTGAGAAGTCCGTCGAACATGCTGCCGGAAACTTCGATGTCTGTCTCCGCCTGGGCGAAGTACGGATTGATGGTGTCCGGATACTGCCACTCGGCAAGAACGACAGAGCCGCCGGTCTTGCCAGCTGCGGTCGCCTTGTAGGTCGAACCGGTGAGAGTAATCGCGGCGGCTGAGGGCGAAGCGGCCGCGGTCGGGGTGCCCGCCGGAGCAGTTGTCGCTCCGGGTGTCGCCGTGCTCGAAGATGAACTGCAAGCACTCACTATCAGAGCCGCGGTGAGAATGCCGAACAAACGTTTACGCATCTATTCGCCTCCCTAACGGGTCCAACCCAAAGGCCGAGGCTAGCGCCTGCGGCATTTCGCCCTCCATCCAAAGGCCGTGAAACGACGAAGCTGAACTTGGGGCGGTGGGCATTGTCGGGCTGTCACTGGGCTGTACTATGCCCAGGCACTGTCAGAGTGTCAAACGTGAACTTGCTCCTCCTTCCCACCCGCCGAGAGTGGCATCCGACCACTGTTGACGGACGACCGGCTGCGCAGACCCAGTAGCCGGATTCTCCCCGGAAACGGGCTCCGCTACCTACCCAAATGGGGTGCTTTGTGCCTACGCGAGACGGTGATTCGGGGCGCCAGCCACACCTCTCGCGAATATCGTCGTCGAGAGTCGCTATCAGCTTGTCGAGCCAAATGGCGCCCAACTACACGCCTCGCTAGCTGGTCGACCTCATCCTACCCACCAGTCGCCGATATTCCATTCGCCGGCGCTGATGATCGGGTTGCCCGTGAAGTTGTGGAGCTTGGGATTCACCAGCCAGATGTCCTTCCGGAAGTAGAGCGGAAGCTCGTATGTGTTCCGGTCGGAGGCGTAGATGTCCTGGATCGACACCATCGCGGCGCGGACTTTGCTGAAGTCCAAAGTCGTGTCGACGATGTCGTAGGCCGCGTCGAGCGCAGGCAGGTTGATGCGACTGATGTTCTCGCCGTCATGCGCCGCGGAATTCTCCGGTATCTGACTCGAATGGTAGACCCTGTATCCACCCAGCGGATCGAATCGAGAGACGTAGGCGAACTCGGCCACGTCGAAGTTCCCATGCCTCAGGTTGCACGGCGTGTCGACCTTGGTCGCGTCCCAGAAACCAAATACGTCCGAGTCCGGCCTGGTGGTCACGTCAACCTTGATCCCGACGGCTTTGAGCTGGTCCGCCATGAGGTTCAGGGTGTCCAGGCGGAACTGCCGGGTTGTCGTGCAGTAGAGCAACTCGAGGGGCTTGCCGTTCTTGGTCAGATAGCCGTCGGTGCCCTTGACCCAGCCGGCATTCGCGAGGATCGTGAAGGCAGTCGTCGGATCGGCGGCGGTGGAGCCGCCAACGTCTTCGTAATACCACGACAGCGGCGAGACCGAGTTGTTGCTCAGGGTGACGTTGCCGCCCATGGGACCCGCTGCGATGGCCTGGCGATCCGTCGCGAGCTTGATCGCCTGGATGATGTACGCGGCGTCGCCGGCGAACTTCGTCTTGAAGCTGGCGTTGTTGAAGGCAAGAACCTCGTAGGTCAGCGAGTCATGTATGACCTGCTGCGCGGGGTCGATGACTGTCAGCGCCGCCATGTTGGCGTTGCTGAGATCCTGACCCAGGTCGAACTCGCCGGCCTTGTAGCCGTCGATCATCGATCCGGCGTCGCCGTAGTACTTCCACGTCACAGAAGTCAGCCACGGATCGTGGCCGCCGATGACCGCCCAGTACGGGTTCGGCTTCAGGGCAATCAGGGCGCGGCCTGTCACGCTGTCGGGAATATACGGGCCGCTGTACACGCCAGTCGACAGGCTGGCCATGGGGTACAGCTTGGTCTTGGCGTCCTTGACGGGAACGGTCGTGATGTAGTGAGCGGGAAGCAGCGGCGAGACGAGCGACAGATAGGCCTCATAAACCTTGCCGAAATGCATCACGCAGTCCGTGCCGGTCCCACCGTCAACGCCCGTGACGTCCTGCCAACCGATCGTCCCACCGGCCAGCCCCGTGTTGTCCTTGTTCATGATCCACTGCCAGGTCGCCTTGATGTCGTCGCAGTTGATCGGCTGACGATCTGACCACTGCATTCCCGGGCGGAGCGTCCACGTGACATCCATACCGTCGCCGGTCAGAACGACGCCGCCGTTGTCGAGCGTCGGCACATTCAGCGCCAGATCGGGGGTGTACTTGAGGTCCGGCGTGACGTTCAGGAGGCTGTCGAACATGCTGTCCGACACTTCGATGTCCGTCTGGTTCATCGCGTAATAGGGGTTGACGGTGCTTGGGTACTGCCATTCCGCAAGGACGACTTTGCCGCCGGCATTCGTCGCCGGCACGGCTTTGTAGGTGGAGGTGGTGAGGTTCGGCGCCTGCGGGGACGCGGAAGGGCCCGGCGTGGACGGCAGGACGCTCGCTGAATTCGGCGAGGGCGATGCGGTGCTCGTCGACTGACCACAAGCGGCCGCGACCAGGACCGAAACCGTGAGAACGCCGATTAGACGCTCACGCATCCAGGCAGCTCCATAACGGGCTCAACCCAGAAACCGAGGCTGGGGACTGCGGCATCTCGCCCTCCATCAAGCGAATAGGAACGGCTGCCACTCGTGTCTGGGCCATGGGGCGGTGCCGGTTGTCACTGAGCCGTACTATGCCCAGGCACCGTCAGGGTGTCAAACGTGCCGGTTGGTCTACTCAATCGGGTGGTCTGAACGCATCGTCGCCACCACTGCAACGGGTGGCTTCCGATCAGTCGGGACAAGGCGTCTGGCTGCCGGTCATTGCCCGCCAGCGGAGATTCGGCTGCCGTGCGGCCGCCGTCTCGTCCAGGCGCCGAACCGGCGAACCATGCGGTGCCGAATGAAGAAGATCCGGATTGGCGTGGGCTTCAGCCACGATGGACCGCAGTGCATCGACGAAGAGATCCAGCGTTTCGATCGATTCGGTCTCGGTCGGCTCGATCAGGAGTGCCTCCTCGACCGTCAGTGGGAAGTACACCGTCGGCGGATGGAAGCCGTAGTCGATGAGCCTCTTGGCCACGTCCAGGGTGCGAATCCCGGTTTGCGTCTTGAGCGTCGCGGACGACGCCACGAATTCATGCATGCACGGCCGGGAGTAAGGCACGTCCAGCAAGTCGGCCACGCGCGCCTTGAGGTAGTTGGCTGCCAGGACGGCGTCCTCGCTGACTTCTCGCAGACCGGAGCCTCCATTGGCCCGAATGTATGCGTAGGCCCGAACCAGCACGCCCGTGTTTCCCGCGAACGCCCGCATGCGGCCGATGCTCGTTGGCCTTTCGCCGGGAGCCTCGAGTCGGAAACGACCGTCGGCTCCACGCAGAACCCGGGGTGAGGGCAGGAACGGCAGCAGCTTCTCCCCCACTCCGACCGGCCCGGCGCCCGGACCGCCGCCGCCGTGGGGCGTGGAGAAGGTCTTGTGGACGTTGATGTGCATCACATCGAAGCCGGCCTCGCCCGGCTTGAAGCGGCCCATGATCGCGTTGAGGTTGGCGCCGTCCATGTAGGCCAGGGCGCCGGCCTCGTGAACGGCGTCCAGCAGCTCGCACAGGCGCGACTCGAATAGACCCAGGGTCGAGGGGTTGGTGATCATGACCGCCGCCGTCCGAGGGCCCAGCGCCGCCCGGAAGGCCTCCACGTCTACGCCTCCGTCGGGCGCGGACGGAATCGAGACGGTTGTGAACCCGGCCATCGAGGCGGTCGCTGGATTCGTGCCGTGGGCCGAGTCGGGCACAAGGACCTCGCACCGCTCGAGATCGCCGCGGCTGTGGTGGTAGGCCCTGACCATGAGGATGCCGGTCAACTCGCCCTGAGCTCCGGCCGCCGGCTGGAGCGTCACGGCCTTCATCCCGCCGATCTCCGCCAGCGCCCCCTCCAGCTCCCACAGCAGCTGCAGCGTCCCCTGCGAGAGCTCGTCCGGAACGAGCGGATGGAGCGCCGTGAACCCGGGCAGCCTGGCGGCCCATTCGTCGATCTTGGGGTTGTACTTCATGGTGCACGAGCCCAGCGGATAGAAGCCCGTGTCCACGGCGTAGTTGAGCTGGCTGAGTTTGGTGTAGTGCCGGGCAAGCTCCGGTTCCGAGACCTCGGGCAGTCGCGGCCCGGCCGCTCTCAGATGTCCGGCCGGAATACGAGCCAGCGCATCCGCCGGCGGATGAGGCACCTTACCTCCGCCTCGGCCGGGTCTCGAGCGTTCGAAGATGGTTGGGCCCAGACGATCTTCCGCGGCCGTCATCGGGTGCCCTCCCCTCGCGCGAGCTCATCCCCCAGGGCAGCGGCGAAGGCCGCTATCTCCGCGGGCGTGTTGACCTCCGTGGCGCAGACGAGAAGCGCGTCGGCGAGCGACGGGTCGTCGGGGACCAGGCGCGCCAGCGGAAGCCCCGCCAGGATGCCCCTGTCGACGAGGCGGGCATGGACGGCGGGGGCGCCCCGAACCGCTACGGCGAATTCGTTGAGGTAGGGCCCGGGATGCAGCCGCGGCGCGCCGACGGCGGCGAGGGCCCGCTCCAGCTCGCCGGCGCGAGCGGCCCCGAGCGCGGCCACGTCACGCAGTCCATGCGGCCCCAGGGCCCCGAGGTAGATGGTCGCCGCAAGGGCGCACAGGGCCTGGTTGGTGCAGATGTTGCTCGACGCCTTCTCGCGACGGATGTCCTGCTCTCGGGCCCGCAACGTCATCACAAAGGCGCGCCTGCCGTCCACGTCGGTGGTCATGCCCACGAGCCGCCCCGGGATCTGCCGCACCAACGGCTCGCGACAGGCCAGGATGCCGAGGTACGGGCCACCGTATGAAAGCGGGATGCCGAGCGGCTGGCCGTCCCCGGCGGCGATGTCGGCCCCGTATTCGCCGGGCGTGGCCAGGACCGCAAGCGAGACCGGCTCCACGACCGAAACGAAGAGCGCACCGGCGGCGTGAGCCAACCGGCCGATCTCCGCCATCGGCTCGAGCAGGCCGAGGAAGCTCGGATTGGCGACGACTACGCCCGCGACCGGACGATCCGCGTCCGAAAGCTGCCGCTCGAGGGCGACCAGGTCGGTCGTGCCGGCGGCCGGGCCGTCGGCCACGAGCGGGATCTCGTCGGCGACGAGCGAGGCCCCGCCGAAGTAGGTGCAGAGCGTCTCGCGGTAGTGGGGGTGGACTCCCCGGCCGACGAGCACTCGCTCGCGCCGGGTTGCGCGGCAGGCCATCAGCGCACCCTCAGCCGTTGCCGTTGCCCCGTCGTAATGCGAAGCGGATACGACGTCGAGGCCGGTCAGCTCGGCCATCAGCGACTGGTATTCGTAGATGCTCTGGAGCGTGCCCTGGCTGATCTCCGGCTGGTAGGGCGTATAGGCGGTGTAGAACTCGCCCCGCAGCAGCAGCTGGTCGACTACGGCCGGAGTGAAGTGGCGATAGGCTCCGGCGCCGAGGAAGCTGATCAGATCGACGCGGTTGAGGTCGGCAAGGGCGGTTAGGCGCGCCGCCAGCACGGACTCCGGCTCCGGCGCCGGGAGATCGAGGCCGGACGACCGCAGCGACGGCGGAATGTCGGCGAATAGGTCGTCGACCGATGCCACTCCGATCGCCTGCAGCATTCGGGCGCGATCTTGGATTGTGTGCGGACCGTAGGCCATCGGGTCAGCTCCCTGCGCGAGCGATCACCTTGTGAGTGCGGATCTCAGGGCTCGGCGGTGAGCGCCTCGTAGGCAGCGGCATCCAGCAGGTCGTCCAGCTGCTTGGCATCGGCGATCCTTATCCGCAGCATCCAGCCTGTCTTGTACGGGTCGCTGTTGAGCAGCTCAGGAGCGTTGGAAAGCTCGGCGTTGGCCTCGACGATTTCGCCGTTCAGCGGAGCGAACAGATCGCTAACGGCCTTGACGGACTCGATGACGCCGATGGGCGCGAACTGAGTCACGCTCCGACCCAACTCCGGAAGCTCGACGAAAACGACGTCCCCGAGCTGCTCGGCCGCGTAGTCGGTGATGCCCACCGTGGCCATGTCACCCTCGATCCGGACCCACTCATGCTCTTTGGTGTAGCGCAGATCCTGGGGCACCATGTCGCCTGTATTCCTCCTGTCCCGCGCGCCGACGGCGCGTTCCTGCGTTGGCGTCTGCGCGCTTCGCGCGAGCGAAATACGTATCTCGCTTCGAGTATGGACCTAGGGCGTCCGCTTGTAGAACGGAAGCGGCACGACCTCGGCCGGAACCCGTTGATCGCGAATGCCGACGTTGACTATCGTACCGGGCACAGCCTCCGACGGCGCTACGTAGGCCATCGCAATCGGCTCGCCTAGTGTCGGCGAGAGGGTGCCGCTGGTGATGATCCCGATCCGCCGATCCCCGGAGTAGACATCGTAGCCGTGGCGGGCTATGCCCCTGCCCCTGACGGCGAGGCCGACGAGCTTCCGACGTGGGCCATCGGCAGCCGCCTTCTCGAGGGCGGCGCGACCCACGAAATCGCCCTCCTTGGCGAGGTCGACGACCCGGCCGAGGCCCGCCTCGAACGGGGTGGTATCGGGGCCCAGTTCGTTGCCGTAGAGCGGCATGCCGGCCTCGAGACGCAACGTGTCGCGGGCACCGAGCCCTACCGGCACGGCGCCGCGGACCTTGCCGGCCGCCATCAACGCATCCCACACCACCCCGGCCGAGGCGACGTCCACCATTACCTCGAAACCATCCTCACCCGTGTATCCGGTGCGCGCGACGAGAGCCGCGACTCCAGCCACGTGCCCTTCAGCAATCGCGTAGTAGCGGAGCCCGTCGAGCGCGACGTCGGTCAGCGGCGCCAGGATGGCCGCGGATTCGGGCCCCTGTATCGCCACGAGAGCCGTGGCCAGGGACCGGTCGTCGAGGACAACCTTGAAGTTCGCGAGCCGCTCGGCAAGCGCGTCGCTGACCGCCCCGGAATTGGAGGCATTGGCGACGATCAGGAAGCGCTCCTCGCCCAGGCGGTAGACGATCAGGTCGTCCATGATGCCCCCGTCGGGGAAGCAGATCATCGAGTACTGAGCCCGCCCAACGGCGAGGCGCGCCGGGTTCGTCGTGAGGGCATAGGCCAGGCCCGCAGCCGCCTCCGGGCCCTCGACGGATAGCTCGCCCATATGCGTGAGGTCGAACAGCCCCGCCCGGGCACGAACCGCTCGGTGCTCCTCGAGGATTCCGGCGTACTGGAGCGGCATCAACCAGCCGGCGAACTCCACGACTCGCGCCCCCAGGGCCGCATGCCTGTCGGCGAGCGGTGTTGCCAGGGGCGCGTCGTGCGTCTGAGCCATCGAAGTCGGCCTCCGGTCGTCGGGATTTGACTACCCCGGACCCGCGGTCGGGGCTGGGTAGACGCGGGAATCAGTTGGCCCTATCCGGGAGCCGAGTGGCCGCCAGGCCGACGAGTGAGCGTTCGGTGTCGAACGAGAGCAGGTTGGCCGCTTCGTCGAACGAGATCCAGCGGACCTCTTCGAACTCGTGGTCGTGGCCCTCGAGAGCGCCTCCCGTGGGTTCCATCATGAAGTAGTGCACCGTCTTGTGGATTCGAGTGCCGCGCTGGACGAAGGTGTACTTGATGGCATCGAGGGGCGAAATGATCCGCACCGTCAGGCCGGTCTCCTCGCAGACCTCGCGCAGTGCCGTCTGCTCCAGGGTTTCCCCCGGGTTCGGAGTCCCCTTCGGCAGGGTCCAGGTGTGGGCATCCCGCTCCCGTTTGCGGCGGCCCAGGACAAGCTGGGGAATCGAGTCCTGGTAGCGGTAGACGATCCCGCCCGCGGAAGTGGCGGTGGCGCTGCTCAGCCTCGCCACGGGGCCGCGGCGAGACTCGAACGACGGTCGGGTTGCGGACGCCCGCCGGACCAGCGGATCGTTACGGCAGCACGAGGCAGCCCACTGCGCGGCGAACTCGAGTGAGGTGTCGCGGGGCGCCAGCCGCTGACCAGCAGGCCATCGTGCGACGGCCGCAGGATGGTCAGCCGGGTTGCAGCCCTTTGAAAAGTGAGGCTCGAGTGGAGGCCGAGCCGCCGTTCCCACTCGCGGCCGGATGGGCGTACGAAGCGGGCAGATGGCCAGGCCGCGTACTTAGCCGCGATGCTGTGCTGCATCTTCCAATCCTACCCGGTCAGACGACCTTTGCAAGCGCGGCCCGGACACGCTCCAGCTGCTGCGGTGACAGAGTGCCCCGCGCATCGATCATCTCGAGTTCGCGTCGAGCCGCCGCCAGATACATGTCGACGGCGCCTGGCGCCTGCCGTTCGAGGGCCTCGAGATGCGCCTCCAGGGTGCCGGCATCGCCGCGGGCGATGGGACCGGTGAGGGCCGCGGCCACTCCAACGGCGCGAGCGTTGGCCAGGGTCTGTTCCATCAGGCGCCCGTAGATGGTCAGCGAACCGCGCTCGTCGAGCCCTGCCGCGGCGCCGAGGGTGACGATGGCGTCGAGCAAGGCCACGAGACCGCCGGAGGCCAGGACGGCGGCGGCATGGTAGGCCGGCTTGGTGCCGGGCGGCAGTCGAACGGCAACTCCCCCAATCGCCTCGGCGAGATCGGCGAGGAGCCCGATGATCGCGTCGTCGCCCTCGAGGGCGATCGTCGCGCCGCTCAACCCCGCAACCGAGCGCTCCACATCGGAAGTGAACGAGACGAGCGGATGGAAGGCCCCGATATGGCTGCCCGCGGCCAGCGCCGGACTGAGCACCTGCGCACCGAGCAGGCCGCTGGTGTGGACCATTGTCTGTCCGCTGAAGAGGCGCAAGGGTTCGACAACAGCGCCGATCGCGTCGTCGGGCACGGCGAGGATGACCAACTCGGCTTCGTCGATGACGGTGCCCGGTTCGATGAAGGCTCGCGCGGTGGGGACAAGGCCGGTGAACCTATCTCGGTGTCCGGCGTCGCGGCTGGCAACGGCGGTGACCGGCCAGCCGGCCCGGCTTATGGCGAGGCCGAGTGCCGTCCCAACGGCTCCGGCGCCGACGATGCCGACGGTTGGAGCGCCGGGCGATCCTCGACCGTGAGGATGCGCATGGGAGTGGGCGTGGATCTCATCGCCGTGGCGATGAGCCCTGCCCGCATCGGCTGGATCATTCGGCCGAGCCGGCTCGCCGGAGGCGTCCCCGCGGACCTCCCGACCGTTTGGCTCACGCTTCGCACCGTCGCGCCAGATCTTCACGCGACCTCCCTCCCGGACCACGAACTGGCGGTATCCTTCGATCCGACTTCCGTCGGGAATCGAGTTTAGCCCGGATCTACCGGTCGATGAGGAGTGGTTGTGGCCGCCAGCGATCCATTCGGCGCACGAGCCTCTCTCGGCGCCGGACTGCCTGACTACTACCGACTGGCAGCGCTGGCCGAATCCGGCCTCGCAGAACCCGCCCTCCGCCTCGACCGGCTGCCGGTCACGATCAAGATTCTGCTCGAGAACGTGCTCCGGCACGCCGGCGACGGAGTCGTGCGTGATGCCGACGTGGCGACGCTGGCAGGTTGGCGGCCGGGCTCCGCAGCCGCTCCCGGCGCGGGCGAGATCGAGATCCCGTTCATGCCGGCTCGGGTCATCATGCAGGACTTCACCGGCGTTCCGGCGGTCGTGGATCTGGCGGCCATGCGCGACGCCATGGCCGGGTTGGGCGGCGACCCATCTCGGGTCAACCCGCTCGTGCCCGCCGATCTGGTCATCGATCACTCCGTGCAGGTGGACCGCTACGGCACGGCCGATGCCTTCGCCTTCAACGTCGAGCGTGAGTACGAGCGCAACGGCGAGCGCTATCAGCTGCTGCGGTGGGCTCAGACCGCCTTCGACGACCTGCGCGTCGTGCCGCCCGGCACCGGCATCGTCCACCAGGTCAACCTCGAGTACCTGGCATCCGTCGTAACGCGCCGGCGCGATTCAGACGGCCGCGGCGACGTCGCCTTCCCAGACACTCTAGTCGGGACGGACTCGCACACAACCATGATCAACGGTCTCGGAGTTCTGGGCTACGGAGTGGGCGGCATCGAGGCCGAGGCGGTGCTGCTAGGCCAGCCGCTGTACCAGCCGATGCCCAAGGTCGTCGGCGTTCGGCTCTCCGGCGAGTTGCCGGAGGGTGCGACGGCCACGGACCTGGTCCTGGTGGTGACCCAGATGCTCCGCTCCTACGGCGTTGTTGGGGCATTCGTCGAGTTCGCCGGCGACGGCCTGGCGGGGCTGGCGCTGGCCGACCGGGCCACGATCTCCAACATGTCGCCCGAGTTCGGGCCCACCGCGACGCTCTTCCCCATCGACGATGAAACGCTGGCCTATCTGCGTTTGACCGGCCGCGCACCCGAGCATGTGGCGCTCGTCGAGCGGTATGCGAAGGAGCAGGGCCTGTGGCGCCTGCCCGGCGCGACGCCCGAGTTCGACGCCTTGCTGACGCTGGACCTGGGATCGGTGGAGCCCTCTCTGGCGGGGCCCCGCCGGCCGCAGGATCGCGTAGCCCTGCGCGACCTTCGGACGAACTTCCGCGGAGCCTATCCGCCGGGGCTCGAGACGAAGGCCGGAGCGGGAGTCGCGGTAGGGGCGCCGAGCTCGATCGATTCCGCCGGCTCAGCGGCCGTCCACAGCGCGGCGGCCGGAGCCGACGCGGCGAGCTATCCGGCCGTTCGAGTCGAGGCGGCCGGTCGAACAGTCGACATCTCGACCGGCTCGGTGGCGATAGCCGCCATCACGAGCTGCACGAACACTTCCAACCCGACGGTCATGGTGGCGGCCGGTCTGCTGGCCCGCAACGCCGTCGCCCGCGGGCTGACCGTGCCCCCCACCGTCAAGACCAGCCTTGCGCCGGGGTCGCGGGCTGTGACGGAATATCTTCGCGGGACCGGGTTGATCGAGCCTCTCGATGAGCTGGGTTTCGAACTGGTCGGATACGGCTGCACGACCTGCATCGGCAACAGCGGACCGCTCGACGCGCCCGTCGCCAAAGCGATCGAGGAGAACGATCTGGTCGTCGCGGCCGTGCTGTCCGGCAATCGCAACTTCGAGGGTCGGATCCACCCGCTCGTCCGGGCGAGCTATCTGGCTTCGCCGCCGCTCGTGGTGGCGTTCGCGCTCGCCGGGACGGTCGACATCGACCTTACGACCTCGCCGCTGGGAGTCGACCGGGCCGGAGCCCCCGTCTTCCTGCACGACATCTGGCCGTCCGCGGCGGAGGTGCGCTCGACCGTCGGTTCGGCCGTGAACGGCGATCTATTCCGGAAGGCATATTCCTCGGTCTTCGACGGCGACGCCCGATGGCGGGCGCTCGACATCCCCAGCGGCGATCGCTATCGCTGGGACGGCGCATCGACCTACGTCGCCCTACCGCCGTTCTTCGTCGGGCTGGGCGCGAAACCCGAACCGGTGGCCGCGATTGAAGGCGCGCGCGTCCTGGCACTGCTCGGCGACTCTGTCACCACCGACCACATCTCGCCCGCCGGCTCCATCTCGCCTTCGTCGCCCGCCGGACAGTGGCTGATCGCCCACGGCGTCGGGCCACTCGAGTTCAACTCGTACGGCGCTCGCCGCGGCCACCACGAGGTCATGATGCGCGGCACCTTCGCCAACATCAGGCTCCACAACGCCCTCGCCGGACGCGAAGGGCCGTTCACGGTCCACCTGCCAGACGGCGAGGCCACGACCATCTTCGAAGCCTCGGAACGCTATCGGAGCGAAGGCGTGCCGCTGGTCGTCATCGCCGGCAAGGAATACGGCTCCGGGTCGTCGCGCGACTGGGCGGCCAAGGGGCCGCGGCTTCTCGGCGTGCGGGCGGTCATCGCCGAGAGCTTCGAACGGATCCACCGATCCAATCTGGTCGGGATGGGAATCCTGCCGCTCCAGTTCCTGCCCGGCGAGAGCGCCACCAGCCTGGGGCTAACCGGGCGCGAGGCGTACACCATCGAGATGCCGGCCGATGGGCCGGCGCCCAGGCAGCGTCTCACGGTCGTGTCGCGGACCGATGCAGCCGACGTTGCGGGCGCAGGCGGGGACGAGCGGCGGTTCGAAGTCACGGCCCGCCTGGATGGCCCGATTGAGCTCGACTACTATCGCCAGGGAGGCATCCTGCCGGCGGTATTGCGCCGCCTGGCCCAAGCCGCGGCCGGCTGACCGAACTGCGGCAGAACCGCGCTCGCCTCCGACGGCGAGCCAAGGCCGAGGCGGCGTTCGAGCACCGCAGCGCGCGCACCTTGGGGTGCGTAAGCGAGGAGCGGAAGGAGCAACGAAGGGATCGGCCGACTGACGGCGAGCGCTACGGCGAGCGCTACTGGCTCCATTCGGTGGGCTTGCGATCCCATCGATGCGCCCGAAGCCTGGCCAGCAGCTCCGGCGAGAGAGGGCCCGCGTCGCTGGCCGCGACGTTGGCCTCGACGTGACTGATGCTGCGCATGCCCGGGATCACAACGCTCACGTCCGGGTTGGAGAGGATGAACCGCAGGGCCAACTCGGCCATCGTGACCCCCGGCGGAAGCAGCGGCTTCAGCGCGTTCACGTGCTTGACGGAGGCCTCGAGGTTCTCCGGAACGAAGTAGCTGTTGCGCCAGTCCCCCTCGGGCCACGTCGATTCGAGGGTCAGGTCGCCGATCAGGCTGCCCTCGTCGAACGGCACGCGGGCAATCACGGCGACCTTGTTCTCGCGGCAGGCCGGGAATAGCTCATCTTCGGGGGCCCGTTCGAAGATGTTGTAGATGACCTGAACGGCATCGACCAGGCCCGACCGCACGGCTCGGACGCCGTTCCACGGCTCCCAGCGGTTGAGGCTGATTCCGAAGGCTCTGATGGAGCCCTCGCGCTTGAGTTCCGCGACGGTCTGCAGCAGCTCGCCGCTGGTGAGCCAATCGTCCTCCCAGACATGGAGCTGGAGCAGGTCGATCGTGTCCACGCCCAGGTTCGAGCGGCTCATGTCAACGTACTGGCGGACGTGAGCCCGCGGGAAGACCTCCGCCAGCGGAACGCCGCGACGACTCGGCCAGAGCCGGTTCTTGGGCGGTACTTTAGTGGTCGAGAAGATGCGCTTGCCGCGGTTGCCGGCCAGGATGATCGCCAGAAGCTGTTCGCTGTGGCCGTCACCGTAGGACTGGGCAGTGTCGTAGAAGCTGACCCCTTTCGCGACCGCCAGCTCGAGCGCGGCCATCGACGCCTTGTCGTTGGAGCCGGTCCACTCGCCCATGCCCCACATCCCGTAGCCCAGTTCGCCGACCTGCCAGCCGAGCCGCCCGAACGTCCGATGCCGCATCCTATCGAGTCCTCCTCCGCGGCCGGCCCCCCGGCCCCCAATCAAGCCATCCCGGCGAGTTGGGCCGGACATACATGGTACCGTGCGCCGCGGCCGGAGCCATTTCGCGACCGAAGGGCGGGCCAGGATCGGTCGGCCGACGCTTCTCGAGGCGCACGTACTGAAGGTGCGAAGGTTTCGGACCGACTTCCCCACCATAGCTCCTCGGGCCGGGCACACGCGCGTCTGGCTCTTCCTTGTGGGGCAAGCGAGCAGGGAGGTCCGATGGCCGGCCAGGTCAAAGTGATGATCGATCGGATCATCCAAGAACGCAGCAAAGGCGACGCGCTCCTCGCCTCGACCACTCAGACGAAGCTCATATTGAAGGGCTTCGATCCGGCCAGATACGACGCCACTTCGCCGGACGATCCAATGATCCTCGCCAGGCTGCGCCAGGTCGCGGCCGAGCTGAACGTCACCCTCTGAGGAGCTTTGACATGGGTATCACCGTTGCACAGCTTGCTGAAGGAACCGCAGAGGCGGGCTCGAAGCTCGCTGCGAAGCTCGGTAGTCCGGCCGTCGTGGTGTACTTCGCATCTCCCAAGCACGATCCGGCTGTCCTGGCGGCAGACGTCGCGCATTCGTTCCCATCGGCGGTCACTTTCGGCTGCACTTCAGCCGGCGAACTCGTGAGCGGGGCAATGACCAAGGGCGCGATCGTCGCCATGGGCTTCGGCGCCGATGTCGTCGCCCGTGCCGAGGTCGCGATAGTCGAGGGTGTCAAGGAGTCGACCGGCGGGATCGGCCGGGTATTCGCCGACTGGGAGCGGAAGCTCGGCCAGAAGATGTTGGACCTCGATCCGCAGCGCTGGATCGGTCTCGTGCTCATCGATGGGCTATCGGGCGCCGAAGAGAGGTTGATGGATCGTATCGGCGATCTCACCAACGTCATCTTCATCGGCGGATCGGCCGGCGACGACGTTGCCTTCAAGCAGACCTTCGTCGCCGCCAACGGCCACGCGGCCTCCGACGCCGCGGTGCTCGCGTTGCTGGAGTGCCCGGACGGCTTCGACATCATCAAGACCCAGAGCTTCCACGCCACGCGCCAGTTCCTCGTACCGACCAAAGTGGACAAGGCGGCCCGCGAGATCCTCGAGTTCAACGGCAAGCCCGCCGCTGCGGCCTACGCCGAAGCCCTCTCGGTCAAGCCCGACGATCTGGCCGGGCAGTTCATGGCTCACCCACTCGGCCTCATGGTCGGCGGCGAGCCGTTCGTGCGGAGCCCGCAGCAGGTCGTCGGCGAGAAGGTTCGTTTCTACTGCGGTGTCGACGAAGGGATGAAGCTGGCGGTTCTCGACTCGACCGGCATCGTCGACGACACGGCTGCCGCGCTCAAGACCGCCCTCGCTCGGAGTCCGGGAGCGAAGGGCTTGATCAACTTCAACTGCATCCTGCGTACGCTCGAACTCGAGGCCACTGGTCAGACCGACGCCTACGGCAAGGTCTTCACGGGCGTGCCGACGGTCGGCTTCTCGACATACGGCGAGGAGTACATCGGCCACATCAACCAGACGGCGACGATGCTGCTGTTCCTCTAGACGCACTCAGAGCCACCGGCGGAGAGGCGATGCGCGAGCCCTGCCTCTTCCGATTCCTGTCCCGCTCGGGCCCGGCGATCCCAGCGGTTTCGGCAGTCCCGGCGGTTCGGGCGGTCCCGGCGGGAGCCGAATGACCCCTACGCCTAAGCCGGCCGGCAGCAACAACGCCCCACCGGTTCGCGCCTGGTCACGATGGGCCGGTCGCGATGGGTTCAGCGCCCATCTGAACGCGAAAGCCGGCGCCCTTCCGGACGCCGGCCAACGCAGCTACCGGGTAGCGGGTTAGGGTCTATCCGCCTCGTTGTGCCTGCGCACGACGAAGGCCGCGGCCGCAGCGGCCGCCAGGACACCGGCACACAGGCCGCCGAGCAGCAACGGGCTCGGACCCTGGCCGCGATCGTTGTCCGCGGCCGAGACGGTGCTGGTCGGGGGTGCCGTAGTGGTCGGGGCCGCGGTCGCCGCCGGCGCCGCCACGACGAGCTCCTGGAAGGCGAAATCCTGCTGGCAGAAGGGAGCCGGATTGGGTTGCGTCGTGGCGTAGTGAGCGACCGTCTGCCAGCCATTAGCGTCGATCAAGGCATCACCACGGGTATAGTCAGTCGCCGAACACGTGCCCAACCACTGCAGGTTTGTTTCACCCAGCGGCAGAATCACGATGGCATAAACGGTGCCGGCGGTAACGAGATACGGGTCGGTGAACGTTACCTGGACCCAGCCCGGGTCTATGACTGCGGTGGTGCCCTGCTGCGACAGCATGCTTGCCGGGAAATGATCTCCACTGTCGGTCGAGGTGATCTCTACGTTGAACGACGGTGCCTCGGCCGGAGCTGCGCCGGATTGGACCGTCGGGAGGACCCCGCCTATGTAGACGTCGACCTCCGTCAGTGAGCCTGCGACGGCCGCCGTGAACGTCTGCGCAAGCGCGTTGCCGCCGCGCCAGCCCGTACCACCGGTGAAAATGGTCTGGTTCTGATCCACGGTGCCTACCGAAGCCGTGGCCAGAGTGGTCCCGGCCGTCAGCGCCAAGACGGCCGCGGCCGTCACGGTGATCGCCATGATCCTGCGTAGCACGAGTGCCTCCTCCTGCCCAAATCGAATGGGCTGCACGTTGGGGGCCCTGGGACGCTCGGATTCCCCCGACAGCGGCCCAATGTACTCGACGCAGTTGCTCAACGCAACGAAATGTCGCCAGGGCGACTGTCGCCCGTCGAGTCGACGGGCCGGATCGACGGTGGTCGGCTCGCCCGGTACGCCCGCACTACCCGGGCAGCAGCTCCTCACCGGAGAGCACCCGGACGCCGGCCTTCTGCAAGGCCGCGAGGGCCGCGTCCGGATCCCCGAAGCGGAAGACGATCGCCGCCTTCCCGCCGCGCGACGCGGAGCCGAAGTCGTACATGTACTCGACGCCTAGCCCGGCCTCATCGATGGCCGCCAGCACCTTCGCCAGTCCGCCGGGCTTGTTCTCGACCTCGACAGGCACCACCTCAGTGATGCGCACGACCATGCCGTCGTCTTCGAGGACCTTCTTGGCCCGCTCGGGATCGGCGACTATGAAGCGCAGGATGCCGAATTGGGTCGTGTCGGCCAGCGACATGGTCAGCAGATCTATGCCCGCCCGTGCCAGCGCCTCGCACGGCTCGCGGAGCTGACCGGGCCTGTTCTCGAGAAAGAGCGAGAGCTGTTGTAGCTTCATCTGACTGCTCCAAGCTCCGTTGTTTCGCCAGTGGTCCGCGGGGCGCCGGCTCCGCCAAAGCGAAGTCCTCGAGTGGGCCGGCGGCTTCGCTAGAGGTTGCGGAGGTCGCTGACCCGTTTGGCCTTGCCCTCCGAGCGCGCCAGAGAACGAGGCCCAACCAGGGTCACCCTCACCCGCAGGCCCAGGATGTTCTCGATCGAAGACTCGAGCCGGTGCTGAAGGGCTTCCAGGACCCGGATCTCGTCGGAGAAGACCTCCGGCGTGACTTCGACCTTGACCTCCATCTGGTCCAGGCCGACCTCGCGGGTGAGGATGATCTGGTAGTGGGGCAGCGTGCCNNATGATGAACATGTCGTCCGAGCGACGGCCGATGCGCCGGATGCGGCGTAGGGTCCGGCCGCACGCGCACTGCTCGGAAACGAGGGCGGTCACGTCGCGAGTCCGATAGCGGATCAGCGGCATGGCCTGCTTGGACAGGGTCGTCAGGACGAGCTCGCCCTCGGCGCCCTCGGGCAGAACCTCGCCCGTCTCCGGATCCACGATCTCGGGGAAGAAATGATCCTCGAAGATGTGGAGGCCGCGCCGTTCGAGGCACTCGATCCCTACGCCGGGGCCGATGATCTCGGAGAGGCCATAGATGTCGTGGGCTCTGATACCGCTGTCGTCCTGGATCCGCTCGCGCATGGAGTCGCTCCAGGGCTCGGCTCCGAAGACGCCGACTCGCAGCCTGGAGAAGTCGGTCTTCTGGTCCTTGGCCGACTCGAGCAGGTGCAGGAAGTAGCTCGGAGTGCAGCATATCGCGGTGACGCCGAAGTCCTGCATCACCATCAGCTGCCGCTCGGTGTTGCCGCCGCTGATCGGGATGACGGTCGCGCCGAGCGCCTCGCCACCGTAGTGGGCGCCGAGTCCGCCGGTGAAGAGCCCATAGCCGTAGGCGTTCTGGATGACGTCGCCGCGGTGGATGCCGCAGGCGACCATGCTCCGGACCATCACCTGGGTCCAGACGTCCAGGTCCGACTGCGTGTATGCGACGACGATCGGTTTGCCGGTCGTGCCCGATGAGGCGTGCAGCCGCACGATCTCTTCCATTGGGCTGGCAAACAGCCCGAACGGATATGTGTCGCGCAGGTCTGACTTGACCGTGAAGGGCATCACGGCCAGGTCGGCAAGCGTTCCGATGGAAGCCGGAGTGAGGCCGCGCTCCTCCATCCGCGATCGGGTCAGGGGCACGCGATCGAATGCGCGCGACACGACCGACTGCAACCGCTGCAGCTGGATTCCGGCCAGCTGCTCCCGAGGCAGGTAGTCCGGCGCACTGATCGGGTGGAATCCCCCGGGCGGGTCATTCCAGGTGCTCACCACGGCCTCCTCTTACGGACACATAGTCCCAGTGCGGCGGTGCGTGACGGCGCCTCCGCCTGACTGATTGTGCCCTGCCCGACGACGACTTTTCAGGCCGATTCGTCGGAAGCCGTTAGGAGCCTGGAGCGACCGGCCGCCCGGGTCTACCGGTTGTCTGTCGGGGTTGCCCGGCGGCTTGCCGGACTCCCGCACCGGGACTCAGGCCTTCGGGACCTTGATAACAGCCTGGGCCAGGTTGGCGAAGGTTCCCTTGCTCATGCCGATCCCGGCCATCGCGTACACCAGGCCATGACCCATGTCGACCCAGGCGATGTTCCGGGTGATGGGCACGCTCACGGTCGCGGGACCCACCAACGCGGGATCCGCGACTGGCTCCTCGAACACGTAGAGGTCTGCGCCAAGGTCGCCGAACAAGATCCGGGCATCCGGATTTGTGGGCGGCACGCAATCCTCACTGCTGCAGAAGTAGCCCTCGGTCAACTCGATCTCGAAACCCCTGCCATTCCGGTAGTCCACGTCGAGCACGCCGCCTCCCGGCGGCGTGTAGTTCCCTGCGTGAACCCAGTAGTCGCCGGGCAGAACGGCGCAATAGACGTCGAACGACAAGTCGGCTGCCGCGGCCGCGAAGAGGTCCTTGAACTGCTGCGTGCCGCTGCAGCCGGCACCGCGATCGGCCGCGGCCGAGGCGGCCGGAGTGGCCGTGGCTGCGGGTACCGGCGTGGCCGTAGCGAGTTCGGTCGCGGCCGGCGTCGCCGTTGCGACCGCGGTGGCGGTGGGCGCGGGCGTCGGCGTGGCCGTAGCGGCCGCGGTCGGAATGGGAACATCGGTCGTCACTGGCGTCGTCGCCGTGGGGCTTCCGCAGGCCGCCAGGACCAGACATGCGGCCATCGCGAGAGACGCCTCCCGCACTCGAGATAGACGAAAGTCGATCACGTTTGGACCCAACCTCTCCAAAGTGCCGTGGCGGCGACGCTCCCGCCGAATGTCGACGCGAACAAGTTTCGGGAACGGGGTGGCGAAGTCAACCGCCGGCTGGGGTACCCGAATGACCCACCCCGGACGCCCCGGCCGCCCCGCCCGCACGAGAGCGACCCAATTCGAAGGCCCGCTCGTTGACGTCACGCAGCCGCTCCGGGAGCGCAGCCCTCACGGCATCCAGCAGCACCTCCGCCGAGATCTCCAGGTATGTACTCAGCGCCCCGAGCAGGGCGACGTTCAAACTGCGCTTGTTGGGCAGGTCCGCCTCCGGGATCAGGTCCGGAGCAAGCATGACGCCGCCCTGCCGGAGGAGCGGCCGCGTGACCTCCACCTCGGAGGCCGCCAGGACGATGAGATAGTCCGCTTCGCCTCGCGCCACCATGGGCGACAGAACCCTCGACCCGAAGCGCACGTCCGAGGTCACGGAGCCGCCTCGCTGGCTCATGCCGTGGATCTCCGACTTCTTGACGTCCAGCCCGGCCCGCAGGGCGGCGTCGGCCAGGATGTCCGAGGCCTTGATGACGCCCTGGCCGCCCAGGCCGGCAAGGACGACGTTGACGACGCTCATCGATCCCCTGCCCCGGGCTCGCAGACCGCGGCCTGGGCGGCGATCTGGGCCCTGATCTCGGCCGCGCCCTGCTCCCACCTGCGAATGTCGGCGGCGGCGAGGATGCACGGCCTGCGGGCGACGATAACCGACAGCTCGGGCACGGCCAGGCGCTCGAGGAGCAGCCGCTCGAACTCCTCCGGCTCGGCATAGGCGTCTATGACGGTCACGCTCGGGATGCCGATGGCCTCGGCGATGCCCTCGATCGACAGCTTGTTCGTGGGACCGTGGTCCAGGGTTCGCCCTGTCCCGGGATGCTCCTGCTGGCCGGTCATCGCCGTCGTGCCGTTGTCCAGGACGATGACCACGTGGCCCGTCGGCGGCGGGTTATAGGCCATCTCGACCAGGCCGCTGATGCCGGAGTGAACGAAAGTGGAATCGCCGATGATCGATACGACGCGCCGTGCCTCACCCTCCGGAAGGACGTGGCGCAGTCCCAGGCCGACGCCGATCGAGGCGCCCATCGCCACGCACGTGTCCATGGCCCCGTACGGCGGGAGCACCCCCAGCGTGTAGCAGCCGATGTCGCCGGCGGCGATGCAGTCGTGCTTCTTGAGAGTGGCGTAGACCGCGTGGTACGGGCAGGCCGGACAGAGTTCCGGCGGCTTGCCGCGCGCCGGCGGAGTCTCCGGACTCACGTCCCTCGCCAGGATGCGACGTACGCGCGTCACGTCCAACTCGCCGAAGCGGTACATCTCCGCCTTCGCTTCCACGGCGATGCCGGCCGCGAGCAACGTGTCGGCAATGACCGGGTCGCCCTCCTCGACGACGACCGTTCGGGCGACGCCGGCGGCAAAGGCCCGCACCCGCTCGACGGGGAGTGGGTTGACCAGGCCGATCTTCAGGATGCTCGCTTCCGGAGCCGCCTCTGCGGCATGGAGATAGGCGACGCCATCGGTCACGATGCCGAGGGCGGTGCCGCCCGGTTCCACTCGATTGAGTGGCGCCCGCCCGGCCACGGAATTCCACGCATCGCCTTCACCCCAGGCCGCGATCTCAGCGAGCTTGGCCCGCAGTCGTCGATGGGCCGGCCGCGCGTTGGCGGGGATCATGACCCGAGCGTTGATGTCGTGCTCGAAGTGCGGCGTCGGGCGCGATGTCGAAACGACCGGACCCGGCGTCACGATCGACTTGGAATGGCAGACCCGAGTGGTCATTCGATACAGAACCGGGATCCCCCAGCGCTCTGAGATCTCGATCGCACGGAAGAGGAAGTCGTAGGCCTCCTGCGAGTCCGAGGGCTCGACCATCGGCAGACCGGCCGCGACGGCGTAGCGGCGGTTGTCCTGCTCGTTCTGCGAAGAAGCCATTCCCGGGTCGTCCGCCGTGACTACGATCAGGGCCCCGGTCACGCCCGTGTAGGCGGCGGTGAAGAGCGGGTCCGCGGCCACGTTCAGACCGACGTGCTTCATTGTGACGAGCGCCCTCGCGCCGCCGAAGGCCGCGCCCAGGCCGACCTCGAGGGCGACCTTCTCGTTGGGCGCCCATTGAGCCCGCCCGCCGAGCACATCGAAGGCCTCGAGAATCTCCGTCGAGGGAGTGCCGGGGTAGCCGGTGCCGAGAGCGATTCCCGCGCGCAGAGCCGCCAGCGCGACGGCTTCGTCGCCCGAAAGTAGCTGTCGATCCATCTTCGCTCTCGATCCTCGAAACCGGCTCGGGCGCGGCGAACCCCGAGGCCGGATCATACCCGTTCCGCCGTTTCGGCCCCAGCCATCGAGGCCGCCCGAGAACCGGCAGATGGGCTGAAGGTTCCGCATCGTGGGCCGAGTGGTCGCCTCGATTGACACCCCGGCCGGCAGGATCAGCATCGCCTCCGAGGCGACCGGCGCGGCGAGACGGTACATCAAGACGTCCGCCCGTCCGGACGGCGCGGAGGTCAGTCGCGTGGTCAAGCCCGCCAATCCGAAAGAGCTGCGCGATTCGGGAGCGGCCGCCGAGCGGCCGCGCGAAGGAGCGACGAAAGACGCCCCGGACGCAATCGTGACGGCGACCGAACCTTCCGCCTCCTCGGGTCCGGTCGGAGGCGCGTCGCCGGATGGCCGGCGTGGAATCCGCCGCGTCCGCCGCCGCTGGCTCGCTGTCCTGGTCGGGCTGCTGGCGATCGCCGCCGTGGCTGCGGTCGAGGTGCCGCAGTGGCTCTTCCCGGCGCCTGGCGAGACGATCTGGCAAACGATCACCGACGGCATCACCGACGGAACCGTCCCCAAGCAGACTGCCCTCGAGGCTTTCGCCTACGTCTTCAAGGTCGACATCCCCGGCGTGACCGTCCCGAGCGGGGTCGAGGGCGGCGACGAGCCGGTCTCCGGCACGGGCGTGATGCGCTGGGTTCAGGCAAACTGGGACGGGTTGACGCCCGACCAGCAGGCGGTCATCAACCGCTACCTGACTCCGGGTCCTGATGATCAGGTCCTTTCGGTGAGCCCCGAGCCGACTGCCGCTCCGTCGCCCTCGCCAACCGCGTCGCCGGCGCCAACCGCGTCGCCGGCGCCGACTGACACGGCATCACCGGCGCCGACAGCGCAAACGTCGCCCGGAGTGAGTGCATCGACGTCACCCGTGCCGAGCGATTCGACGTCGCCGGCGGCGCAAGCGCAGCCGGTCTTCCAGTTGCTGTCGGCCCGCAAGCCGACCGGGGCGCGAGTCGTCGTTCCGCCAAACGTGCCGACGACGCTCGAGCAGGCGATGTACGCCGAGATCCTGGCCGACATCGCCCACATCGGGCCCAAGCTCGGAATGTCCGTGATACCGAACGGATTCCCCGAACCGAATATCACCCTCACCCTGAGCAACTTGTCCGGCGGCAACACGCTCTTCCTGACGCTCGCCCAGGACAAATGGATAACCTTCAACGGCAAGAAGGTGTCGGGGCCCTACTACACCCCCTGCAACATCACGGCCTGGAAGGAAGCCTGGCAGAACGAGGTGATGACGACCAGTGGCGGCGTGTCGCCCACGCTCCACGTCCTCCTCACCCATGAGGTGATCCACTGCTACCAGAACGTCGTCTGGGGATCCACCGCCACGGCGGCTGCCATGCCACCCTGGATCACGGAGGGAACGGCCCTCTATCTGGCCGCCGACGACACCGGCATCGTTGAGCCGGAACTCCCGTCCGACTGGAAGGACGGCTACCTCAAGGCCGAGACGCCGCTGACCAACCGGACCTACGACGCCATCGGCTACTACTCGTTGCTGGCCAAGCTGGGTCGGAACATGTGGAGCCTGATGCTGCCGGGCTGGCAGGCCGCGGCCAAGAGCTCGCAGCGCTCGGACGCCTTCATAGCCGTGCTCAACGGCGACGCCACCGATGTCCGCGACGCCTGGGCCGCCAACTACCTGCGCCGCGACGATTGGGGCGACCCGTGGATCATGTACGGCTTCAACATCCCCGATACCGCCCAGGTCAAGCAGGTGCCGGCCCAGGCCTATTCCGATCCGGGCTGGGAAGGCTCGCTCCTGAGCAGGTCCAACACCGTGCTCAATGTTGCGGCCTCGTACGGCGAGGTCGTCACCGTCACGACCGATGGCCTGGCCAGTGTCCACGACGACAACGGCCGCAGCGCCCTGGCATTCCAGAGCCAGAGCTTTTGCACCGCCGACAGCTGCGTCTGCCCACCGGGGACTCTGCTCGCCGGCCAGGACATGGCCTCGCAGAAACTGTCGCTGCCATTCGTGGCCGCCTTCAACGCGCCGGAAGGCGGGTCGAAGTACGCCGTAGTCGGATCCAAGCTGGACGACATCTGCAAGCGTCGGCCGACGCCGGCGCCGTCGGCTCAACCTAAGGGCCCGTGCGGTCCCAGTTGCGCCAACACGAACGGCGACCCGCATCTTGCGACCGTGAACCAGTACAAGTACGACTTCCAGGCCGCCGGCGAATTCACCCTGCTGCGCTCGGCCGACGGAAGCGTCGACATCCAGGCCCGCCAGGAGCCGTTCGGCCAGGGATACGTCTCGATCAACACTGCCATAGCGGCGAAGGTGGGCAGCCACCGGGTCGGCGTCTACATGACGGCGTCCGGGCTGCAGGCCCACGTCGACGGCCAGGTGGTCGACCTCAGCTCGGGCCCGAAGGACCTCGGCGGCGGAGGCAGCATCTCGACCGACCCCAAGGGTTTCGAGGTCGACTTCCCCGACGGCACGAAGATGTGGACGTTGTCGGTGGGCCAATATGGGATCAACGCCCAGATCAAGGCCTCGGCCGGCCTCCGGTCGGGCAGCTCCGGGTTGCTGGGTCCGATCGTGCCCGGCGGCATGGGCGTGCCGGCCCTGCCCGACGGTTCGCGCCTGCCGGCCGCACCGGACAAGAACCAGCGCAACAGCGTCCTCTACGGCCAGTTCGCCGACGCCTGGCGGCTTACCGACTCCACCACTCTCTTCGACTACGACGCGGGCAAGTCGACGGCCTCTTACACCATCAAGCCCTACCCAACCGATCCTAAGTACACCGCCGTGACGGATCTCACGCCTGACCAGGTGGCGGCCGGTACGACGGCCTGCTCGTCGATAACCGACTCGGACCTCCACGACGAGTGCGTTTTCGACGTCGGCGTCAGCGGCGAGACCGGCTTCGCCGCCGGCTACACGGCCACGCAGTCGTTCTACGACAACGGCATCGTCGGTTCGCCCACTCTGTCACCGGCGTCGCTACCGCCAGCAACACAGGCCCCGGGCACCGTGAGCGGCGCCATCACCGTCACGCAGGCCACTCAGGTCGGCGGCTACGCGGTCAGCCCCCAGGACATCGCCTACATCTCGGCCCAGACTGGTGACTCAACCTTCAGTCTCATCGCCTTCGACCTCAAGGCAGGCAAGATCGCCAACCAGGTGAGCGTTCCGGCCATGACCCCGGTCCACTTCGCGGCCGGTTCGGTGTGGCTGCCCGGGCTCAAGACCGACGCCAACGGCCACAACTGCAGCGTCACTCGCATGGACGCCGGTACCCTCACCGAGCAGGCCACGATCGCGACCCCCTGCAGTGCCTTCGGCAACGCGCCACCGATGGCCACCGACGGCGACGCGCTGTGGTTCGTCGACACCAGCAAGGTCGACATCAGCACGAACCTGGGCGCGGTCGTGACGCGGATCGATCCGACGACCAACGCACCCGGCACCAGCGTGCAGCTCCCCTCGTACGGCGGTAACTGGCTCGACTCGCAGGGAGCGATCTTCTGGATCGACAACAACCGAACCTACTGGCGATTGACGACCGGCTCGACCACCCTCGAGTCGATGGGCACGCTGCCCAACACAGCGCGCCCGGGCGGAACCGGCCTCTGGGTCGGCAGCAGCGACGGCAAGACGGCTCAGTACTACACGGCCGCCGGCGGGCCACCCGCCACGGTCCAAACCGGCGGCTCCGTGGTCGCCAGCGACAGCAAGGCCGTCTACGCGGACGTCTTCGCCAACGGGCCCAGCGGCGCTCCCGAGGACGAGCTGTGGCGTTATCCGCTCGACGGTTCGACGCCGACCGAGATAGCCGTCGGGCCGATACTCGACGGAGGCACGCTCTCCTTCTCCGGCGATCCGATGCCCCTGGCACCCGGCGACGGCGTGATGAAGATTTGGACGACGCATAGCGGATCGCAGTCCCTGTCGTTGATCCTGCTCGAGTGGGCGCCCGTGAAATGACCGACGCCCGGCTGGCCCGCCGCCCGGCAGGCTGGCGCGGTATCGCGGTGCGGGCGGAAGACTGGCTGCTCGCGGGCTGGGTCGTGCTGGCCGCCCCGATTCTGGCCCTGTCGGCCGTGGATTCCGGCCCGTTCGACTCGGGCCATCCGGTCGCCGGCCTTCTCGAGTGCGTTGGGTTCGTCGGGGCGCTGGCCTGCCTGGCCACTCGGAGCCCCGACCCCGCCGGTTCGCCGGGACCGGCCGCCGACTCACACGGCCAACCGGCTGTCAGCTCGGGGACTCGCTTCAACGTCCTCGATTCCGGGGCGATAGGACCCCTCGTTGGCGGTCTGCTGCTCGTCGGCATGAGCGCCTTCGCGGCATTCGGGTTGGACCCGATTGCGATGTTCTACCCGACGATCGTCGCCGTCCTGGTCATCAGCGTCGCCCAGTCGCGCCTACCGGTCGTCCCGACGGCGGCTCGCCGCGCCCTGGCTACGCCGTATCTCCTGTGTGCCGGCGGGATCTTCTGGAGCATCGTCCACTCGGTCATCGACGGCGTCGACTTCCGAGCTCAGGTCAGCGCCTCGCCGGCCGGCGCATCTTCGGCCGGCGCCGGCGTGATAGGTCTGCTGATCCTCTGCGCCGCGGTCTACTACGCGATGCTCATCTACGCTCCCCGCCAGATCGCTGAGCGCGAAGGCAGCCCGCTCGACTGGCTGGCTCGCTTCGGGCTCTTCGTCGTTAGCGTCGGTCTCGGGTTGGGCTGGCTTTCGCTTCTGTTCGGCTGATGCGCTGGTCTGGCCGGCGGTCAGGCCCCGGTCGCGCGCTTGAACGACAGCCCCTGGCCGTTTTCCGCGACCGTTAACGTGTCGCCTGCAACCCAGGCTTCGGCCGCCTGGCCGAGGCCGGGGGCGTCGGCATGGAGCCGGCCGTCGGCACCGATAGACCACCGGCCTTGCTGCTGCCGGCCACCCGGTAGCGTCGCCACCATCGTGCCGTTCGGCATGAACGAGACGGACGTGGGACCCATGCGCCAGGTACCCAGAATCGCCTCGGCCAGCGGCCTGGGATCGAGCTGATCCGCCGAAGGCCGGGTGCCTTGGCGAGCCCGTTCGGCGTTCCAGGCGTTGCCCATGGCCGACATCTCGGCCCGCGCCTCCGCGACCTGAGTCGGGTCGTGCGACCGCAGCAGGCTCAACGCCTCACCCACCGCCGCCCCGGGAGAGTCCAGCGAGCCGGCGGGAATCGGCCGGTCGGGCAGGCGCTCCAGGTTCACCACCTTGTGGCTGCGGGGCAGCACGTACAGCTTCACCCAGCCGGCCTCGGGACAGGCGTCGTAGGTGGCTCGGCTTACCTCGAATCTCTTCCCGGCGATGTCGAGATAGTGGAAGGTGATTTCCCTGCCGCTTTGGGTGTGCTTGCCTATCGCTCCATCGATCGTCTCGACCGAGCCGCTGCGCAGGTCCCAGGTAAGGGAATCGCCCAGGACGGTGGCTCGGAGCAGCAAGAAGACGGCCAGGACGATCAGGCCGGCTCCGGCGACCGGTCGAAGCCAGGCGTTGGGTGCCGGCCCCGTCGAGGTCAGGAGCAGGGCGGCGACAACCGCCGCCATGACCGCTCCCACCAGTTCGTTCTTGCGGAATGCGCGCGCCTGGCTGCGGTACAACTTGCGCTGCGAGTCCGTCAGCCGGCCGGCCTTGTTGGCCTCGAGATCGGCTGCCGAAAGTGGACCGAAGCTGTTCTGGGTCATGGCATTACCCTCCAACACCCAGACGCTATTCCCATGCCTCGGTCTCGGCAGGAGTCAGGCCCGTGATACCGCCAGGCGGTCCGACCGGTCGTCGGGCGGGCGTCGCGAGACGGTTCAGGCCGGTAGTTCGGGCTCGCCGGCCGGGGCGGGGTCTTCCTTCTCCCAGGCTCCATCGGCCGGACCTGGCTCCTCTGCCCCGGGGATCTCGCGGTCGTTGTGGGCCGTGTAGTCGGGTACCGTGCGCTCGTACGAGCCGGTCATGAGCGGCGAGGAGATCATGAAGTCGGCCGAGGCACGGTCGCAGGCAACCGGGATGTTCCATACCACCGCGATCCGCAGCAGCGACTTGACGTCCGTGTCGTGCGGTTGCGGCTCGAGCGGGTCCCAGAAGAAGNNAAGAAGACCAGGAAGTCGATGCTGGCGTCGGCGATCATCGCTCCGATCTGGAGGTCGCCGCCGAGTGGCCCCGACTGCAGGCACGTGACCGGGAGGTCCAGCTCTCGCCCGAGCATGATTCCGGTGGTCCCGGTCGCGACGAGGTCATGGGCCGCGAGCATGCCGCGGTTGAAGCGCGCCCACTCGATGAGGTCCAATTTCTTATTGTCGTGGGCAACGAGCCCGATCCGCTTTCGCGGTTTCAAATCCAGTGTCACAGGCCATCCTTGCTACGGGTTCCACGCGGCCCGCATCCGGCGTGCCGCATCCCAGGATGGCAGAAGTCGGCCGAACCGGCTCAGGCCACTGTAGCTCGCCGATAGGCCATTCCCTGGCCGTTCTCCGAAATCGTCAGCACATCGCCGGCGACCCAGGCATCGGTCGCCGAATCGCGACCCGCCCTGTTGGCATGCAATCGACCGTCCGGTCCGATCGACCAGCGCCCACGCTCCTGCCGGCCGCCCGGCAACGCCACTACCATCGTTCCATCAGCCAGGAACGTCATCGCCATGGGACCGCCCTGCCAAGTGCCGAGAATGGCGTCGGCCAGCGGTCGCGCGTCACGCTGATCAACCGCCGGAGGGGTGGCCGCACGCACCCGCTCGGCCTCCATGGCGTTGCCGATGGCCGATAGTTCGGCCCGCGCCTCAGCGGCTTTGACGGGGTCGGACGAGAGGACGGACGTGAGGGCGGCGCCGACCGCCGCTCTCGGTGAGTCGATCGCGCCGGCCGGAAGCGGCCGATCCGGCATGCGCTCCAGGTTCAGGATCACATGGCTGCGAGGCAGCACGTACAGGCTGACGTACCCAGCGTCCGGCGCGGCGCGGTAGGCCGTGCCATCGACTTCGAAGCTCTGGCCGGCGACCTGGAGGTAGTAGTCGGTCCACCTCTTGTGCTCGCCCTCGTGGTCCTCGGTGCGCCTGCCGATCGCCCCCTCGACCTTCTCTACTCGGCCGCTCCGGAGGTCCTTCGTCAGCGCATCGCCCGAGACGGCGGTCCGAAGGAGCAGCAGCGCGACGCCCACGAAACCGACGCCCACGAGCGGTCGTACCAACCCGCTCGAGGTCGGTCCGAAGCCCGAGAACAGGAATGCGGCGACGCCGACGCAAACGACCGCCAGGAGCAGCTCGTCCTTGCGGCCCGCCCGAGCGAGGCCCTTGAGCCTGCTGCGCTGAGAGTCCGAGAGGCGGCCGCTCCTGTTCGTGTCGAGGTCGGCCGCAGGGAATGGATCTGCGCTAGTCGCAATCATGGACACCATCCTTTCCTCCCGAACGCTAGTCCGACTGGGCTCGACCGGTGCAATCGGGTAGGGATGCGCCCACCTGGCGGATCTGTCGGGGAGGCGACACGAGTGGCGGCCGGCGCGGTGGCCGGCAGGCGAGTCGGCCGTCCGATTGACAGCGTCAATCGCCTCGTGCTTGACTGCGGCCGAGGCCGGGCGAGTTCCGGATCCCTGCGGAACGACGCGGCGGCCTGGCGCGGGGAGGATCCCATGGCGGATGGCGCCGGCAGGCCCACTCGATTCGACTCTGAGCCGCCCGACGATCGAGTCGCCGGCCGGCTTACCGTTATTGCCCAGGACCCCTCGGTCAAGGTGAGCGGCGAGGTCCTGCGAGCCACGATTACGATCCCACCGGAGCGCCTCGAGCCCGGCCCGCGCGGCCCGCGCTTCTGGGTGGTCGACTACGACTCGTCGGCCCGCCGCCTCATCGGCCCGGCGCCGGACCCCTGGACCGACGCAGTCGCCGCGGCCCCCGACGAAAGCCTCGCGACCGATCCAAGGGTCCGAGCGCAAAACGTCTACGTGGTTGCTACCCGAACCCTTGAGGCGTTTGAACAGGCGCTCGGTCGCCGCCTGGGCTGGGGCTTCGCCGGACACCAGCTGTACCTGGTGCCGGCCGCATTCGCGGAGGCTAACGCCTTCTACGACCCTGATTCGAGCGCCATCCTCTTCGGTTACTTCGAACCCGCTGAACCGCCCGGCGGGCCCACGGTCTATACCTCGCTCTCGCACGATGTCGTGGCCCACGAAACCACTCACGCAATCCTGGACGGCCTGCGCCGGCGCTTCGAGGAGCCTTCCTTGCCGGACCAGGCCGCTTTCCACGAGGCGCTGGCGGATATCGTCGCGCTGACCTCGGTCTTCTCACTGCGCGAAACCGTGCTGGCGCTCATCCCCGGCGACCCGGTGACCGGCATGGTCGAGGAGGAGCGGGTGACCGCAGGCGAACTTGCCCGGACCGCCCTCCTGGGCCTGGCCGAGCAGTTCGGCGCGGCGATCCGCGTCCACGGCGGCGACGCGCTGCGGCGATCGGTGACTCTGGCCGCGAATCCCGGCCTGCTGTCCGCGCCGGCCTACCAGGAGCCGCACGCCCGCGGGGAGGTCCTGGTCGCTGCCGTCGGCAACGCCCTGCTCGATATCTGGACCAAGCGCCTCGTCGACCTCCATGCCACGGGAACGCCGCTGCATCGCACCCGCGTCGCAGAAGAAGGGATCAAGACCGCAGTCAACGTGCTGACGATGTGCATTCGCGCCATCGACTATCTGCCCCCGGTGGACCTCTCGTTCGATGACTTCGCGACCGCGTTGCTGGCGGCAGACGAAGAGATGGTGCCCGACGACCACCACGGCTACCGCGACACGTTCAGGGCCTCATTCGGCCGCTACGGGATCGGGGAAGAGCCGCCGCGCCTGGTCAGGACGTTCGGCCGCGCCGACGCGCCGAGATACCGGCTCATCCACGAGGAGGAGTTGCGCATCCGCCGCGACGAGGTCTTCCGCTGGATCTGGCAGAACGCTCCCCTGCTTGGAATCGCCACCGACTACTACCTCTCGGTGGAGACGGTCACGCCGTGCGCCCGAATAGCGCCCGACGGATTCGTCGTGCGCGAAGTCGTGGCCACTTATATACAGATGCTCGATGGGACCGCGGCGGAGCTTGGCACACTGGCCGGGCACCTCGGCGGCGAGCTTGTGATTCCCCCGGGTCTGGCCGACGACACCAGTCTGGAGCTGCTCGGCGGCGGAACGCTCATCTTCGACGAGTTCGGCCGACTGCGATACCACCAGCCCAAGCCGCTGCTCGACTGGGACCGCCAGTCGCGTCGCCTCGCCTATCTCGTCGGCAATGGGTTGCGGGACTCGCGCGGCGGGGTGGGCTTCTCCGAGGGGATCCCGCTCGGCCAGAGGTTTGCCGTCATGCACGGGGACAGGACCGACACACGGGGAGAGACGTGGTGAGCCAGTCGCCTTCGCGGATCGACTTCCGAGCCTACAACGTCGGTTTTGGGGATTGCCTGCTTCTCAGCTTCGGCTACGACGCGGCGATCGACGGGCGGGCAGAGCGCCACGTCCTGATCGACTTCGGGACCAACAAGCAGGCGGTGGGAGGGCCGAGCCTGCGGGACGTCGCCGCCTTGATCGAGGCCGACACCCACGGCAAGCTCGACGCCGTCGTCCTCACTCACCGCCATCGCGATCATCTGTCGGGCTTCGACCCGGCGATCGGCGGCGCCACGATCGCCAAGCTGCGGCCGGACGCGATCGTTAGACCGTGGACCGAACGGCCCGACTCGGCGCCCGCGGTGCCGGGCGGGCATGGCATGGCCGCGGCCTCCGGCCCTGCCTCCGCGCGATCGCCCAACCAGCAGAAGCTGCTGGACGTCTTGGGCGCCGGGGCTCGGTTTGCCGGCGAACTGGCCGCGGTCCCGTATGCGGGCCGGCGAAGTGTGGCCGAATCGTCGATGTCGGCCCTGGCGGCGATGCAGCTCGGCAACGCCAACGCCATAGCTCAGCTGGACGAGCTTGCGGCGGCCGGCGAGGCCCACTACCTGAAGGCCGGCGACCCTCTCTCGCTCGGAATGCTACCGGGCGTCTCCGTCTCCGTGCTCGGGCCCCCCGATCCGGACACGTGGCCGGCGATCCTGCAGCAGGCCGCCCAGAGCAAGGAGTACTGGCTCGGCGCGGGAAGTGTCGATCCTGCCGCGCTCGCCGCCGGAGCGGCCGGCTCGCCGATCCAGGTCGACGGCGACGCCGGGTCGCTGATGGAGCCCGGGCCGGGCCGCTGGCTGATCGATCGTCTGGACGACCATCTCGTCCATTCGGCCGAGCGGCTGGTCCACCAGCTCGACGGCGTGCTGAACAACACCAGCCTGGTCCTGCTCGTCGAGGCCGGCGGCCACCGGCTGCTCCTGCCGGGAGATGCGGAGATCGAGAACTGGGGCTATGCCCTCACGGCGGCACCAGACCATCAATCCATCTGCGATCGACTCCGGGGCGTGGAGCTCTGGAAAGTAGGACACCACGGCAGTCGCAACGCCACACCCAAGCTGTCGCTCTTCCCGCTGCTCGCCTCCGCGCCGCCGAACCGCATGGCCGTGATGTCGACTCTGGTCGGGTTCTACGACAAGACCAATCCGGTCCCGAACCAGGCTCTGCTCGACAGCCTGGCGTTGCCGCCGTTCAAGTTGTTGCGCACCGACCAGGTGGCGAGATCGAGCGGCGCCCGGGCCGTCCATCTCGCGTCGTCGGGCTCGGGGGCCTTCGGTCCCGCGGACTGACCCCGGGACCCGCCTGCGGTCCCGTCTGGCGGGTCGGACAGGGGTTGCGACCCTTTCGGGAGGTCCGCAGCGTAGGTTTGACGGGCCCGGATGCGAACCCGAGCGCGTCCTTCTTCGCGCGCTCGTCGGCCCCGTCGCGACCCCGGGCGACCGGAGGGAGAGCAAATGTTCCGGATCAAACGGCATCTGGCGGCGGCATTTCTTCTCGCCGGCGTCGTCGGCGCATGCTCGTCGAGCGGCGCCACCTCGACCCCCATCTCGGCCGCTCCATCCACGGGCGGCGGTGTCGCAACGGCCGGCGCCGGCAGCGGAGGCAGCGGAGCGGCCGGGGCGCTTGGAGGCACGATCGGCCGGGGCGGCAGCTTCTGCGGACTTCTCGGTCCGGGTGACTTCGCGGCGGTCGGCGTGGCCGGCGCGCGAACTCCCACCAAGAACAGCGACGACGTCACCGACGCCTATTGCGTCTACTCGGGCGTATCGGGCGCAACCGGGGGGATCGAATTCGACATCTTCCTGACCGACGCCGCCGGCGCCTACCAGCAGATCAAGGCCAACGGCGGCATCACGGCCGACGACGCCACCGCCGATCTGCCCGGCGTCAACGCGGCCGGGATCCAGCTGGACGGCCTCGCCCACATGGCCGATATCGGCGTCTTGAAGGGCACCATAGCCTTCGACATCGACGTTCCGACGAATCCGAACGCTCGGACGCAGCTGATAGCCCTGGCCAAGCTCGTTCTGCAGCGCGGCGGCGGTCTGTCCAGCTAGGCCGGTCGCGGGCCTTCAGCGTCGCGGCAGGTCCTATAGTTGAGCACTCCGGGCGATGCCCACGCTGGGACGGACGCGAGGAGGCAGATGGAGGCGGAGCACACCAGACACGAGCCCACCGCGGCAATCGTGCGCGATTGCCGTCCCGATGATCTGGTCGCGGTTCAGCGCATCTACGCTCATTACGTCCTGCACGGCACGGCCACGTTCGAGGAAGTACCGCCTGCTCAGGCCGATTGGGAGCGCAAGCTGGGCGAAATCCGCGATCTCGGACTGCCGTTCCTGGTGGCCGAGGCGGGCGGCGAGGTGGTTGGCTACACGTTCTGCAGTCGCTGGCGGCCCCGACCGGCCTACCGCTTCACGGTGGAGGACTCTGTTTACGTGACGCCCGGCTTGCTCGGACGAGGCATCGGCGGGCGACTGCTCGACGCGCTACTCGCCCGCTGCGAAGCAATGGGCGTGAGGCAGGTCATCGCCGTGATCGCCGTCGGCGACGATCCCGGCTCCGTCGCCCTTCACGAGCGCCGCGGTTTCGGCCATGCCGGTCGGCTGGTCAGGGTCGGGCTCAAGTTCGACCGCTGGATCGACACGGTTCTGATGCAGCGGTCACTGGGCGACGACGTGGAGTGACGGCAGCGACAGCCGCGTCCATGGCGCGCCGGCTCCGATCACGCGGGCCGCCACTGCCGATCCGCGTTACGGCTGGGCCATCACAGCCACGTTGGGCGTGAGGTCCGCCGCTGTCTTCAGCACTCCTCGGCGTCGCCGAGAGCGCGCTGGGCCGGCGCGTAGAGCCGGTAGTTCGCTCCGCACGCCGCCTGGTTGCCCTCGTGCATCGCCGCGCTTACCTGGTGGTCGTGCAGACTCGTGGCGTCGCCGGCGGCATAGACCCCGGCGACGTTGGTGTGCTGCTCGGAGGTGACGACGATCTGGCCGAGCGGGTTCAGCGCGAGGCCGAGTTGTTTGGCCAGGCCGTTGGCGGCCGTCGTTCGACGGACGGTATAGACCTGCTCGACCGGAATGCGTGTCCGGCCCGGATCGTCCAGGACCAGATCCTTCATCTGGCCGCCCTCGTTGACGTACTCGGCTACGGCGCTGGCGTGGGCGGCGATTCCGTTGGCCGCCAGATCGGCCAGCCGGGAGGCCGGGACTTCGAAGCCCTCCGGGCGGCCGGCGACGAGAGTCACGCGGTCGGTGAAGACAAGCAGGTCCAGCGCCGTCTGGACGGCATCGTCGTCGTGACCGACGACGCCCACCACGCGGTTCAGCGATTCGTAGCCGTCGCAGTGGATGCACCAGAAGAGGCTCCGGCCGACGCACTCGTTCCGGCCCGGGAACTCCGGAAAGTGGCCGAAGACGCCGGTGGCGAGGATCACGGTCCGGGCCAGGACCTCCATCGGTGCGCCTTCGGGGACCTCGCCGAAGATGCGGGCCATCTCCGGGTCGCGAGGGACCCTGGGACCGGGCAGGTGGCCGAATAGCCCGCCTTCGGGCAGCCGCTCGACGGTCAGGCGGAAGCGATCTCCCTCGGGGGCGGCGGTCGCCACGTGACCGATCAACAGCTCCACTCCGTACTTCGCGGCGTGGCGCCAGCCCAGGCGGCGTATCTCCGTGGCCGAAACCCCGTCCGGGAAACCGAGCAGGTTGTGAATGTCGTGTCGCCACAGGAACCGGTCGCGCTCATCGATCAGGAGGGTTCGCCGCCGCATACGGCCCATGTTGACGGCCGCCGATAAGCCGGCCGCACCGCCGCCGACGATGACGCAGTCGAGTTCGCGTGGGGAGCGTTCGGACGATGTCATGGCGCAATCATGCGCCATCCTGGCGCCGAGGCGCGGGGCTCACCGAACGTTACGCCCGGCGCGCCTCGAAACGCTCGAGGGCATATCGGTCGACTTCGGCCTCGTCGAGCCCGACTTTCGACGGGACCGCCATGCGCCCGTTCTCGATCGGCAACGGCACGGCCAGGAGGTCGTGGACGAGGAGACCGGCGGTGGCGATACCGTGCGCCGGTTCGGGGCCGGTTGCCTTGCGAGCGCGCGCCACCCGCAGGGCGACGGCGATCCGCAGGACGGCGGCGATTCCGACGCCGGTCTCGAAGTACGTGCCCAGCACCACGGACGCTCCCGCAGCCGAGGCCGCCTCGGCCAGCCGAAGCGTCGCGGCCATCCCACCGACGCGGGCCGGTTTGACGACGATCACGCCGGCGGCTCCCTCTGCCAGGGCCGCTCGCGCGGAACCTTCCGAGTCGATGCTCTCGTCGAGCGCGATCGGAACGCGGACTCGTTCGCGCAGAGCGGCGTGGCCGGTGATGTCCCAGGCGGCGAGGGGCTGCTCCACGTATTCGATCCGGAAGGGAGCGATGGCCTCGATCCGCTCGGCCGCCGTCTCGGGGTCCCAGGCGCCGCCAACGTCGACCCTGACCCTCGGCTCCGGCCCTACGGCCGCCCGCAACGCCCGAAGCCGGTCGACCAGCTGATCGGTCGTCCGCTCGAAGCCGGCCCGCAGCTTGAGCGTCTCGAACCCGAGCTCGACAGCCTGAGCGGCGGCATCGGCGCCCGCATCGGGCCCGCCGAACGCGATCATCGCGCTGACCGGGATCCGCAGGCCGGCATCGGCCGGCGTGTCGCCCGTCTCCTGAGCCGCAGCCAGCGCGCCCATCGCGGCCTCGACCGCCGCCATCGCCGCCCGCCCCGGCTCACCCTCGCCGGCCAGCTCCGACCAATCCGGCAGCCGGCCCGCAGCCAGCGCGGGCACGACGTCGCGCATCAGCGCGGCCAGGGCACCCGAGGCCGTATCCGAACCGAACGGATTGAGCGCGGCCTCCCCGAGCCCCTCGCGGCCGTCGCCGTCGACGACCCGCAGCAGCCACGAGCGCCGATGCGTGTACTCGCCGGAAGCGTCGAGCAGCGGCCGCCGGAACGGAACTCGGACATGGATCGCCTCGACTCTGTCGATCACCTCAGGTTGCCGCGGGCAAGGGGTCGCGGGCAAGGGTAAGGGGACGAAGGAATGGAGCGCCTGGCTTTCGGTCGAAGCATGCGCGGAGGGTACCTGCCCTGGGCTCAACGCGTCTCAGCACGGCAGCGGCCGCCGGTCGGGGAGAGGGAATGGTGGGCGATACTGGACTCGAACCAGTGACCTCGCGGATGTGAACCGCGCGCTCTAACCAGCTGAGCTAATCGCCCACGAGACCGGGCGCCGGCAGCGCCGGAGGCCGCATTATAGCGACCTGCCGGGCGTCAGACCTTGATGCCCGGCCAACGACGCGTGACCGCCTGGGGCGTGAGACCGTCGACCATCACCAGCTTGTGTCGACCCGTCGCCCCGGCGACCAGGCGCACGGAGGTCCGCGGCACGTCGAGTTCGTCGGCGATGAGCCGCAGCAGCGCCGCGTTGGCCGCCCCGCCTACCGCCGGCGCGGAGACGCGAGCCTGAAGTGTGCCCTCCTCCGAGATACCGTCGATCCGGTCCGTGCCGCCACGAGGCATCAGTCGCACGGCAAACCTGGCCGATGCGTATGAGGGGTCGAGGCGACGGTGATCCGAATCCATGGTCTGACTATGGGCCTCCGGGCCGGACAAGAAAACTGCCGCGACCGCGTCTCACCGCACGCCCGGCCTTTTCAGGTTACACCGGCCGCGCCACTCCGCCCGGTCGGCCTCCGAAGAGCGCCCGCCCGACGCGGATCACAGTGGCACCTTCTTCGACCGCAACCGGATAGTCGTCCGACATTCCCATCGAGAGTCCGCGGCCCAGCTCCGCTGCCCTGCCTCGCAGCCCCACCGACAGCTCACGCAGCCGAACGAAGGTCGCGCGCGCCTCCGCGGGCGTGCCGACGAGCCGGCCGACGGTCATCAGCCCGAGCAGACGGAGATTCGGCAGCCCGGCCAGCGCCGGCAGTTCGGTTTCGAGAGTCGACGGCAGGAACCCGGCCTTGGCGGGATCGAGGTCGACGTTGACCTGGAGGTACACCCCGAGCGACCCTCGGCCGGCCTCGCCGACCAGCCGATCGAGCCGGCGCGCCAGATCGATGGATTCGACCGATTCGACGACGTCGAAGAGCTCCACCGCCCGTTTGGCCTTGTTGGACTGGAGTGGACCGATGAGGTGCCAGCGTGCGCCCGGCAGGAGCGGCGCCTTCGACTCGGCTTCCTGGACCCGATTCTCACCGAGGAGAGTCAGCCCCGCCTGAACGGCTGCCCCGAGACGCGCCGCCTCGACCGTCTTGGAGACAGCCACGAGCGTGACATCGTCAGGGTCGCGACCGACACGAAGGCAGGCTGCCCGGACGACTTCGAGAACCCGGGCCCGGGCAGCCCGGAACTCGACGACGGCATCGGTATCTGGAGGCAAACCCAACGCGCGGAAGGGTTACCCCTTCTCCTCGGGCGTGCGCAGGCGCAGGAAGCTCGGGAAATCCAGATCTTCCGCGTCGTACTTGGTCCGCGGCGGGACCTGGCGATCCGGCATCGGCCTGTGGAGCGGCGACGGCTGGACCGGCACCGGGACGGGCTGTCGATCGGGCAGACCGTTGGAGCCGTACAGCACCGCGGACCGCTGCGGCGCCGACGACGATTCCAGCGAATGAGTCCGCTGGCGTTCCATCTCCTCGAGGAAGTCGAGGCCTTCGAGCCGACCGGACTGGACGGCAACGGGGGTCTGGACGTTTGTCTCGCGGCGCGAGATCAACGGCTTGCGGCTGGCGTCGAAACCGGTGGCGATGACGGTGATCATCACCTCGTCGCCGAGGCGCTCATCGAAGCCCGTGCCGAAGATGATGTTGGCCTCCGGATCGGCCACGGCGCGGATCTCCTCGGCCGCCTCCCAGACCTCCGACAGGCTGAGATTTGCGGAGCCGGTGATGTTGAAGAGGATGCCCTGGGCGCCGTTGATGTTGACTTCCAGGAGCGGGCTGGAGATGGCCTGACGCGTGGCATCCAGGGCGCGGTTGTCTCCGCTCGCCCGGCCGATGCCCATCAGCGCCGATCCCGCGTCCTTCATGACGGTCCGCACGTCGGCGAAGTCCAGGTTTATGAGGCCCGGTACGGTGATGATGTCGCTGATCCCCTGCACTCCCTGGCGCAGCACGTCGTCGACGAAACGGAATGCCTCGACCATCGAGGTGTTCTTCTGGACGACGTCGCGGAGGCGGTCGTTGGGGATGGTGATCATGGTGTCGACCCGGGACCGCAGCTCTTCGGCCGCTCTCTCGGCGATGACCTTGCGCCGCTGCCCCTCGAAGGCGAACGGCTTGGTGACGACGGCGATCGTCAGCGCACCGAGCGATTTCGCGATCTCCGCGACTATCGGAGCGGCGCCGGAACCGGTGCCGCCGCCGAGGCCTGCCGTGATGAAGACCATGTCCGAATCGCGCAGAGCGTCCGTTATCTTTTCGGCATCTTCCTCGGCCGCTCGCTGGCCGATCGAGGCGTCACCACCCGCCCCGAGACCGCGGGTGATCTTGTCGCCGATGCGGATCTTGTGGGGGGCATCCGACTGGAGGAGGGCCTGCGCGTCAGTGTTGCAGGCGATGAACTCGACCCCCATCATCTCAGCCCGGATCATGCGGTTGACGGCGTTGCTACCACCGCCTCCGACGCCTATCACTCGGATGAGCGCGAAGTTCTCGGAATCGGACCGTAGCGGCATTCCTGATCCTCCGGTGGATCTCCGGCAGATACTTTGTCGTTTCGGTCCGGCCCCCCCGAGACTGGTAGAGCACTGCGGTAACGGGGCTGGCTCGGATGGCGAGAGTATACGCCTAGTCCCGGGATAATGCGGCCGAAACCGTACGCCGAAACGATATTCTCACGAAGGGCGTACGAACGTTAGTTCGTATTTCCGAGGACAGAGGCCGGAATCGGAGAACAAAGCTGTGGGAGGTGTGGAAGGGTGGTTTCAGCCCGCTATGAAAGCCAGCCTGACCGACCGCAGGCTGTTGTCCTGATTGGGGTCGAGGAGGGCGATCGACTGCCACGTTCCGAGGGTGAGCCGGCCGTCGACGACCGGGATGGTGACCGAGGGCGCGGCCACGATTGACACCAGATGATCGGCCCCGTGCCCGGGTGAACCGTGGCGATGGACCCATCGATCGTCGCGCGGCAGGAGTCGGTCCAGGGTGGCCATGAGGTCCGCGTCCGAACCGGCGCCGAGCTCGATGATCGCCAGCCCTGCCGTCGCATGCGGGACGAAGACGGTAAGCAGCCCGTCACCTTCTCCGGCCACGAATCTCTCGCACGCGTCGGTGAGGTCGAAGAGACCGCGGCGGCGAGCGGTCTGGACATTCAACTCGGTGGTCTTCATCGATTCAGGGGTCGCCGGCATCGGGCGGCATCGCTACCGCCTGGGTCCCTCCGGTGGCAATGGGAACAGGTTGCGGGCGGCATCGCGGAACTTGCCCAGCAGACCGCCCATCGGGGCAGGTGGCAGCGGTCCGTACTCACTGGACTCGAGGCCGCGGGCGCCCCAGTAAAGCAGGCCGATGGCCGTGCTGTAGGCCGGGTTCATGATGTTGTCGGTCAACCCGCCGATACCCACGGGGCCCGCCACTCGGACCGGCATGTTGAGCACTTCGCGGCCCAGCGCCGCGGCACCGGCCAGCTGGGCGGCGCCGCCGGTGAGCACGAGACCGGCCGGCAGCACCCCGTCGCCGCTCGCTCGCATCTCGGCGGCCAGCATTTCGAAGGTCTCGCGCATTCGGGCTTCGATGATGCGGCAGACGTCGACTCGATGGACGGTTCGACCGGCAGCCTCGCCGAGCTGGGAGACGCTGATGACCTCGTCGTCGGCCACCGTCGAGAGATCGCAGCTCCCGTGCTGGATCTTCAGCTCCTCGGCCACCTGCAGGCTGGTCTTGAGGCCGATGGCCACGTCGTTGGTGACGTTGTTGCCACCGACCGGCAGAACGGCCGTCTTGTACGGCGAGCCATCCATGAAGAGAGCGAGATCGATGGTCCCGGCGCCGATGTCGGCCAGGGCCACGCCAAGATCCCGCTCCGTGTCGGAGAGAACCGTCTCGGCCGAAGCCAGCGAATTGGCCACCAGCTCGTCGATCTTGACGTTGGCGGCCTGAACGCACTTGGCCAGGTTGCGGACCGCGGTGGCGGAGGCGGTGACGATGTGGGTTTCGATCTCGAGACGGATGGCGCTCATTCCGAGTGGGTCTTTGACGCCCTCCTGGCCATCGACGATGAAGCCGCGCGGCAGGACGTGCAGGACTTCTCGGTTTGACGGGATCGTCACGGCGCGGGCGACTTCCAGGGCCCGTTCGACATCCTCACGCGTGACTTCTCGGGTGTGGCCGCTGACGGCCACAGCGCCCCGCGAGTTCTGGCTCTCGACGTTCTGGCCGCCGACGCCGACGAAGGCCCGATCGATCTGGTAGCCCGACAGCCGCTCCGCATGATCCACCGATCCGGCGATGGACCTGACGGTCTGGTCGATATTGACGACCACGGCCTTGCGCAGCCCGCTGGCCGGCACCACGCCCTTGCCGACGATGGTCAGGCTGCCGTCGCGAGACACCTCGCCGATGAGAGCGCAGATCTTGCTCGTGCCGACATCGATTCCGACGAGCACTGCTTCGCGTTCCACTCGCTCCCGTCCTCGGTGATTGGCCTCGAGTCGCGAGGCGTTGTCTGCTTGGGCCGGCCGACGGCGCCGGCGTCGATTAAGTTGCCGCCTGCTGCGTCAAGGCTAACCGACCCGAGCTAGACCGGGCAACCTCGCCCTGCAGAGCACGGATCAGCGTGGGATGAAGGTATTGATGTGATTGTCCGAGACATCGGCCACGAGGCGGACCCAGGCGACGTGGGCTTCGCCGTATTTGGCCAGGAGAGAGCGCAGGTCTCGCACCTGCTCGGGAATGACCGTGACCTTGCGAACGGTGGGGGCGTAGAAGCCGAACTCGGCCACCCAGCCGGCCCGACCCGAACTGACCGTGAAGCCGTGGTCGTCGTCGAGGACGACCGCCAGCGATGCGGCGGAACTACCGACGTCGGTTGGCGTCAGTCCCGCAAGCCTGTAGCCGGCGTCCAGGTTGACCGGATCGATGATCCCGCCGAGACCAAGGCCGGCGTCCGACGCCCGGCGGTCGAAGACGGCCGGAAGGCCGAGCGCGATCGGGCCGGACGTGGCCAGCGGATCGGCCGTGGGGGCCGGCTCGAGAGACGGCAGGAGTGAGGGGTCGTAGGTCGCAGCCGGTGTCCCCGAGGGTGCGGCACTGCTCTTGGTGCCCGGCTTCGGCGTCGGGGTCTTGATGGGACTCGGCGTCGGGGTGGGCGTCGGGGTCGGGCTCGGGGTCGGGCTCGGCGAGACACCGGCGGACTGATCCGGCGACGTTCCACCGGAAGCCGAGGCGGTCTCGGTCGAAGGCTCGGTCGGGGTGGCCAGCGGGCCGGCGGAGGATGCGATCGGATTGCCGGCCGAATCGACCAGGCCGAATAGCAGCCCGTCCTGGTCGACGACATATCGGTTGGCACCGATGACCCAGACGAGCTTCGGTGCGCGCTCGACGATGGTGACGACCACCGTCGACGGCAGCCGCACCTGGACGGTGGCCGACTCGACGGCCGGCAATCGAACCAGCAGCGCCTCGGCTCGGTCGGTTTCGATACGGAAGGCGTTCGGCGTCCCGTTCATTCCAACGATCGAGCGGATGATCGACTCGCTGGTGAAGGTGGCACCGTGGATCTCCAGCGTCCGGGCCGCGAACGACGGCGCGACGCTGACGGCGAAGATGCCGGCCAGGCAAGCCCCCATCAGGAACGCCGCCGCCAGCTGGATCGTGCGAAGCGGCGGCTGGCTCTGCCGGGCCGGTGGATGCCTCCGAACGTGCGAGTCCGAACGGCCCGACGGAAAGCCCCTGCCGGTCATCTCGGCCGCGCCCGGTTCATTCTTCCGGGGTCCAACCGGACCAGTCGCCGATGAACTGGACCTCGTACTCGAGCCCGACACCGAATCGCCCGGCCACAGCCCGCCTGGCGGTCTCGGCCAGGCGACGAATCTCGGAGGCGGTCGCTCCGCCCTCGTTGACGATGAAGTTGGCGTGCCTCTCGCTGATCGCCGCGCCGCCGAGACGAGTCCCCTTCAGGCCGCAGGCGTCGATGAGCCGGCCCGCGGAATCGCCGGGAGGGTTGCGGAAGAAGCTGCCGGCGCTCGGCTTGTTGAGCGGCTGATGCTCCTGACGCCAGCGACGGATCTCGTCGAGGCGGGCCTTGACGGCCGCGGGAGCTGCGGCGGTGAGGCGGAAGGTCGCGGTCAGGACGAGATCGCCGCCCGTGGCCGCGGCGCCTGCCGGCGGCTTGAGACGACTGTCGCGGTAGCCCAGCGATAGAGACGCCGCCGGCTCGGCCGCCTCCGTACCGTCCGTCCGCAAGAGCGTTACCGACTCCAGGACATTCGCCACATCGGAACCGTGGGCTCCCGCGTTGGCCCAGACGGCGCCGCCCACCGTTCCGGGGATGGCCAGCCCGAACTCGAGACCCGCCAGGCCGGCCTCCGCCGCAAGCGTGGCGGCGCGCGCCAGCGGCAGGCCCGCCTCCGCCGTCAACCGGTCGCCCTCTATCAGACAACCCCCCGCGCGTGCCAGGACCACCAGGCCCCGAACCCCGGCATCGGCCACGACGACATTGCTGCCGCGGCCCAGGATCGTGAGTGGAATCGCCGCGGTTCGGGCGGATCGCACCAGGGCGACCAGGGTGGGCACGTCCCCCGCCACGGCCAGGAGATCGGCGGGCCCGCCGACGCGCAGCGTGGTGTGGCGGGCAAGTTGCTCGCCCCGGGAGGCACTCACTCCGGCGCGGCGCGCCATCTCGATGGCGGCGTCGAGCCAATCGCCGCTCACCCCGCCACTCCCCGGGATACCGCCTCGATGTGGCTCCGTTCCGGGTACGGTCTCCGCTCGGCGGCGGCCAACACCAGCTCCGCGACCGCGTCCGCGGCGCCGGGCCGTGCCAGGGAGCGGTCGGCGGCCGCCATGGCGTCGTGGTCGGACCGACGGTCGAGGATGGCGGCCGCACTCAGCAGCGCCGCCGCGTCGAAGTCCTCATCCTCGATCAGGAGCGCGGCGCCCGATCGGACCATCTCCTCGGCGTTGCGGCGCTGGTGTCCGGCGGCATGCGGGTACGGCACCACGACCATCGGCAGGCCGAACGCGGCGACCTCCGCCAGCGTTGACGATCCGGCTCGACCGACGACCAGGTCGGCCGCCGCCAGGGCCGAGGTCATCTCGTGTTCCAGGAATCTCTCGGGTCGATATCGGTCACGCATCTGCGCCGGCAGGGCGTCGCGGCCGGCGATCGCCTCGTCGTACCCCGCATCGCCGGTGACGTGGATGACCCGCGTCCTGGCCACCAGCTGGGGCAGCGCCTCGGCCACCGCCGAGTTGAAGCGCCGCACCGCCTGCGAGCCGCCGAAGATCAGCAGCAACTTGTCTCTTGCGGGGATGCCGAGCGCCGTTCTGGCATCGGCCCGGGTCACCTCGCGGGGATCACGGATCGGTGTCCCGGTGAGGAAGCACGGTCGCTTCCCCTGGCTCAGGGTTCGGCAGGTGCCCTCGAAGGCCACCGCGAGACAGCCGGCGAGTCGGGCCGTGACGCGGACGCTCCGACCCGGCACGACATTGCCATCCCACATCACCACCGGCACCTTCAGCGCCGAGGCCGCCAGCAGGACCGGCAGAGCGACATACCCGCCCGTGGTGAAGATGGCCGCGGGCCGGCGCAGCAACAACATCGCCATCGCCTGAGGCACCGAAAGCGACAGCCGTATCGGGTCGAGGATCACGTGGAAATCGAGATCGACCGACCGAAGCGAGCGCAGCAGCAGGCGCCGGAACGGAATGCCGTTCCCCGGGACAACCTGGGCCTCCAGGCCGCGATGGCCACCGACCCAGGTCAGTGATGGCGCTTGCGGCTTAGCCTGCAGCGATCGAGCGACGGCGAGAGCCGGGTAGATATGTCCCCCCGTACCCCCGCCCACTATCAGCAGACGCACTAATCCAACCTCGTTCAACGGTTTCGCGCGAGATGGAGAGCAGGATCCCGACTGCGGCCAGACTCACGGTCAGGGACGATCCGCCCGCCGACACGAACGGCAGCGTGATGCCGGTGACGGGAACGACGGCAACCACGACGCCGATGTTGATCAGCGCTTGAAAGGATATCCAAGCCGTGATGCCCGCGGCCATGAGTCCGCCGAAGGTGTCGGGAGCCCTGATGGCAGTTCGGATTCCAGCGTAGGCCAGGGCGACGAAGAGCCCGATGACGACAGCTCCGCCGACCAGCCCGAGCTCCTGCGCGATGACGGAGAAGATGAAGTCGTTGACGTCGCTGGGGACGAAGATCCGGCTGTTCCCGAGCCCGGTGCCGAAGAGACCGCCCGCGCTCAGCGCCTCGAGGCCCTTGACGGTCTGGAAGCCCGTCTTCTGCGGATCGGCCCAGGGGTTGATCACGGTCTGGATGCGCTGCAGGGGATAGGACCCGACCGCCAGAACGAGGGCCGCGCCCCCGGCGACACCGGCCAGCCCGGCCAGGGCGATGTGGATCAGGTTGGCTCCGGCGACGAAGAAGAGCGCGAACGCGATCAGGATGATGACGCCGGCCGTGCCCAGGTCCGGCTCGCGAGCGACCAGAACCAGGAACGGGGTCACGATCAAGGCGAAGGGCAGGCTGCCCCGCTTGAACGTCCGAATCCCAAGTCCTCGCGTGGCCAACCAGTGCGAGAGGTAGACCACGAGAGCCAGCTTCGCGATCTCGGCTGGGTGGATTTCGGGCAGCGGGCCGATGTGAATCCAGCGTGACGAGCCGTTGTGGGCGACGCTCAGATCCTTCAGCGGGCCCGGCAGCGGGATCAGCACCAGGACCAGCAACGCAAGGGCAAATACCGCCAGCGGCACGCTGCAGACCCGCAGGTAGCGGTAGTCGAGGCGCATGAAGAACGCCATCGCGGCGAACCCGAGGAGCCCGGCCAGGACCTGTGGCGCCACGAGCTGGAAGGTGTTCTGGGTCAGAGCGTATTCAGGAATGGCCGATGCCGAGTAGACCATCAAGATGCCGATCGCGGTCAGCGCCACGACGGTCACCAGGATGATGTAGTCCGGCTCATGAGCGTCACGCCTGAAGGAGCTGGGGTTGGCCAGCACGTTGGTCTGGCGCGCGCTGACGGCGCTGGGCCGCGGACCGTCGTTGCGGCGAACCCGTTCGCGCGAGGGCGGCTCGTCGGGCGAATCCCAGCGATCGCGGCGGTCGCTCACCGCTTGGACTCCACGGCGCGACGCCTCTGCCTTAGATCGGCGACCGCGGCCTTGAAGGCGTGGCCGCGTGCCGCATAGTCGACGAACATGTCGAAGCTCGCGGCCGCCGGGCTCAGCAGCACCGTGGCCGGGCCCTCCCCACCGGCTTCGGCCAGCAGACCACGAGCGATCTCATCGGCCCTGGCCACGGCGCCCTCGAGGGAAGCCGACAGTTCGACGCGAGTCATGCCCCTCTCCCGGAACATCTCCGCCAGGGTCGGTCCGGACTCCCCTATCAGGATTGCCGCGTCCGCGCGGTCGGCGGCCACCGGCCCTAACCCGGAAAGATCCACGCCTTTGTCGCGGCCTCCGGCGATCAGAATCAACGGCCGCGGGAAGGACCGTAGAGCCGCTATGACGGCGTCCGGCTGGGTCCCCTGCGAGTCGTTCACGAAGCGCACGCGGTCGATCAGCGCCACCTGCTCGAGACGGTGTTCGACGCCGGTGAAAGCCGCCGCCGCACGGCGTATCGCTTCATACGGGATCCCGAAGTAGATGGCCACGGATATGGCGGCCATTGCGTTGGCGACGTTGTGCCGGCCGGGGATGGCCAGCTCGCCGACCGGCATCACCTCGAAGGTGACCGGGGTCGGTGTTTGCCGACCGCGGCCGATGGCACCGTCCGCCACGATCCACCCGTCGCGGACGCCGACGCCGAACTCTGCGGGCTCCCCAAGCCGATACGTGATGACGGGCGCTCTTGCCCCACTGGCGTACCCGGCCACGACCGGGTCGTCGGCGTTGAGCACCAGGGCTCCGCTCGGGTCGACCAGCTCGGCCAGGCGGCGCTTGACCTTACGGTAGGCCTCCAGCGAACCGTGGCGGTCCAGATGGTCGGCGGTGACGTTCGTGTAGACGGCGACGGTGGTGCCCCGCGAGAGGGTCGGGATCTGGAGCTCGGACAGCTCGATGACGACGCGATGCTCAGCGGTAAGGTCGGTAAGCCGCTCGACCAGAGGGACGCCGATGTTGCCGCCGAGGACGACCGGGTGGGCAGGATCGGCCGCCAGCAGAGCCGCGGCAAGCGAAGACGTCGTCGTCTTTCCCTTCGTCCCGGTCACGCCGATCGTCGGGCAGGGGCACATCCGCAGGACCAGATCCGTTTCGCTGACCAGCGCCGGGGCACCCGCCGGATCCGCCCGGTGGGCCGCGACGACCGCCGCCAGGGCAGCGCGCAGCCGTGGCTCGGCCGTGGGGAAGTCGGGGTTGATGCTCGGAGAGGTCGCGATCAGGTCCGCCTCCGCCCATGCCGTCGAGGGCTCGACATCCGGCCCGAGCCTGAGTTCGACCGCCCGACCGGCCAGCGCCTCTATCGCCGCCCCTAGCTCGGCCTCGGACCGCCCGTCGTAGACGGTGAGGCGGGCTCCGGCATCGACGAAGAACCGGGCCATGGCAACGCCGCTGCGGGCCAGCCCGAGGACCGTGACCGACCTGCCGTCCAGGGCGCCTTCCCTGACCGCGGCCGCCGTAAGGCGATCGAGGTCGACGACATGCCGTGTCATCGGCGAGCTACTTCGGGGGGATCGAGGCGACGAAGAGTGTCACCCCGAGCATGCCGGCCAGGGCCCCGACGATCCAGAAGCGCATCGTGATCTTCTCCTCGTCCCAACCGGCGAGCTCGAAATGATGGTGGATCGGGGCCATCCGAAACACGCGCTTGTGACGGAGCTTGTAGCTCCCCACCTGGATGATGTCCGACGCGACTTCGAGCACGAAGATGATTCCGATCAGCGGCAGGATGAGCACCTGGCCGGTGATCAGGGCGATGACCGCCAGCATTCCGCCGAGCGACAGGGCGCCCGAGTCACCCATGAAGACCTGGGCCGGGTGCACGTTGAACCACAGGAACCCCATGATCGCCCCGACGGCGATGGCGTTGACCATCGCCAGGTTCGGCTGGGGCGGCTGATTGAGCAAGGCGACGATCAGGAAGCTGATGAAGGCGAAGGCAAGCGTGCCGCCGGCCAGGCCGTCGAGCCCGTCGGTCAGGTTGACGCCGTTGCTGCAGCCCACGATAGCCACGACGGCCACCACGATGAAGAAGATGGCTCCCACCTCGACGCCGCGATCGGTGAACGGGATGGGGATGCTCATCGCGTAGACGACGTTGCCGATGAACGGGACGCGGAAGCCGTTGAAGCCGAAGTGGTTCTGGATGTAGACGGCAACGACAATGGCCACGATCAGCTGCCAAAGGATCTTGTGGCGGCCGCGGATGCCGATGCCGGTGCGAGCGTTCAGGTAGTCGTCGATCGCGCCCAGGGCGCCGACGAGCGCGAGCACAAAGAGAGGCGAGTAGGTCGAGACGTCGAACGCGTTGAAGACGACGGCGAGTCCCAGGATGACGGCGACGATCAGGACGCCGCCCATCGTCGGCGTCCCCTGCTTGACCAGATGCGTCCCCGGCCCGTCCTCGCGGATCTGCTTTCCCATGCCGAGCCAACGCAGCAGCCGCAGGAACGGCGGCATCAGGATGACCATGCAGGCGAAGGCAAGGAGCAGCCCCTGGATGAACTCGACCCCGTGCTCTTTCACCGACTCTCCTCACCCACTCGGCACGATCCTCCCCGCGCACCGACGTTCCAGCTTCCGCCGACCACTCTGGTCCGGACGATCGACTCGTGCGCCGTCTCCCGCGACGTCTCGATCCGTCGGGCGGCAGCCCTCTCGGCGAGCGGCCCAAGGGGCCGAGGGGCCCTGTCGCGAGTGGCGGTCACTTGCCCAGTGTGGCACAGCCGCCCGCGACCGGTGCGGAGCTCGACGTCACCCCAGTGGCTTCGCATTCTGTCCGCTGGGTGGAGGAGGCCCGTTCTTGGCCGGCGGTATCTTCTCGGTCACGACGGCATCGGTTGCGATGCGTCGGAAGAGCTCGGTCGACTGCATGGGCATCGCCAGGACGCCCTGGGCCACTTTGGTTGGGGTCCCCTGGTAGATCACGACGCCGACGGCGAGGTTGGGCGCGCCGTTCCCGATCCAGCCGTAGAAGCTGTAGTTGTAGATGTTGTCCATCCAGCCGCCCTTGCCCTTGTCCAGGGTTGGATCCCATATCTGGGCCGTGCCGGTCTTGCCGCCGACGAAGTAGCCCGGGATGTAGGTCGCCTGGGCGTACGACGGGACCGCCGTGACGACGTACTGCATGAGGTCGGTCAGCGAACTCGACAGGGCCGCGCTGATGACTCGCTTGGGGGCCGCGCTCGGCGAGGCGCTACTCGTCTTAGATGGCAGGTCGGCGACGTGGGGGCTGATTTCGAGACCGCCGTTGGCCATCTCGCAATATGCCCTCATGACCTGGATGGGCGCGACGGCGACCCCCTGTCCAAACGAGGCGTTCGCCAGATCGATCTGCTGCCACGGGGTCTCCGCCGGGTCACGGACGATGCCCGTGGCCTCGCCGGGCAGGTCGATGCCAGACGGTTGGCCGATCCCGAACGCCTGCCACGTCTTGTAGAGGATGGCGGATGCGGCGGCGGTGGTCTTGCCGAGACGGAACGCGGCCTGCGAGGCGCCGACGTTACGCGACCAGGCCACGATGTCGGCGAAGGTCATCCAGCCCTTAGCCTTGCGGTCGGCGTCGGCCACTTCCTGGCCATTCGCCAGCGGCATCACGCCGGTGTCGTTGATCTTGGTCGAGAGGGCTGTCGTCTTGGTGTCGAGGGCCGCCGAGGCGGTGAGCATCTTGAAGACCGAGCCCGGNNAGCCCGGCTCGTAGATCTCGCTGACGATCGGGTCATTGAAGAGCGATGGGTTCTGGGCCGCGACCTGCGAGTAGAGGTTGGCGTCGTATGACGGGTACGAGGCTTCCGCCAGCACGGCGCCCGTCGTGGGATCCATCACGATCGCCGATACCGCCTTGGCCTTGTCCGCGAGCCAGGTGGAGAAGACCTCCTGCTCGACCTGGAGCTGGAGGCCGGCGTCAATGGTGGTGCGGATGTCCTCGCCCGGCTCGCCGGTGGTCACTATGTGCTCGCCGGCCGGGCCCGGCTGGTTTGGGTCGACGCTCATCACTTCCGGCCGACCCCCCAGCAGCGAGTCGTACTCCTGCTCCAGGCCGTACTGGCCGTTGCCGCTCGCATTGACGAAACCGAGGATCTGGGCGGCCAGTGAAGTGTGCGGGGCACCTCCGGCCTGCGGATAGACGCGCACCGGCGTCGATTCGAGGGTGATGGTCGTCAACGCACCATTCTGCTGGGCATCGGCTATCTCCTTGGCTATTTCGGCGTCGACGTTGGTCGCGAGGACGACGTAGTAGCCGTCGCCGGCCATGGCCTTTCGAAAAGTCGCCTCCGCGTCGGGTTCGAGGCCCAGGTAGTCCACCAGGGCATCGGCGTCGCGCTGGCGCTCGGCCGCGGAGAGCGAGTGGAGATCGCCGACGAGTCGGAAGCGATCGATCGTCTCCGCCAGCACGACCGTGCCGGTCCGGTCGTAGATCGTCCCGCGCTTCGCCGGGATCGTCCGTTGCGACGTCGAATCCGCGGCGGACAGAATGCTGAGCTGATCGTGCTGATTCACCTGCCAGTAGGCCAGGCGCGCCGTCATGCCGCCGGCGGTGACCACCAGCGCCAGCAGGAGCAGCAGGAGACGGCCTCGGGAGTCCGTTCGGCCGATCATGTTGGGGACGGCCTTCCTATCGGGCCGGGACGACGACCGGCGGGGGCAGCTGGGAGAGGCCGCTGGCGATGGCCTGACGTCGAATCGCGGACTCCCGGTCGAGCCGGTTCACGTCCGACAGATCCTGCTGCCGCTGGTTCTGCAGTTGGCCGTACTGCTGGTTCAGCTGGTCCATGTCGTAGCCCGAGGCCGAGATTCGAACGGTCTGGACCAGCGAGAAGAAGCTCAGCAGGAAGGCGATCACGATCAAGCCGATGGCGATGCCGAAGAAGCGTGGCCGTCGCCTGATCCGAAGGGCCACTCGCGATCGGCGGCGTGTGAGCGATGGCGCCTGACGACGCATGACCGGCGCCTCATGGCGTCGGCGCGGCAGAAAAGCGGAACGCGGGCGTGCGCCCTCGTAAACGGCCATCAGCCGATCCTCACGGGAACCGCCCAACGGTCTCCGGTGGCGCGAGTCGACCGCTCGGCCGCCCAACAGTCCCCGGACGCGTCATTGACGGGCTCGTCGATCCAGCTGAGGACGCCGACGGAGCGCTCCGGCCGTTCGTGCAGTTCGTGCTGGCGGCGGCCGTAGGTCCGGCGTCGATTGGCCTGGTGGCGCTTGCTCATCGGTTCCTCCTTTCTCGATCGGTCACGCGGCGACGCGTTCAGCGCCGCGAAGGCGGGCGCTCCTCGAACGCGGATTGGCGGCTATCTCGGCAACGCTCGGGGTACGGGATTTGCCCAGCGAGCGCAGGTTCGGCCGGCGTCCGCAGACGCAGATCGGGACCTGTGGCGGGCAGATACAACCACGCTGCTCGGCCGCGATGAAGCGCTTGACGATGCGGTCCTCCAGCGAGTGGTAGCTCAGGACGACGAGCCTTCCGCCCGGTCGGAGGAGCACGAGCGAGGCCGCGAGACCCGCCTCGAGGGCCGTGAGTTCGTCGTTGACGGCGATTCGCAGCGCCTGGAAGACACGCGTCGCGGGATGCCTTCGACGGCCCTTGGGCGTGGGCACGGCACGCTCAACGAGCGCCGCCAGCTGCTCGGCCGTCTCCACCGGGGTGTGGCGTCGGGTTTCGACGATCGTCCGAGCGATGCGACCGGCGAACGGCTCCTCTCCAAAACGGCGAAAGAGCGACGCCAGTTCGCCCTGGTCCATGGTTGCCAGCAGGTCCGCGGCCGGTCGACCGCGGCCGGTGTCGAAGCGCATGTCCAGACGACCGCCCGCACGGAATCCGAAACCACGCTCGACATCCGTGAGCTGGTAGCTCGACAGGCCGAGGTCCAGCAGAAGTCCATCGACCTGGCCGAAGCCGGCCTCGGGCGCCACCTCGGCCAGACGTTCGAAGTTGGCCTGGCGCAAGACGGCCCGCGCTCCGAAACGGGCAAGGCGTCGCGCGCTCCTGGCGATGGCTGCCTGATCGGCGTCGAGACCCAGAAGGCGGCCGTCGGGAGAAGAAGCCTCCAGGACCCGCTCGGCGTGTCCGGCTCCACCGAGGGTGGCGTCGATATGAAGGCTGCCGGAACGGGGGGCGAGAGTCTCCACGACCTCGTCGGCCATTACCGGCAGGTGCCCTACCTCCAGTTCGGCGCCCCCCTCGGGAGAGCGGCCGGCGGCGATGCCACCGGTCATCTCGTCGAGCGGGTCCTTGAAGCTCATCGGAATCACCTAGAGTTCGAGACTGTTGAATGCGCTGGCGAACGCCGCCGGCGAGGCGAAACCCTTCGCCGCCCACCGATCGGGCGCCCAGATATCGACGCGCTCCCCGGCGCCGACGATGACCGCCTCGTTGCCGAGCCCCGCCCAATCGCGGATGGCAGAGGGAAGCACGACCCGGCCCTGACCGTCCCTCTCCAGCTCGAAGGCGCTCGAGAAGAGGAAGGCGGAGACGTCCCTCGCCTGCTCGTTGGCAAGCGGTAGTGACTTGAGCCTCTCGGCGAGTGCCTCGAAGGCCGGCCGGGGGAATATCGCGGCCTGGCCTCCGACCCAGCGAACGACTATCGCTCCCTCTTCGAGTTGCAGCCGGAACTTCGCCGGGATCGCGACGCGACCCTTGGCGTCAACCGAATGCTTGTACTCGCCGATGAACATGTGCCGATCGCCTGTCTACCCGCGGCGCGGATCAGAGCCGCGCCCTATTGGTGAGGCGCGATTGGGGCTGCCGGCCTGCGTTGCGATTGATTCACCACTCGGAGCCAGATCGCTGGCCACTTGTCGCAGGCTGGACCCACTTTTCACCGCTTTTCACCGCTGGCGGGATCATACACCCACTTGTCGACTCGTCAACGACGGTCTTTGAGCGGCTCACCCACCGGTCCGGCGGGCGTGTTGCGACCCAAATCGAGCTTCTAACATCGTCGGGAACCCAGGAGGCTGGTCGGGCGTCAATGCCTGCGACGGGGCGCGTAGCGCGCCGCGAGCGCGCCGCTTACGCTCCACGTCGACCGGCCGTTCGTCTTCGCCATTCGTGACACCAGGACCGGAGCGATCCTGTTCCTCGGCCGGGTCGTCGATCCCTCCGCCTAGCCGATTCGGGCGGACGTCGGCGGGGTAAGCGACGCTGAGGCGGGTCAGCGATGGTCTCGGCCGGCCTGATCGAGTTCGAGGTGCTGCCGCTGCGGGCCTACCCCGGCTTCGCCCGGCTGTTCGGGCCTACCTCGGACTGACGACGCAGGGCAGCTCGGTGACCGGGCCCGGGATGTAGCGGCCGACCCAGCCCGACAGTTCGCACGAAAGCTCCTCGGCCAGCCGCGGGCTGGCGCCACCGCGCTCATACGCCTCGCGGAAGCCGGCGACGATCTTGATCAGATCGGCGCGGGCGGCACCGTTCCACTGCAACGCCGGACAGATGCCGCGGAGGTGGCAGTCTTCCTCCTGCGAGAAGTGTCGAACCGAATAGTCGCCGAACTCGCGCAGCGCACGCTCCACCGACGATCGATCGCCGCCGGTCTCGATTGCGGCCACCAGCGCGTCGGCCCGCTCGACGAGGGCGCGCCGCTGCGCATCGAGAAGCGGTGCGCCGGTTTCCATGCTCGCCAACCAGCCGATCGACATCCGAGGGCTCCTTCGTTCGCCGTTGCCCCTTCGCCGCTTCCGTGACTCGCGTCCCGGGGCGCTCTCGCGAGGCTGCCACTATGAGGCCTCAGATCGGCCGGCGTCAGAAAGTGCCATCCGGCCCGCGGAATGATTACCGGACCACTCCAGATAGGACCGATCGGGTAGGCCCGACGGTGAGGCGGCCGAACTCGGCGACGCCGTGCCGGTCGGGCCCCGTTCGGGCGCCCCTCAGGCGGCTCGGCGCCGGCGCTCGGCGGTCGTCCCCGGCAGCATGGCAGGCTCCGCGGAGCGGACTCCCGAGCCGCTGGCAGCCAGCTTGAACCGACCGGCGAGGCCCTCGAGTTGAGCCGCCATGTCGGCCAGAGTCGAGGCCGAACCGACCACCTCTTCGGCCTGAGCCGACATCTGCTCGGTTGCGGCGGAAACCTCCTCCGCCGAGGCCGAGTTCTCCTCGCTGATCGCGGCTATCGATTCGACCGCGTTGGCAACCTGCTCGGCGCTGCCCGTCATCGACTCGGCGGCGGCGTTTGTCTCCTGCGCTATTGCCGCGATGGCGTCCGAGGCAGATACGAGGCCCGTGCTGGACTGCTGCATGTCCTCCATGGCCTTGACGATCCTTGCGACGGCTGCGTTCGAGGATTCCACGGCCGAGGCGATGTCGTCGAGGGCCGCGCCCGACTTGGACGCGAGGTCCGCTCCGGATTCGACCTCGCGAGCGCCTATCTGCATGGCCTTGACGGCCTGTTCGGTGCCTGCCTGGACCTCCGCTATCAGATCGGCGATCTCCTTGGTGGCGCGGCTGGAGCGTTCGGCCAGCTTTCGGACCTCGTCGGCGACAACGGCGAAGNNCGGCGATGTCGTCGATCGTCTCGACAATCGCACCGATTTGCTCGCCCTTGGCCCCGAGCTCGGTGACCTTGACCGCGGCGCCCTCGACGGCTTCCTTGATGCGCGCCATCCCATCGACGGTCTGTCGAACCGTGTTGGCGCCGTTGGTAGCGGCCTCGCCCGCGGCCGCCCCGAGGCCCTGCACATCGGCCGAGGCGTGCGAGGCCGATCGGATGGAGCGGGTCATCTGATCGACCGCCGCGGCCTGCGATGCCACGGAGCGGGCGGTTTCGGCGGCTCCACCCCGGACGGATTCGATGACCGCGCGAAGATCGTTGACGGCCATCGTCGTGTCGTTCGACGCGCGGGCCTGATCCGCGGCCCCGGAGGCCACCTGGCCGATCGTGTGGGCGATCTGGGCTGACCCCTGGCCGGATTGCATGGCGGCGGCGTTCACCTCGGTGGAAGTGTGAGACACCGAGCTGGCGGCTTCGTGGACCTCGGCCAGCGCCGCGGCAAGATTGGCCCGAGCCGTTTCATAGCTATCGACCGCGCCGCGAATCCTGGCCAGCATGCCGTTCGTGGCGGCGCCCATCTGGCCGACTTCATCGTTGCCCAGGCCCTCTATCTGCTCGACGGTCACCTCGACGCGCATCGTCAGGTCGTTGGCGGCGAAGGCGGCGAGGCCGGCCTCGAGTCCCGTGACGCACTCCTCGGTGATCGCCTGGAGCGCCGCGTGGACGACCCGGGTCTCGTCGACCACCTGTTCCGCCACCAAGAAGGCCACGAGCGTGGAGATCGCCGCCGACAGGGCGAAGCTCGCGAACAGGAAGGGCGGGACGTCGCTTCCGGCGGCGCGGGCGACCACGACCGCCAGGGCGGCGAAGAGGGCAACGTTGCCGAAAGCGATGGCAACTACGCCGACGAGCTTGAACCTGAGCGAGCGACGCATGGCAATCACCTTCCGCGGCGCGGGCGCCACCAAACAAGAAGCCGTCGGTCGGACTGGCACAACACCGACACGGCGGTCACCCAAGCGACCGGCTGCGCGCCGACACGGACGGCAGTACCAGCCGCTTGAGTACACAGGTAGGTGTCGGCAGAACGCAACGCCGCTGAAATCCGGTGCGCCGCGACCACATGCGCCGCGACCACGTCGACGGCCCGGGGCGCTACCTTGTGGGCGACGGGATCTTGAGCTGGTCTCCGGGGTTGATCGTGCTCCCGCCGTTGAGGTACGGATTCATCTGCCGGACGGTGGCCAGATCCACGCCGAAGAAGGTGACGATGCCGGAGAGAGTGTCCGCGACCTTCGATCCGTTGCCAGCCGGGGCAGGACCGGGGCCCCGAACCGTATACACGTAGCAATTGGACTGACCGGTGCACGGAGTCAGCAAATCCATGCGCGAAGCCGTCGCTCCCGGGGGCCAGGAACTCGTGGGCGCAGTCGTAGGCGACGGAGGCGCGGTCCGGGTCGGCTGTGCGGTCGGGCTGGCCGAGGTCACGGGCGAGGTCACGGGCGAGGTCACGGCCGTCGCCGATCTCGCCGCCGTCGGGGAGACGGAGGGCTTGGACGTCCCGCTGCTGTGCGACGCGGACGCGGAGGCGGCCGCAACCGACGACTTGCCGGGCCCGCCCCCGCCGAGAGGCGGCAAACCCAGAAAGGCGCCGAAGAGGATCGACACGGCCACGATGACGAGGGCGATGCCGGCAATGGTCAGGACCGGAACGCCGGCTCCCCGCTCCACGCGCGGCTCCGTTCGCGCCTGGCCTTCATTCGCCAGGAGTGTGCCCCGAACGTAGCGCGGGCAGCTGACGTGGACGCGCTGCAGGCAGACCAGCTCCTGCTGGCGCAGGGAAAGGGGCAGTGGTTCTCCGAAGGCGGCGCAGCGGTGCGTAGGCACGGCCGTCTTCTGGGCATCTGTGAGCCGCCCATCCGACGCGATGGTCCGCAGAAACGGGCAGCGCATCGGGCCCTGGCCCGGCTGTGCCGGCTCCGACCACGGCCGGAAGCGAGACCCGAGATCGATGCCTTCGTCCGAAGCATCGGCCTGCCCGGCATACCGATTACCCGAGCCGGCCGACCTGTCGACGGGCGGCACCGAGCCCATCAGATTGTCCGAATTGCCTGGCGCGTTGCTCGCACGAGCCTCGTCGGTGAAGTCGACGCCGCGGGCCACACGAGCACGTCCGAGCCGCATCTGCTGCTCGTCAGGTGGTATGCGACCCCCCTTGCCGTCCTGGTTGTCCGAGCTTCCGCCTGCCTCCACGACCTCTCCTGGCGACACGATTTCGCCCGGCGGTACAAACCCGAGCGGCCGACGCGGCGCAGTCTAGTACCTTTCGATGCTTGCCGTCCCCTCGCCGGCGATGCTAGCCTCCCGGCCTTCGGAGGTCAAAGACCCGTTCGATGGCACTGCCCCAGCGCGTCACCGAGTTCGAGCCGTTCATCGCGCCGGCCGTGGAGCCGCGGATTCGACGGTGCACTTTCCGACGCCTCAGCCGCATCTCCGCCGGGTCCGGCTCAGGGTATGAGGTGAGTTGCCTGTACCCCGATCGAAGAATGCCGCTGCCGATCGGCGACCTCGAGACCGGCCTGCACATCTGCGCCGCCTGCGCGGCCGACCACCTCTTCCGCCCCGACGAAGACTGAATTCGGCGACGCCGAATTCAGTCCCGAAGAATCGGCCTTCGGCCGATTCTTCTCGGAGTGAGGCGACTCAGTTTGGGGTCCTTGTGTGTGAATCCGCTTCTTCTTGGTGGCCGGGTTGGCGAGCACGCCGACGTAAGTGGTGACTCTCGACAACAGGATTGGCGGCGAGCCGGCCTGTAAGCCGAGTTCTGTACCAGGACCGAAATCCCGGTGACGATCATCCATCTCCGACCGCCGGTTACCCGACGGCTCTAGCGGCCGACCCGAGGACTGGGCANNGCGCGACCTCTTCCGCCCGAACGCCCGGTTTCCCGCGCGCCCGAACCGCGTCCTCCTATTTGGCCTTGCTCCGAGCAGAGTTTGCCGCGTTTCACCTCCCGGTTCGGGCTGGGCCCGAACCGGGCTACGTCTCTGTGGCACTGGTCCTCGCCTCGCGGCGGACGGGCGTTACCCGCTACCCTGCGCTGAGGAGCTCGGACTTTCCTCGAACCAAGGGCCGTGAGGCCCGAGATCCGCAATCGTCCGGCCGACTCGCCGGTGCGGGATTGTAGTCCCCCAAGGCCGGGCCGCCAAATGCAATCCGTCGACAGATAGCGTCCACGAGGCGTTGAGATGGGCACCGACGCACAACATGCAACCGAGGCCGGCTCTGTGGTCGTCAGACGCGCAGCGGTTGCCGACGCCCGTACGATCGCCGAGATCGGCATCGCCGGCTGGCAGGCGGCCTACCGCGGCATCCTCCCCGACGAGTTCCTCGATGGACTGTCGGTGGCCGCTCGCGAGACGGCGTGGCGAATGATGCTCGAGAGCGACGAGGCCGGNNGGCGGCCTACCGCGGCATCCTCCCGGCCGACTTCCTGGCACGGCTCTCCGTGACGGCGCGCGAGGCCGCCTGGCAGTCGATGCTGGGGAGCGACGAAGAAGAAGGGGCGCCGGCCTGGATCGCCGAGCGTGATCGCCGAGGCATCGGCTTCGTGGCCAGCGGGCCGCCGCGGGACGAGGACGTACTGCTCCCCGGCGCCGAGATCTACGCCATCTACGTCTTCCCCGATGCCTGGCGGAGCGGCGCCGGCCGGGCTCTTCTGACCACGGCCGCGGATCACTGGCGGGGGCGCGGCGTTACGACGCTCGTGCTGTGGGTTCTCGAGGCGAACGTTGCAGGCCGGGCCTTCTACGAAGCCATGGGCTGGTCGGCCGACGGCCGGCGCCAGGAGATCGACTTCGGCGCCTTTTCGGCTCCCGAGGTCCGGTACCGCCTGCGGGTCTGAGGCCGGCCCGACGTCGGGCCTGTAGCATCCACCTGGTCACGCCGATGTGAGCAACACTCGATTTGGGAGACCGCGGCAATGGGCAAGAAGTCGGGCGATGGACTGCGCGATCTGCTGCGCGTTGCGCCGGGCGAGAAGATCGACCTCGCCGCCTACGACTGCGGCGCCACCTACGGTCGGCAGAAGGACAAGGGCGAGGCCGAACTCACGGCCAACCTGGCTCACCTGACCGACCTCCAGGAGCGTATATACGCCGAGGCCAAGCACGCCGTCCTGATCGTACTCCAGGGCATCGACGCCGCCGGCAAGGACGGCACCATCACCGTCATCGCCGGCGCCTTCAACCCCCAGGGAACCCAGGTCACCTCGTTCAAGGAGCCGACCCCGCAAGAGCTGGCCCACGACTTCCTGTGGCGGGTTCACGCCGCCGTCCCCGGCAAGCGTGAGATAGGCATCTTCAACCGCAGTCATTACGAGCAGGTCCTGATCGTGCGTGTCCACAACATCGAACCTGAAGACGTGTGGCGACGCCACTACGGCGAGATCCGGGACTGGGAGCGGATGCTCACCGATTCCGGCGTGACGATCCTCAAGTTCTTCCTGGCGATCGACAAGGACACGCAGCGCCAGCGTTTTCAGGATCGAGTCGACGATCCGACCAAGCGCTGGAAGTTCTCCTCGACCGACCTGCCGGAACGCAGACTCTGGAACCAGTACCAGGCCGCCTTCGAGGAGATGCTGACCGAAACCAGCACGGACTACGCGCCGTGGTACCTGATCCCGTCCAACCACAACTGGCTGCGCAACCTTGCCATTAGCGAAATCGTGGCCGAGGAGATCGACGAACTCAACCCGCAGTACCCCGAGCCCGCAGCCGGCATCGTAGGCATGAAGATCGTCTAGAGTCCCGGACCGGCGGCGCCGGCGGCGTGCATGGCGCC
>PMKV01000108.1:0-27963 GCA_003157875.1 Chloroflexota bacterium
CGTCCCCGGTAGGCCGGGGCGTTCTGCTCGCCCCCGACGCCGGGTCCGGCCTGCCGGCCGGGGCGGCGCTGCAGCAGGTGCTCGAAGGACTGCGGGCCCTGCCGAATGACAGCCGTCTCGGGGTCGCGCGGTCGATAGCCTCGCTCGCCTACGTCCTCGACCGACCGATCGAGGTAATCGAGGTCGGTCTGCAGGGCGGGCTGATCTCGCGATCGGAACCGTTTGGTCCGGGGCCGTCGACGGTCATTTCCTCGCACGCCTGCCTCGCCGACGGCTCGTTCGCGCCACCGAGTCCGTCCGAGGAGGTGGTCGATGGCGTGCTGGCCTGGTCGACGACCGCGCTGGACCGCCACCGGGCGATGGATCGGCTGAACGATCTTCGGCTCGTGCCATGGGGCGAGGCGGATGGCAACGGCGCAGTCTTCCGACTCGCTGCGACAAAGGCCGCGTTTGGGCGATTGGTCGACGCCGCGCCGGAGATGGCGGTGCACCCACTGCCCGAGCTGATGGTCGCCAGCGGCGGCGTCTTTTCCGCGATGCCTCCTTCGGTGGTGGCTCTCGCCATGGCGGACATGGTTCGTCGTCCGGGAGTGAGCCAGCTCGCCGTCGATCAGGCTCACCTGCTGGGCCCGCTCGGCGTTATCGAGGACGAAGACGAGCGCCGGCGCCTGATGGCGAACCTGGCCGACGACATCCTGATGCAGCTGGGTAGTCTCATCCTGCCCGCGGGAATCAAAGCGGGCCGCAGCGCCGGCCATCTGCGGCTCAAGGGCGCGTCGTCGGTGTCCGAGATCGAATTGCACCCAGGCGCCGTGCAGGTGGTGGATCTGCCGCCCGGTCGTGCCGCCAGGGCGGATCTCGATTTCCGTGACGCCGTCCGGCTCGGAAAACGCGGTCGCCACTTCTCGGTCGACGTCGGTGGTGGGCTGAGCGGCCTGCTCGTCGACCTGCGCGACATTCCGATGCGCATCTCCGATCGGCCGGACTCGCGGCGTGCCACTTTGGAGGCTCTGCAGCGCGGCATGTGGCCGGAGATCGACGAGTGAGCGCCGCCGTGCCACCTGCCACAACGGAGATCTCGCCCGATCTCGCCCGCGTTGCCTCACGCCGAATCCTGGTCTTCTCGCCTACGATCCGCTACCGACTTGCGCCGGGCGACCGCGCTCTCGTGGCTCCGGGCGACGTAGTGGTACCGGGCATGCCGATCGCTGAGCGAACGCCCGATGCCGAGTTCGTGGACGCCGGCCGGCTGGCAAGAGACGACGGCAAGTCGGGCAGTGGGCGGGCTTCGTCTGGCGGCGGATCGCTCGAGCGGCTCTGGCAGGATGAACCGCTGGCGCGGGCGGGTTCGCGATCGATGGCTCGGCCATCGACGGCCCCGCGGGCCGAGAGTGGGCCCGCCGACGCAGGGCGGGAACGGCGCCGCCCACCATTCCCGGGCAAATGGTGGGTCGGTGGCGGCGAGCGTCGCGGCAAGCCGGCGAAGAACAAGCCCACCGTCCGCGTCGGCGGCACGTTGCTGTACGAGACAGAGGGCCGCTGGTGCGCCGCCGCCGGAGAGAGACACGAGATCGTGGAGTCGCCCGTTGCCGGCCTCGTACGAGAAGGCCGCAACGCGGTGGGGGTGACCATCGAACTGACCGGCGCCGCCCTGTCGGGCGCGATCGCCGCCGGCGAGCCTACGCGCGGCTACCTGGACGTTCCTCGCCTGACGGACGGCGAGCTGTGGGCCAGCGCCCTGGACGTGGGCCGCGCCGGGGCGGTGGTCGTGGCCGGCAGCCGCATCTCGGCGCAGGCGATCAGCCGGGCTCGGGCGATATCCATTCGCGGCCTGATCGCCGGCTCCGTCGGCGAGGGCGAGCTGCGCGACCTGGAGGCGTCGGAGCTGCGGCAGAAGGCGAGCCTGGCGCCGTCCGTGCCGTTCGGGCTCATCGCTCTCGACGGGCACGGGCGCCGCCCCATCGCGACGCCGATCCTGTCCCTGCTGGCGGCCATGGCCGGCCGGGAAGTGGCCATCGTCGTCGACCCACCGCTGCTCGTCTTCGACGTGGCTCAGGTGCCGTTGCCCGAGCTTCCGCCCGACTGGATCCGGGCTCGCAGTGGCCGGCACGCCGGTCGCGAGGGCCGCTGGCTCAAGTCGCTCGGCCTCCGCCGCTTCCAGAGTGGGATCTACCTCGAGGGGGCGGTCGTTCGCTTCAGCGACGAGATGGAAACGACGATCGTGCCGGTCTCGGACCTGGAGCGGTTCGTCTTCTAGCGGGGTCGTGGATTCACCGCCGGCTCGCGCAATGCTTGGGAGCCATGGGTTCGACCTGCGCGGAGCGCGTTTCGGGTAACCTCCCTGGGTGATTGCAGGGCAGAGCCTTGAACGAACCGTCATCACCGCCGACGCGGCGGGTACTCGCGCGCTGGCGGCGGCGCTGGCGGCGGCCGCGCGGCCGGGGGACATGATCAGCCTGGTGGGCGATCTGGGAGCCGGCAAGACGCAGTTCGCCAAGGGTTTCGGCGCCGGGTTGGGGATCGGCGACACGATCGTCTCGCCGAGCTTCGTGCTCATGGCTGAATACCACGGCCGGCTGCCGCTCTTCCACGTGGACCTGTACCGGCTGGCGGATGCGGCCGAGGCACTGGCGGGCGGCCTGATAGACGACCGGCAGGCCGAAGGCGTCACCCTCGTCGAATGGGCCGAACGCCTGGCGGATGCGCTTGCGGATGAGCGGCTGGACATCCTCATCGACGGAGGGGGCGACGAACCGCGCCGAATCACGCTTCGGGCGGGGGGTGCCGGCTACGCCCGCTACCTGGATCTGTTGCCCGCGACCGCTGGGACGGCGAGCGCCGACACGCCGGCCTTGACGGCGGGGGAGGAGCGATGACGGCGCGCCGATTGCTGGCCATCGACACCTCCGGCACCCATGCCGTCGTGGCCCTGGGCGAGGCCGACGGCTCGCTCCTTGCCGAGCGGCGCTGGCCCGCCGGCTACCGGCACGGCGAGGAGCTGCTCACCCGGATCGACGAGATGCTCACCGCCGCCGGCGTTTCCCTGGCGGAGCTGGGCGGGATCGTCGTTGGGACCGGCCCCGGCGCGTTCACCGGCCTGCGCGTTGGCCTGGCTACGGCAAAGGGTCTTGCCCATGGGCTGGGCCTGCCCATTGCCGCCGTCCCGACGTCGGAGGCGCTGCTCGATGCGGCAAGCCTGGCCGGGGAGTTCGAGCGCGCGCAGGCGGTCCTGCTGCTGCCGGCCGGACCTTCCGATCGAGTCGTCGTCGCCGCAGGCAAGGCTCAGCTGGTGCGCGGCGGCGATGAGCCCGAGATCGACCGCGGGGCAGCCATCGTGGCGGTGGACCTTCCCGGTCGGGCGCCGCAGGAAGCCCTCGCCCTCGGCGAACTGGCGGAGGCGGGACTGGCCGGAGCGCTGCTCCGCCTCGGCGTGCTTCGGCTCGCCGCGGGAGGCGACGATGTCGCGCTCCTCGTGCCCGAGTACGTGACCCTGCCGCGCGGGGTCCTGGCACAGAAGGGGGAGGTTAGATGGTCGCACGACCACCGGTGATGATCGTCGTCGAGCGCATGAAGGTCGAGGACCTGCCCGCCATCCACGTCATCGAACGGGAGAGCTTCAGCGCGATCTGGCCGGCCCACGCCTATCAACATGAGCTGGAGCAGAACCGGTCGGCCCACTACATCGTGGCCCGCTGGGGCGACGAGATCGTCGGCTTCGCCGGGATGTGGCTGCTCGTCGACGAGGCCCACGTGACCACGTTCGCGACGCGAGGGGCGTGGCGCCGCCACGGTATAGGCGAGCGGCTGCTGCTGGCGCTGCTGGACCTGGCCGCGGCGCGGGGTGCGCACGAGGCCACTCTGGAGGTCAGGCCGTCGAACGTGCCGGCGCGCCGCCTGTACGAGAAGTACGGCTTCAAGGTGGTGGGCCTCCGGCCGCGCTACTACAGCGACAACAACGAGGACGCTCTGATCATGACGACCGATGCCCTCGAGGGGCGGTCGATGAGGGAGCGGATCGCCGCGCTTCGGGCCGCGGTGGCGGCGCGGCCGGACATCGAGCTCGGGCCCGACAGACTGCCGGTCGCGGCCGATGGCCCCGCGCAAGCCGATGGCCCCGCGCAAGCCGATGGCCCCGCGCAAGCCGATGGCCCCGCGCCTTCCCAGCCCGCCGAGGGTTCTCCGGGGGCCGACGAAACGGGCATCATCCGGCCCAGCAGCGTGACGCGGAGGCCGCTGTGACCACCGGCGGCCTGATCCTGGCCGTCGAGTCCAGCTGCGACGAAACCGGCATCGCCATCGTGCAAGACGGCTGTCGCATCCGTGCCAACGTCGTGGCCAGCCAGGTGGCGATGCACGCGGCGTCGGGCGGGATCGTGCCGGAGGTCGCCGCGCGGGCCCACCTGCGCTGGATCGTGCCGGTGCTGGACGAGGCGTGGGCCGCGGCCGGCGTGACCTGGGCCGACATCGCTGCCGTGGCGGTCACCAACGGCCCCGGCCTGGCCGGCAGCCTGCTCGTCGGCATCAACTTCGCCAAGGCGCTCGCCTACGTCCACAGCAAGCCACTCGTGCCGGTCAACCATCTCGAGGGTCATCTGTACGCCGCCTGGCTGGCCGACGAGGAGCGCGAAGTCCAGGAGCCGCTCTTCCCGCTGGTGGCGTTGATAGTCTCGGGCGGTCACACCTTCCTGGTGGAGATGCGCGACCACCTGCAGTACCGGCTTCTGGGCGAGACCGTCGACGACGCGGCCGGCGAGGCGTTCGACAAGGTCGGTCGATTGCTCGGCCTGCCGTACCCGGGTGGGCCGGCGATCATGAAGGCCGCCGCCGGCGCCACCCGGCACGACGTGACCTTCCCGCGGGCATGGCTGGCCGGCTCCTTCGATTTCAGCTTCAGCGGCCTCAAGACCGCGGCCCGCAGGGTCATCGCAACCGAGACCGACGGCCAGGGCACGACGATCGGCGAGGCTGCCCTGCCCGAAGACCGGGTCGCGGAGCTCGCCTATGGATTCCAGGATTCGGTCGTGGACGTGCTTGTGACCAAGACACTCCGCGCGGCCCGCGCGGCCGGGGCGAGGTCCGTGGTGTTGGGCGGTGGCGTCGCCGCGAACCGCGTCCTGCGCGATCGCCTGGCCGAGGTGACTCGCGAGTCGGGCATCCCGCTCGTCGTGCCCCGGCCGTCGCTCTGCACGGACAACGGGGCGATGATCGGGGCGGCCGGGGCTCGGCGATGGGCTGCCGGCGCGCGAGCCGGGCTCGATCTCGACGCGCGGCCCTCGCTGCCGCTGGCGCGGAGGTGAGCGAGTCGCCCTCGCCGGGAGGGACCGCCGCGCCGGCCGGCAAGCCGCCGCGCCTGGATGCGCTCGCGGTTCGCCGCCAGCTGCGCGAAGAAGGGCTGCATGCCCGCCACTCGATGTCGCAGAACTTCCTGGCCGACCCGGACGTGCTGCAGTCGATCCTGGACCTGGCCGCGCCGGCACCGGGGCGGCGGATCCTGGAGGTCGGGCCCGGGCTCGGCATCCTCACCGGGGGACTCGTCGCTGCCGGGGCGTCGGTCGTGGCCGTGGAGCTGGACCGCAGGCTGGCGGAGCGGCTGGCGAGGGTTCAGTCGGAGGCGGTCGCGTTAGGCCTGCTGCGCCTGATCCAGGGCGACATCCTCGACCAGAAGATCGCCGAGCTCGTGGCCGGTCCGTACGAAGTCGTGGCCAACGTGCCCTACCACATCNNCAGCCCCATCCTGCACCGCTTCCTCGGCGAGCCGCCACGGCCGGAGCGGCTCGTGCTGATGCTCCAGCGCGAAGTGGCGGAGCGCATCGCCGCCGCGCCGGGAGCGATGAGCTACCTGTCGGTCTTCGTCCAGTACCACGCCGCCGTGCGGATCGCGTTCGCGGTCCCTCGCGATGCCTTCGAGCCGGCCCCGGAAGTGGAATCGGCCGTGGTCGAGATCACTCCGCTGGATCCGCGCGGGGAGCGGCCGCGCCTGGGTCCCGCCGAGGAGGACCATCTCTGGCGCGTCGTCCAGGCCGGCTTCCGCGAGCGGCGCAAGAAGCTCCACAACGTCATGTCGCGCCAGCTGAAGCTTCCCGGTGCGGCCGTCGCCGCGGCGCTGGCCGAGGCCGGGATCGACGGCGATCGGCGCCCTCAGACGCTTTCGGTGGATGAGTGGCTGGCGCTGCGCGTTGCCATCGGGCCCCTTCGAGACGGCATAGGGCGATGACCACCGAGCGAGCCTCCGGCGCGCGCATCCACGTCGTCCGCTTCGCGCCGGCCAAGCTGAACCTGACCCTGGCCGTGGTCGGCCGGCGGGAAGACGGTTATCACGCTCTCCATTCGATCATGGTTCCGCTCTCCCTTGGCGACGCTCTGACGGCATCGGCGTCGCCACCGGGCGCCGTGCGTGATTCGCTGCGGGTCACAGGACTGGCGCTCTCCTCGGCGCCCGACAACCTGGTCCTGCGGGCAATCGCCGCGGCCCGTGAAGTCGTTGCCGCGACGTGGCCCGGCGCTCCGGCAGACCCGCCGCCGCTCGCGGCGCGACTGGCCAAACGAATCCCCGTGGCCGCGGGTCTTGGCGGTGGCAGCAGCGACGCGGCGGCGGCCATCCAGGCCGCCCTGGCCGTGTGGAGCACGACCCTCGACCCGGACGCGATGGCTTCGCTGGCTGCGTCGCTGGGTTCCGATGTGCCGTTCTTCCTGGCGGGGGGCGTGGCGCTCATCACCGGCCGGGGCGAACGTGTCGAGGCGCTGCCGGACATCCACGGCGAGCCGCTGGCGGTGCTGCTGGTCACGCCTCAAGTCGCGGTGGCCACGGCGACGGTCTTCGGGGCGTATGCCGCAGGGGCGCGGGGGTCGGATGAACGAGCCGCTGAGATCTCCGAGCATCTCGCCGCGGAGATGCGCGCCGGAGGCCTGACGTCGGCGGCGCTCGTCGTGCGGACCGCCGAGCTGGCGGGAGCCAACGATCTGCGAGCGGCGGCGGCCTCGTTGGTGCCCGGGCTGGCGGGTTTCCTGACCGCCCTGGAGAAGCTCGTCGACAGGCCCGTATGCCAGTCCGGCTCCGGGCCCACACTCTGGACGCTCTATCCGACGCTCGCCGAGGCTCGCAAGGCTGCTCGATTCGTCCGCCTGGGAGCCGTGAACGGCACGCTGCCACTGGTCGGCACGGGCGAGCCGTTCATCGCCGCCACGACTATCGCGGCCCGGCACGCACCGCCCTCCGCCGAGCCACCCGGCCGCACAACGGGTACGATCCGGCCTCGCACGGTCCACAATGGCTTCGACGCCGGAGGCCACGGTCCCGCCGGGCCGGCAGCGGAGCCCACCGAATCGAAGGGAGATAGGCTCGATGAGTCGTAAGGAGGTCGCGAGCTCGGCTGCGCCGGCCGCAATCGGTCCCTACAGCCAGGCCATCGAGATCGACGGCTTCGTCTTCTGCTCCGGCCAGCTCGGACTCGATCCGGTGACCGGAACGCTGCTCGACGGCATCGAGAATCAGGCCGAGCGAGCCCTCCTCAACCTCGAGGCGGTTCTCGAGGCGGCGGGCCTGACCATGGCGGATGTCGTCAAGACGAACATCTATGTCGTCGATCTTGGCGACTTCGCTCAACTCAATGCGACCTATTCGCGGCACATAGTCGAACCGGCGCCCGCCCGCAGCACGGTCCAGGTCGCCGCTCTTCCGCGCGATGCCCTGGTTGAGATCGAGGCCATCGCGCGGCGGTCCAACTAGTGCGTGCGGGGCCGGCGTGCTACCGTCCCATGCGATGAGCCAGACCTCCGAAAGCGTCCTGCCGGTGATCCTTGCCGCCGGCCTCGGGACGCGCATGAAATCTCGCAAGCCCAAGGTCCTTCACGAGTTGTGTGGCCGGCCGATGCTGGCCTATGTGCTCGACGCGGCCCGCGGTGTCAGCGGCCGGCGCCCGCTGGTGGTCTACTCGCCGGCCACGGCCGCCGTCGCCGAAGCATTCGCCGAGGGAGCCGACCTCGCCATACAGGCCGAGACTCTCGGTACGGCGGATGCCGTCCGCGCCGCGCTCGCCGTCACGCCCGAGGAGGTCTGCGAGATCCTCGTCCTGTCGGGCGATGTACCGCTCGTCGGGTCGGATCTGCTGGCCGAACTGATCGACATGCGGCGGGCTCGCAACGCGGCCGTTGCCCTTGTCGCGGTCCACGCCATCGAGCCAGGTGGGCTCGGACGTGTCGTTCGCACCGAAGACGGTGGCCAGGTGCTGCGCATCGTCGAGTCGAAGGACGCCACGCCCGACGAGCTTGAGATCGAGGAGATCAACGCCGGCGTGTACGTATTCGACGCGGCCTGGCTGCGGAGTCGTATCGGCGACGTCAAGCCTTCGCCGGTCACCGGCGAGTTCTATCTGCCGGAGCTGGTTGCCCTGGCCCGGGCCGACCGCCGGCCCGTGGTCTCGCTCGAGGTCGACGACGACGGAACTCTGGTCGGCATCAACGATCGTGCGCAACTGGCCGCGGCCGAACTCGAGCTGCGAATGGCCATCAACGAGCGTCACATGCTGGCCGGCGTGACGATGATCGATCCGATCCGGACCTACGTCGACGTCACCGTCGAGCTGGGCCAGGATGTCGTCCTCGAGCCCGGGGTCGTGCTGCGCGGCAGCACCCGGATCGGCGAGGGGACGCGGATCGGGGCCGGCAGTCAGATCATCGACACCGTCATCGGCCGGGACTGCACCATCCTGGCCAGCGTGCTCGAGTCGTCGAAGGTGGAAGACGAGGTCCAGATCGGGCCGTTCTCGCACCTTCGGGCCAGGTCGTCCATCGGCCGCAAGGTCCGCGTCGGAAACTTCGCCGAGGTCAAGGCCAGTCGCCTGGATGCCGGCGTTCAGCAGCATCACTTCAGCTACATCGGCGACGCCGAGCTGGGCGAGCGAACCAACGTCGGTGCGGGCACGATCACCTGCAACTACGACGGCGTTCGCAAGCACAAGACCAAGATCGGCAAGCACGTCTTCCTGGGCTCCGACACGATGCTCATCGCCCCGATCGAGCTGGGCGATGAGGCGCGGACCGGCGCCGGATCCGTGGTCACCCGGGACGTGCCGGCGGGGATGCTCGCCCTGGGCGTGCCGGCGCGCCTGCGCAAGCCCCGGGTCGAGGTGACCCCGGCCGCCTCGGAGTCCGTCAAGCCGTCTGCCGCGGAGGCCGCTGAGCGAACTCCTCGATGAGTGACGTCGTATTGCAGCTGCTGGTCGTCCTCATCCTCGTCGCGATCGAGGCGGTTTTCGTCGCGGCCGAAATCGCCCTGGTCACTCTCCGCCACAGCCGGATCGACCAGCTCATCGATGAGGGTCATCGCGGAGCGCGCCGCGTCAAGCGGCTCGTCGAGGACCCGGCCCGCTTCCTGGCCGTGGCCCAGATTGGAGTCACGTTCGTCGGCTTCCTGGCCTCCGCCTATGCGGCCGTCAATCTGGCCGAGCGCCTGGCGGAAGCACTCAAGAATGTACCCGTCCTGAACGGCTATGCCGGCGTCCTGGCTCTCCTGATCATCACGATCCTGCTGTCCTGCTTCACGATCGTTTTCGGCGAACTGGTGCCCAAGACGCTTGCCCTGGCGTACCCGGACCGCGTAGCGTTGACGCTGGCCGGCCCGCTCGACTTCGTGGGTCGCGTATTCGCTCCGCTGGTCAACCTGCTGACCTGGCTGACGCGCACGATCGCCGGCGGATTCGGTGCCGGTGTCGCCCGCCAGGCGCAGATCAATACCGAGGAGCTGAAGCTGATCGTTGAGCGGGGAGGGGAGACGGGCATCCTGGAGGCCGAAGAAGAGCAGATGATCAGCGCGGTCATCGAGATGGGGGAGCGCCGGCTCCACGAGGTCATGGTCCCCCGCACCGAGATGACGGCGCTGCCGGTGACGGCGGGCATGGACGAGGCGATCGACGCCTTCATCCGGGAGGGTCACAGCCGCATCCCGGTCTACAAGGATACGATCGACGAGATCGTCGGCGTCCTCTATGCGAAGGACCTCTTGCCGTTCCTCAAGGGCGGACAGAAGCCGGACTTGCGCAAGCTCCTGCGGGCGCCGCTCTTCGCGCCTGAGTCGATGACGATCGATGACCTGTTGCGCAAGCTCCAGGGTCGCAGGGTGCATCTGGCGATCGTTCTCGACGAATACGGCGGCACGGCCGGCATGGTCACGATCGAAGACCTGCTCGAGGAGATCGTCGGCGACATCCAGGACGAGTACGACACCGAAGAGCCGCTGACGGTGCGGATTTCGGACGACGAGGCGCGCATCGACGGTCGGGCTTCGGTCGACGATCTGGGGGAGTTGTTCAACATCGACCTGGCCGGTCTCGAGGATGCCGACGAGTACGACACGGTCGGCGGGCTCATCTACCACCGAATCGGCGGTGTGCCTCGACCCGGCGACAGGGTCGAGATCGCCGAACACGGCCTGAGCCTCACCGTCGAGGTAACGGACGGGCGTCGTGTCGGCAAGGTCCTCGCGGTGCGGCGCCGGGCCGGCGATAACCCCGGGGAGGAGAGCAGGCCCGGCGGCGAGTCGTCGAAGGGTGCGACTCGCTAGCCGATGGATGCCAGCCACGGACGCGCCACGCAAGGAGGACCGGTTTGCGCTGGCTGAGTCGCCACCAGATTCCCGTCCTCGTGGTCCTGCTCGTGGTCATGACATGGGGCGCGTTGTGGGTCGTGTACGACTACCGAAGCCCGGTCAGCCAGTTCCTGCGTGGCGTCGGCACGGTCCAGCTCGAGGGTTGGAGCGCCTACGACCTGGATACGCAGTGCGTTCGACTGGAAGAGGCGGATGGCACGCCGACAGCCACCGCGGAGAGCGCGAGCCAGGTGGCCCGCAAGTCCTACCCGACGGGCTACGTTCGCGAGATCCTGCTCATCTCGTATCGAGACACCTGTAGCGGCGCCGCTCCGCGGCTGGCCTGGGCGGTCGCGATGGCCTGGCCGGTGACAGTGAACCTGGTCGGCTCTACCGCCGCGCCGCCGCGGGCCATGGTCCTGGTGGACGCGAAGTCGGGCAAGCTCATCGTCAGCCACGCCGAGGGGCAGGGCTAGGGAGCCTGCCGGCGGCTACTCGGTGGGCTCGGTGGGCTCGCTGGGCTCGGCGGGTCGGCCGGCATGCGGCGTCTGCACGGCCTCGAGCGCCAGCCCTCGCACAGCCCGGTGAAGAGTCACCGTTTCGAAGTCCCGCGGGACGGGATCGAGTTGTGTCCCGGCCGTCGTGTTCCAGCCCGCAGCGACACCCTGAGGGTCGGTGGAATGCAGGGTCGCCGCCGCCTGCACGGCCGCACCGATGGCCACGAGGTCTGTCGCCTCGGGGATCAGGACGGCCCGGCCGGAGAGCCTCCCGACCACGTGCCACCAGGTCTTGCTGCGAGCGCCGCCGCCGATCAGGACCAACGGCGACTCCGGATCGATGCCCGAGGAACAGAGATCGATCGTGTCCAGGGCTTCCAGAAGGCTCGCCACGGCGCCTTCGTACGTGGCCATCAGAATGGATCGGGGGTCGGTGTCGTGGCGCAGCCCGAAGACGGCCGCGGAGGCGCCGGGTATGTTCGGCGTCCGCTCGCCGTCGAAGTAGGGCAGGGCGACGACTCCACGGCTCGGCGCCACGTCGTCGCGATCCAGCCGCAGCCACTCCGCCATCCGGTCGACGGCCAGGGTGCAGTTGAGGGTGCAGGCGAGAGGAAGGAAACGGCCGGAAGCGTCGGCAAAGCCGGCCACGTCGCCCGTCGGATCGGCGATCCGGGCCGTCGAAACCATGTAGGCCGTGCCCGACGTGCCCAGGCTCACCACCGGTGTCCCGGGCCGCAGGCCAAGCCCAAGGGCGGCACCCATGTTGTCGCCCGTGCCGGGGCCGACGAGCGCGCCGGCCGTCAGACCGGTTGCCTCGGCCGCGTAAGCGGTCACGGTCCCGGCGGCTTCGGTCGGCCGCAGGACTCGCGGCAGGCGGTCTGTCGACAGCCCGATCGTGTCCAGTCCGAGCACCTCGGGCACGTAGGCCTCGGTCTCCGTCGACCACCAGGCCGTGCCCGACGCGTCGCCCCGGTCCGTCACGCCCTCGCCGGTCAATCGTTCGGTCATGTAGTCGTGCGGCAGGCGGATCGCGGCCGTCCGAGCCGCGATCTCGGGTTCGCGCCGCCGGACCCAGGCCCATTTCGATGCCGTGAAGGAGGCGACTGGCACCACGCCGATTCGCGTCGCCCATGCCGTCGCCCCGCCGAGGGCCGCGCGGAGATCGACCGCATCGGACGCGGACCGGGTGTCGTTCCAGAGCAGTGCCGGGCGGAGAGGGCGGCCGGAGGCGTCCAGACACACCAGGCCATGCTGCTGACCCGCCACCGAGATGGCGGCCACGCCGCCGGCGAGGCCGGTCTGCCCGAGCGCGATGCGGAGCGCCTCCCACCACACGTCGGGGTGGGTTTCCCTGGCTCCGCCGGTACCAGTGACGGTGTGCTGGGCGCGGCCCGTCGCGACTATCTGGCCCGTCTCGGAGTCGACGACGACGACCTTTGTCGATTGAGTCGAGCAGTCGACGCCTGCCACAAGTCCCATCAGGAGGATCTCCCTGCCAATCAGCCGATCTTTGCCGCACCCGCTCCGGCGCGGCTCCCCGACGCCCAGATCTGCCGGTTCACGACGTTCTCGAGGAGTTCCTGACGGCCCGAGACGGGTTTGGGGTCGATGGCGCCCGTCGCGACCTTTCGTTCGAGCTCGTCGAGCGTGGCTCTGCCCGAGGTAATCGATGTTCCGAGCTCGCCCGCCCAGCCGGCGTAGCGCTCGCCGCGCAGCCGCTCGAGGGCGCCCTCTTCGATGATGGCCGCCGCGGCGAGTAAGGCCCGGGCGAGGGTGTCGATGCCCCCGATGTGACCGTGGAAGAGGTCGGATCGGTCCAGGCTCTGACGGCGTAGCTTGGCGTCGAAGTTGAAGCCCCCCGTAGTAAGCCCGCCGCCGCGCAGGATCTCGTACATGGCCAGAGCCAGCTCATCGACTGAGTTGGGGAACTGGTCGGTGTCCCAGCCGTTCTGATAGTCGCCGCGGTTGGCGTCGATGCTGCCAAGGATGTCGTTGGCGACCGCGTAGGCGATCTCGTGGTGGAAGCTGTGGCCCGAGAGTGTGGCGTGGTTGGCCTCGATGTTCAGCCGGAACTCGCCGGCCAGGCCGTGGCGCACGAGGAACCCGTGCACGATTGCGGCGTCGTGGTCGTACTGATGCTTCGTCGGCTCGTGGGGCTTTGGCTCGATCAGGAGCGTGCCCTTGAATCCGATCCGGTGCTTGTGCTCGGCCACGAGACTCAAGAATCTGGCGAGCTGGGTCTCCTCGCGGGCCAGGTCCGTGTTGAGGAGCGTGTCGTAGCCTTCTCGGCCGCCCCACAGGACGTAGTTCTCGCCGCCGAGACGCTGCGTCGCCTCGAGGACCAGCTTCACCTGCGCCGCGGCATAGGCGAAGACCTCCGGGTCCGGATTCGTGGCCGCACCGGCGGCGTAGCGCGGGTGGCCGAAGAGGTTGGCGGTGCCCCATAGCAGCTTGACGCCGGTCCGGGCCATGTGCTCGCCGGCGTAGTCGACCATTGCTTCCAGGCGAGCCTTCGTCTCGGCGAAGGTCCGGCCTTCGGGGGCGATGTCACGGTCGTGGAAGCAGAAGTAGGGGACGCCGAGCTTGGCGACGAACTCGAATGCCGCATCGAGTTTCGCCCGCCCGGCGGCGATCGGATCCAGCCCGTCCCCGAGCCAGGGCCGGTCGAAGGTACCCGAGCCGAACATGTCCTCGCCGGGAGAGGCGAAGGAGTGCCACATACACACGGCGATCCGGAGGTGTTCCTCCATGCGCTTGCCCAGCACAAGGCGATCGGGCTCGTAGACCTTGTAGGTCAGCGGATCGTTGGAATCGAGGCCGCCGAAGGAAATGGGCTGAGCTACGTCCTTGAAGAAGCCATCACTCACGGTCCGTCCTCCTTCGGCAGGTCTCGTCGTCACGTCAGTCTACGGGTCGCAGCCGCCTGTCTACGGGTCGCAGCCGCCTGAAGGAGCGGCTTGCTGTTTCGTCGTTGACACGGCGCGGCCTGTGGAGCTAGCCTTCGTCGAAGCGCTTCGACTATACGCTTCGACTATGCGCTTCGATGCGGATCTTACTCCTACGAAACCGCCACTCGACCGGAGTATCGATGTCAGCGCCAACGATGGAGGAAGTCGCCAGGCGGGCGAACGTCGCGCTCAGCACCGTGTCGTACGCCCTCAACGGCACGCGGCCAGTCTCCGAGGAGACGCGCATGCGGATCTGGGCGGCGATGGACGAGCTCGGCTACCAGCCGCATGCCCTGGCGAGGGGCCTCGCGAGCAAGCGGAGCCGGATAATCGCCCTCCTCTTCCCGGCGTTGTCCCGTGGCTTCGGCGCCACCGAGCTCGAATTCGTCACGGCCGCGGCCGAAGCCGCCCAGAGCCGCGGATACCACCTGGTCCTCTGGCCGATGGAGATCCACGGCGTCGGCGACCTGCAGCAGCTGATTCGCCAGAGCCTCGTGGACGGGGTCCTGGTCATGGAGGTCCGCCTGAACGACGAACGGATCGAGCTGCTGCGGCGCATCGGCGTGCCATTCAGCATCATCGGCCGGCCGGCCGCCCCCTCCGACATCGGCTTCGCCGACATCGATTTCGAGCAGACCACTCGCGATGCCGTTACCTACCTGGTCGGGCTCGGTCACAGGCAGATCGCGTTCCTCAACCATGCCGAGGAGTCGTTCAACGCCGGCTACGGACCATCCGTCAGGGCCGCGGCCGGTTTCGAGCAGGTCACGCGCGCGGCGGGGCTCACCCCGATCAGCCGTTTCTGCGGCGATACCGCGCTCGCGGGCCGCGAGGTGTTCGAGGAGTTGATCCGGGCTCACCCGAAGGTGACGGCGCTGGCAACGATGAACGAGCGGGCGACCGTGGGCGTTATGCAGGCCGCGGCCGAGCGTGGCTGGAGGATCCCCGACGACCTCTCGATCGTGTCACTCGTCTCGTCTGCCCGCGTCGCCGAGATGACGCTGCCACCGCTCACGGCCATGACTCCACCCAGCGCCGAACTGGGCCAGCTCGGCGTCGAGACCCTCATCGATCAACTCGAGGAAGACAACCACGAACTGGTGCAGCGGTTGCTGCCCTGCCGACTCGTGGTCCGCGGCAGCACCGGGCCGTCGCCGGACCCAGCCCTCAGGTCTCACCCGAAATCCGTCCCGCCGCAGGGCCCAACCGGGTAAGACCGCCGTCCAATGCCTATTCCGCCAAACCGAGTGGCTCCAGAAGCCGCCGTCAAGGAGGTGAGCAGCAGTCAGTGGTGATGGGAGATGAGCGCGGTCCGACACGCCGGGACGTGGCATCCGTGGCATCTCAGAAGGGACAGCAGAGGTACCGGTTCCCAGCGGGTTTACGTGGATCAACGGGTCCACGGACTCAATACGGAGGAGTAGGGAAACATGCCTGACTTTGAAGGTCCTGTAACACGCCGCGAAATCCTGAAGAAGGGAGTCATCGGCGCAGTCGGTCTGACCGCCATCCCGGCGGTCGTCGCCGCATGCTCCACGAGCAGCGCCACGACCGCGCCGACGGCCGCTGCCTCGACCGGCCCGGTGATAACGCCGGCTCCGACCAAGCCCGACTACACGGGCCGAACCCTGACGCTCTGGCACTATGAGTCGGCGACCGGCGCCATGGGCCAGTCCTGGGCGGCGGCCGTCGACACGTTCCTGGCCACTCACCCAGGCGCCAAGGTGGACTTCCAGTCCAAGGCCTTCGAGCAGATTCAGCAGAACGCCTCCCAGGTCCTGAACTCGAGTTCCGCTCCTGATGTCATGGAGTACAACAAGGGCAACGCGACCGCGGGCCTTCTCTCGACGCAGGGACTGCTCACGGACCTCACATCCGTTGCCACCGCCCGGGGCTGGGACAAGATCCTGACCCCGAGCCTGCAGACCACTTGCATGTACAGCGACAAGGGGATCATGGGATCCGGCAAGTGGTTCGGCGTCACGACGTACGGCGAGTACGTCTTCGTCTACTACAACAAGGACATGTTCACCAAGTACGGTGTCACGGTCCCGACCGACCTCGCCAGCTTCGAGGCGGGAATGGACGCCTTCGTCAAGGCCGGAATCACGCCGGTTGCGACTGCTGGCGCCGAGTACCCGGCCCAGCAGATCTTCTACCTCCTGACGCTCGCCAAGGCCGACCGCCAGTTCGTCAAGGACTACGAGACCTACACGAACCCGGTCGATTTCCACGACGCCGCACTGACGTTCGGCGCGACCGAGTTCCAGAAGTGGATGACAAAGGGCTACCTCTCCAAGAACGAGGTCGCCACGACCGCAGAGCAGATGGGTCAGGCCTGGGAAGCGCAGAAGTACCCGATCCTGATCTCCGGCTCCTGGTGGTACGGACGCTTCATGTCCGAGGTCAGCAAGTTCCAGTGGGGCACGTTCCTCTTCCCCGGCAACACTCTTGCCCCGGGATCGAGCGGCAACATCTGGGTCGTCCCGACCAAGGCCAAGAACGCCGATCTCGCCGAGGACTTCATCGACATCACCCTGCAGACGCCTGCCCAGAACATCATGGGTCGGGCCGGCGGCCTTCCGGTGAACGCCGATCCCGCGGCGGTAACCGATCCCAAGCTTCTGGAGCTCAACCAGAACTTCCAGGCTCTGCTCAAGAACGACGGCCTGGCGTATTACCCGGACTGGCCGGTCGCCGGCTTCTACAACGTCCTGGTTTCCAACGTCCAGAACCTCATGAACGGCCAGGACCCGTCCAAGTTCCTCGACGCCCTGGCTGCCGCCTACAAGAAGCCGGCGTAGGCTCCCGTCAGGGGCGGGTCTCGCGAGAGACTCGACCATCCGCCTTCAAGTAGTTGCCGGTTCTGCGCCCAGGACCGCTCGGAGTACTCCCTATCCGAACGGTCCTGCGGCGCTTCCGGTCTTCACCTGGAGCGCCGCCGCTCGGATTCACGTCCAACGGAACGAGAGGAGAAGAATGGGATGAAGAGCCGTTCGTCCCGGGACGGTGGCTACGCGATCTTCATGCTGCCGGGCCTGGTGGCCTTCTTCGTGATCATCGCCGTGCCATTCCTCGCCACGATTGCCATCAGCTTCACCCAGTGGAACGGCGTCCAGACGCCATCCTGGGTGGGTATCCAGAACTACACGGACCTGCTCAGCGACCCATTCTTCACGGCCTCGTTCATCAACACACTCGTGCTGATACTGGCCATGGTGATCATTCCAACCATCCTCGGCCTGCTCCTCGCCGGTTTGCTGTACGCCTTCGTGGCTCCGAGGTTCGGCACCAGAACCGCCAGCTTCTTTCGGGCGGGGTTCTACCTCCCCCAGGTGATGCCGGTCGCTGTTGCCGGAGTCGTGTGGGGATGGATCCTTCAACCCGACGGAGCCCTGAACTCACTCCTCCAGGGTGTCGGGCTGGGCGGCCTGGCCAACAACTGGCTGGGAGATCCGTCTCTTGCTCTCTTCACGGTCATGGGCACGCTCGTGTGGGTCCAGGTAGGGTTCCCCCTGGTCATCTTCTTCACGGCGTTGCAGCGCATGGACCAGAGCATCACCGAAGCCGCAGCCCTCGACGGCGCCTCCGGTTGGCAGACGTTCATCCACGTCACGATCCAGCAGATAAGGCCCGAGGTCTTCGTGGTCGTGCTGATGACGACGATCGCGTCATTCAAGGTGTTCGCCTGGATCTGGGTGCTCACCAGGGGCGGACCGGGAACGGCGACGTACGTGCCCTCGTACTACACATATCTGGCCTTCTTCGAGAAGTCGCAGGTGGGGTACGGGTCCGCGATCGCGACGCTCATGACGGCGGTTATCGTCGTGGTCGCCGCGATCTTCATGAACGTCCAGGCAAGGCGCGACCTCGCGGAGGAGAACTAGCATGGCCGCGATTCCGGCCGCTGAGGCCAATCAGTCGAAGCCCGTACCCCGTCGCCCACGACTACCATTGAAGGAACGCCTGACACGGCGCGGCCAATCCTCGGCCGTCTTGCTCGCGCTTGTCGTCCTGCTCGCCGTGATGTTGTCGCCCTTTGCGATCATTGCCCTGAACGCCCTGAAGAGCGCTGAGGACTACGCCTCCAACGGGCCTCTCTCGTGGCCCCAGAGCCTGAGTCTGGACGGTGTCATCGACTTCTGGAATCGGGTCGACTTCACGGGGAAGCTGATCAACAGCATTGTCATCAGCCTGTCCGTCGCCATCTTCTCGACGGTCCTATCGTTGCTGAATGCGTTTGCCCTGGGCATAGGGAGAATTCGGGGAGCGTTGTGGTTCCTCATCTTCTTCATGCTCGCGAACATGCTGCCCAACGAGGCGATCGTCTACCCGCTCTACTACATGGCCAAGGAGGTCAACCTCTACAACACCCAGCTCGCGGTGATCATCATCTTCATCGTCATCCAGAGCGCGTTCGGGACCTACTTCCTCTCGTCCATCCTGCGGGCTTTTCCCAAGGAACTGCTCGACGCCGCCAGAGTCGACGGCTGCAACAAGCTGCAACTCCTGGTTCAGGTGGTAGCTCCGATCGTGCGGCCCTCGCTCGCCGTGTTCATGGTGTTCTCGTTCATCTGGACATGGAACGAGCTGTACCTGCCGCTGGTGTTCCTCATCGACAACTCGTCGCAGACGGTGCCGCTCGCAGTTGCGACCCTGTACGGACAGCACAACATGGACGCGACGCAAGTCGCCGCCTCGGCGCTGCTCGGTGTTCTACCGTGCGTGGTGTTCTTCTTGCTCTTCCAGCGTACCTTGACGCGCGGTATCACCGCAGGATCCTACAAGTAGGGCCCAGACAGCGGCAGTTTCGGGAGCTTGTGCATGAAGTTCAGGGACGGGTACTGGCGGCTGCGTGATGGCGTGCGGGCGCTTCATCCGGCGGTGGCCCATCGCGTGACCGCCACCGATGACACGCTGACCGTGCTTGCGCCAACGGTCGCGCCCAAGGATCGATGCGAGATGCACGACCTGGCCGCCCTGACCATCGAGCTGTCCTCGCCGACGGTCGACGTCATCCGCGTCCGCGTCACGCACCATTCCGGCGGCCGCCGCAACGGTCCCTTCTTTCCGGTATTCGCCGGCGGGGCGCCGGATGTGCGGGTGGCGGTCGACGACTCGGTCGCGAGCCTCCAATCCGGGCGACTCGCCGCCCGTATCCATCGAACCGGCCCCTGGAGCCTGGACTTCGTTGCCGAAGGTCGAACCCTCACCGGCAGCGACGCAGAGGGCATGACCGCGTTCGAATGGCCGGGCCCAGCGGAAGGTGGCCACGACGGCAGTTGCCCGGGGCACTACATGGCCGAGTCGCTTTCCCTGGGTGTGGGCGACCACGTCTACGGCCTGGGCGAACGCTTCGGTCCGTTCGTGAAGAACGGCCAGTCGATCGACATGTGGAACCGCGATGGCGGCACCGGCTCGGAGCAGGCCTACAAGAACGTTCCGTTCTACCTGACCGATGCCGGCTACGGGGTCTTCGTCAACGATCCTGGGAAGGTCGAGTTCGAGATCGCCACCGAGCGGACGCAGCAGGTCGAATTCAGCGTCGAGGGCCAGTCCCTCGAGTACCTCGTCATCTACGGCCCGAGCCCCAAGGAAGTGCTGGAGAGGTTCACCGGCCTCGTCGGCCGACCGGCCCTGCCGCCGGCCTGGTCGTTTGGGCTGTGGCTCTCGACGTCATTCACCACCGACTACGACGAAGCCACCGTGACGCGCTTCGTCGAGGGGATGGCCGAGCGGGATATTCCCCTCAGCGTCTTCCATTTCGATTCCTTCTGGATGCGCGAGTTCCAATGGGTCGACTTCACCTGGGACGAGCGGGTCTTCCCCGACCCTGTGGGTATGCTGGCCCGGCTCCACGAGCGCGGCCTGCGCATCTGCGTCTGGATCAATCCCTACGTGGCTCAAGCGTCGCCGCTGTTCGACGAGGCGGCGACTGCCGGCTACCTCGTTCGGCGCCCAGGTGGCGACACCTGGCAGGGCGACCAATGGCAGCCGGGCATGGGCATCGTCGACTTTACCAACGCGGAAGCCCGCGAATGGTATCGGTCGAAGCTCGCGATCCTGCTCGACCAGGGCGTTGACTGCTTCAAGACCGATTTTGGCGAGCGGATCCCGACGGACGTTGTCTGGCACGACGGCTCAGACCCGGAGCGGATGCACAACTTCTACACCTACCTCTACAACGAGACGGTTTTCGAACTGCTCCGCGAGCGGCGCGGCCACGGCGAGGCGGTTGTCTTCGCCCGGTCGGCGACGGCTTGCAGCTGGCTGTTCCCGGTCCACTGGGGCGGCGACTGCGAGAGCACCTTCTCCTCGATGGCCGATACCCTGCGGGGCGGCCTCTCGCTCGGACTGTCCGGCTTCGGCTTCTGGAGCCACGATATCGGTGGCTTCGAAGGGACGCCCCCGGCGGCCGTCTACGAGCGCTGGGCCCAGTTCGGTCTGCTTAGCTCGCACAGCCGCCTCCACGGCAGCAACTCGTACCGCGTCCCCTGGCTGGTCCACGATGATTCGGTCGAGGTCGTCAGAGATTTCGCGCACCTCAAGTGCCGCCTCATGCCCTATCTCTATCGGACGGCCGTGGATGTGTGGCAACACGGCGTGCCGATGATGCGGGCCATGTTGCTGGAGTTCCCAGACGATCCAACCGCCGCGTTCCTGGACCGGCAGTACATGCTGGGCGAGTCGCTCCTGGTGGCACCGATATTCGCCGAAGACGGCGATGTCGCCTACTACCTGCCGGCCGGGCGCTGGACGCAACTGATCGGCGGAGCCACGCTGCAGGGGCCGGGTTGGATCAAGGAACGCCACGAAGCATCGAGTCTGCCCTTGCTGGTCCGGCCCGGGTCCGTGATCGCCATGGGCGCTCGCAGCGACCGGGCCGACTACGACTTCGCCGAGGAGGTGACCCTTCGCGCATACGAACTCGAAGAGGGCGCAAAGGTGGCGGTTGCGGTACCCGACCAGCGCGGCGCCACCGATTCCGCCTTCGAGGTAACCCTGGCCGCCGGCGTCGTGGTCGCGGAGCGCGTCCACGGGTCCAAGCCGTGGCGGCTGATGCTGGCCAACCTTACAACCGGGCTCGACGTGACCGGTGGCTCCCCCGAGGCGACGCCGGAAGGCCTACTCGTGACTGCCGCCGCGGGATCGCATCGGATCGAAGTCAGGGTCCGCGAATGACATTCCGTTTATAGATCCGGATGCTGCGCCACGTACCCGGCGATGGAGGCTGTGGCAGTATGGGCGCGACGAAGTGGGGTCGGAGGAACGCGTTCGCTAATGAGAGCAATGCCGGGCTGCCTGCCGGGTGCCGCGCCGCGCGTTCGGCGCCACCCCGAAGCCTGGTTCCATCGCCGATACGAGACCTGCGAAAGGTGAACAACGCGCAATGAAGTTCTCCGATGGCTACTGGCGGATGCGGCCCGACGTGACTGCCTGGCACCCGGCCGAGGCATACGACGTCTGCGAGGGGCCCGATACCCTGACGATCTACGCGCCGACCAGAGAGATCCAGCATCGAGGCCACACGCTCGGCGGTCCGCTTGTCACCGTCCGCTTGAGTTCGCCGATGCCGGACGTGGTCGGAGTGCAATTGAGTCACCTCGAGGGCCAGGTCGCCCGGATGCCCGAGTTCGGCATCCACGCCGCGCCGGGACCGGTGACCGTATCGATGGTCGACGACGCGGCCGAGCTTGAGTCGGGCAAGCTGAAGGTTCGTGTCAGCCGCAACCGCAACTGGAGAGTGGATTTCGAAGCCGATGGGCGCGTCCTCACGTCGAGCGACGCCAAAGGTATCGGCATCGTCGAGACCGAAGACGGCCAGCATTACATGCTCGACCAATTGGGTCTAGGAGTGGGGGAATACGTCTACGGGCTCGGCGAGAGGTTCGGGTCCTTCGTGAAGAACGGCCAATCGGTCGAGATCTGGAACGGGGACGGGGGCACCAGCAGCGAGCAGGCCTACAAGAACGTTCCCTTCTACCTGACGAACCGCGGCTACGGCATATTCGTCAACAACCCCGGCCGGGTCTCGTTCGAGGTCGCCTCTGAGACCGTGTCGCGCGTCCAGTTCAGCGTGGAAAGCCAGTCCCTCGAGTACTTCGTGATATATGGCCCCAGCCCCAAAGAGATCCTCGAAAAGTACACGGCGCTGACAGGCCGGCCCGCGCTCCCGCCGGCCTGGTCGTTCGGGCTGTGGCTCAGCACGTCGTTCACCACCTCCTACGACGAGGCGACCGTCACCGGCTTCATCCGCGGAATGGCCGAGCGTGATCTCCCGTTGAGCGTCTTCCATTTCGATTCGTTCTGGATGCGCGAGTTCAACTGGTGCGACTTCGCCTGGGACCCCCGCACGTTCCCAGACCCGCGGGGCATGCTCGCCAGGCTCAAGGCCGACGGGTTGCGGGTCAGCGTGTGGATCAACCCGTACATCGCCCAGCGCTCGCCGCTCTTCGCGGAGGGGATGGCCGGAGGTTATCTACTCAAGCGACCAAACGGCGACGTCTGGCAGTGGGACCGCTGGCAGCCGGGCATGGGCCTCGTCGACTTCACGAATCCCGAGGCGCGTCGCTGGTTTGCGAGCAAGCTCGAGGCCCTGCTGGAGATGGGCGTCGACTGCTTCAAGACCGACTTCGGCGAGTTGATTCCGACCGACGTCATCTATTGGGACGGATCCGATCCAGAGCGGATGCACAACTACTACACCTACCTGTACAACAAGACGGTGTTCGAATTGCTGGAGGCGCGACGTGGCGAAGGTGATGCCGTCGTCTTCGCCCGGTCTGCGACGACGGGCAGCCAGCAGTTCCCGGTCCATTGGGGAGGGGACTGCACCTCGACCTTCGAGTCGATGGCCGAGAGCTTGCGCGGCGGGCTCTCTCTGGGTCTGTCCGGGTTTGGGTTCTGGAGCCACGATATAGGCGGGTTCGACGGAACGCCCTCGGCATCGGTCTTCAAGCGCTGGATCGCCTTCGGCCTGATGTCATCGCATAGCCGGCTCCATGCCAATGAGTCATACCGCGTGCCGTGGCTGTTCGATGACGAGGCCGTGGACGTCATGCGCTCGTTCACGAAGCTGAAGAACAGCCTGATGCCGTACTTGTACGGCGCGGCGGTCGAGGCGCACGAGCGGGGCATTCCGACAATGCGGGCGATGTGTCTGGAGTTCCCGGATGACCCAGCCTGCGCCTATCTGGACCGCCAGTACATGCTCGCCGAAAGCCTTCTGGTCGCTCCGGTGTTTTCGGAGGACGGCAAAGTCAGCTACTACGCGCCTTCGGGAAGGTGGACCAATCTCATCACCGGAGCGGTTGTCGAGGGGCCCGGCTGGCGGGAGGAGACGCATCCCTACTCCAGCCTGCCACTCCTGGTTCGCCCCAATACGGTTCTGCCGGTAGGGGCGGGCGAGGCCCGGGCGGACTACGACTTCCGGAGAGGCGTGACGCTGCGGGCCTACTCCATCGGGGACGGCGCCAGAATAACGGTGACGGTTCCCGGACCGGACGGTGGTTCCGGTTCGACCTTCGAACTTCGTCGCAAGGGCGCGGAAGTGACGATGACGGCTCACGCGGCCGAGCCGGGCTGGCGGCTGCTGCTCGTGGGCGAGACCGTGGAGCCTATGAACGGCTGCACCGTTGAGGTGACGGCCGAGGGGAGTCTCGCGGCGCCTGCGGCGCCTGATGCCTCGGTCGTGGTCAACCTTCGCCGCCGCTGAGTCGAGGGCCCGGTCGCCGGGTCGCCGGCTCGCGGCTCAGGCCTTGATGACGTCGACCATGATGGCGCGCAGCGCATCGAGCGCGGAGGCGTCGACGACGCCGGCGGCGTCGAGCTCGGCCAGGGCCCTGTCGCGATACTCGCGAGCCTGATCTCGGGTGTACTTGCGGCCGCCGAGCCTCTCGATCAGCGCCACCGCTCTGGCGACCTGGCCTCCATCCGGCTGCTCGGTCCTCCAGACCGATTCTAGGCTCAACCTGTCGGCCGGTCCGGCTTGCTCGAAGGCGTAGATGACCGGCAGCGTCATCTTGTGCCGGGCGACGTCGGTGGGTTCCTTGCCGGTCGCCGCCTGCTCGCCCCAGATGCCGAGCAGATCGTCGTTGAGCTGGAAGGCGACGCCGAGCGCCCAGCCGAAGGCTCGATATCGATCTATCACGGCCTCGTCGTCGGTGGCCAGGACCGCTCCCGCCTCGACGGATGCGGCGATGAGGGCCGCCGTCTTGCGGCCGATCATGTCGAAGTACAGCTCGACCGACATCGGCTCAGCGAGCTCACTTGCCCAGATGTCGAGGTATTGGCCCTCGCACAGCGCCAGGCAGGTGTTGTCGTGGAGGCGCATCAGCCGCAGGACCTTCGTGTCCGAGAAGCCCAGGTCCGTCAGGCGGTGGAGGGCCTTGCGGCTGAGGGTGAAGAGCAGGTCGCCGGCGTTGATGGCCTGCGGGATGCCGTGCAGAGCCCACAGCGTCGGCCGATGGCGCCGCTCGGTGTCGCCGTCCTCGATGTCGTCGTGGACGAGGCTGAAGTTGTGGCCGAGCTCTACGGCCGCGGCGCCGGGCAGTGCCGCTCGATGGTCGCCGGCGATCGAGGCGTACGAGAGCAGGCCGAGCAGCGGTCGCATCCGCTTGCCTGACGAGCCGCTGCCGTCCAGTCCGAGGTGGTAGCGGCACATGGCATAGAGACCCGCCGTCGGCACGTCGTGATCGGAGACGAGCCGCAAGATCTCTTCCTCGGTGTCCGAGACCAGTTCGGGTAGGTTCACGGATAGTTCCACGGGCGGATCATAGCAAGGCACCTTCAGAATCCGGGTCATCCGCCGCCCTGGGCCGCCGGCCGGTGCGCGGCGAACTTCAGACCGGCTGGACGAAGGCCGACCCGGGATAGTCCGGCTCGGCGTCGTGTGGGCCCTTCGGACCACCTTCGCGCATCTTGGCCGACGCCTCGTCTATCTCGACGTCGGTCAGATCCATCCTGACCAGGTCGTCGTCGGTTGCGGGCGAGTAGTCGGCCGGCGTGGTTCTGCCGGGGAAGTACCTGGCGGTCATGGCGTCGAGGACGCGGCGCTTCTCCGCCACGTCGGCGATCTGGCGGCCGTGGCCGTAGACGATGACACTGCGGTAGTTGGCCGAGTGGTCGGAGGCCGTCCTGGACGCGATCAGATCGACGAGTTGAGTCACGGCCACGGCCACCGAACGGCCGTCGCGAAGACGGTTCAGGGTGGCGTTGCCGGGCGAGCCGTGGATGTAGATGTGGCCGGTCTCGTAGTGATACAGGAACGGGATGACTCTCGGCTCGCCATCCTCGACGCAGGCCACGTGAGCTACCAGCCCGGCTCGCAGGAACTCCTCGATTCGATCGGGAACAGCGCGGTCGGCGTGGCGGCGGATGCGCGTCCGATCGCTGCGTGGGCCGGGGGCAGGGAAGTCCGAGCCGGGACCGGCGGCGGAGGCATTTCGGGCAGCTCTCTCGTCCATGCCGCGAGGATAGCGGAAGCGGTCTGTGCGCGGCGTGATAGCGTGGTTGTCGTGCCGAATCCGCGCCTGTACGTGACCGATGCCATCGTTCTCTCCCGTTTCGACTACGGCGAGGCGGATAGGGTGATGACGCTGTTCACGCCTGCCCTCGGTAAGCTCAAGGCGATCGCCAAGGGAGTGCGTAGACCCACCAGCCGACTCGGCGGCGCGCTCGAACCGCTCGCCGAGTTGCGTGTGGCGCTGGCGCGCGGCCGAACCTTCGACGTCGTGACGCAGGTCGAGGTGAGTCAGGCCTGGCTGCATCTCCGCGACAACCTCGAGTCGGCGGCTACAGCCTGGTATCTCGCCGAACTCGCCGACCGTTCCATCGAGGAGCGCCACGAAGCCGAGGGTATCTACGCGCTGCTGCGGCGGTCGTACGAGCTGCTGGACGAGGGCATGGATTCCGGCCGCGTCGCGCGCTGGTACGAGATGCATCTGGCGGACGAGCTGGGCGTCCGACCCGAGGTGGACCGCTGCGTCGAGTGCGATCGGGTGCTCGAGGCGGACGAGGAGTTCCGCTGGGTTCCGCCGCTCGGTGGCGTGCTCTGTTCGCGTTGCCCGGGACCTCCCGCGGAGAGAGCCGGCATCTCCGTTGCGGCGGTCAAAGTGCTGAAGGCTTACCAGCGGATGGACGTGGAGGCACTGGCCGGCCTGCGGCTGCCGTCGGCCGTCGAGCGCGAGGTAGAGGGCGCGATGCGCGATTTCCTGCACGTTTCGCTCGACCGCGACGCCCGCTCCCTGGACTTCCTCGACGAGGTGCGCCGCACCGGAAGTCGGGCGCCTGAGGGCGGACCGGGGTAGCGACGCCGGCGCCTGGTGGCGACGCCGGCGCCTACGCGGCCGCGAAAGCGAAGATGAAGGTGTTGAAGAGCGTCATGTCCGCATCTTCCGTGCCGGGTCGCGACCACAACTCGACTCGGTAGCGGCCGGTGGCGGTTGCGGCGATGCCGATGATGCCGTGCCGCAGGTGGCCCGCGGCGTCCGAGCCATCGGCCGTCAGGATCCGGGCCTCCATACCCTCGATCGTACTCGGTTCGTCGGTGGCCACGACGAAGCCGTTGTCGTGCATCGACTTCCAGACCTCGTCGGTGATCTGGCTGAGGGTCGTGCCGGCCGGGATCGGTCGCCACGTGATCGCTATGTCCGAGTCATCCCAGCCCCAGAAGATCGCCCAGCCCGGGGTCTGGGTCTCCGAAGCGGTCCAGTCCGCCGGGATCTGGCAGCTGAATCTGAAGGTGGCCGACGAGTACGAGACCCACGACAAACGCGAGGCAATCGCGGCGCCGACGTCGCCCGCGGGAGCCCGGGCCGGGGTCGAGGAGGGGCTCGGGCGGTTGGTCGGCGTGGCGCTCGCCGCCACGGCCGGCCGCGCTGACTTCATGGACGACGGACTGGCGATCGCGACGAGCGAACGAGACGCGGCCGGGCCGAGGGGCCGCGCGGCCATGCCGGAGCCGCCACCGACCAGAGCGAACAGGATCAGCACGGCAGCCAGGGCGACGTATCTCGGTCGCCACCAACTTCTCGTGCGGGCGAGCCATTTTCGACCCGAGGGCCTACGCATCCAGAACTCCGCGTTCCCTTACGCGCAACCGCGCAGCGCCAAGTGTAGGGAACCGAAGCCGAAGCCGTCCGGACGGGGTTCCGGGACGGCCGATTCAAGGGAAACCCAGCGCCTTCCCTCACCCGGCCGAGGGGCCGCACCGCTCGGGGCGGATGCCTGGGGTCGGAAGAAACCGCGCCCTCGGGCTGGGGACGCGGTTTCGCGAGTGATTCGAGGAGATCGAATTCGCCAGAGGCCGGCTCTTAGCGACGGTAGAAGCTGAACCCTCCGCCGAAGAGAAGGATCAGGATGATGATGATCAGCAGTAGTTCCATGGGGACCTTCTTTCATACACAGGTTGCTCTTGCCGCCGCGGCAGCGAGAGGATGAAATCCCCATGTTCGCGAAGGCTCGTTGCCCATCGCCCGGCATGCGAGAATTGCGACCGCGCCCGGCCGCCCGCCCGCAATCAGCCCGCAGGAGGCGTAGCTTCTGTGCCCCGAGGAGACCAAGTGACCGCCGACAAGCCGACACCCCCGGCCGACGACCCGGGACCGTCCGTCGCAAATCTGGACACCATCGTCTCGCTCTCCAAGCGGCGCGGCTTCATCTTCCCGAGTTCGGAGATCTACGGCGGCATCAATGCCGTTTGGGACTACGGGCAGCTCGGCGTGNNTGCACCACCTGCCGCCGCCGCTACCGGCTCGATGAGCTGCCCGGCGCCGAGAACCTGACCAATACCGAGTTGATGGATCCGGAAGTCGTCGAGCGACTGGGCCTCAAGTGCCCGGCCGATGGCGGTCCGCTGAGCGCTCCGCGTCGCTTCAACCTGATGTTCAAGACCTACATGGGCCCGGTCGAGGAGGAGGCCGCGCAGGTCTACCTC
>PMKV01000108.1:28022-39029 GCA_003157875.1 Chloroflexota bacterium
GGAGATGCAGTACTTCGTCAAGCCCGAGACCGCGGCGGCGGTGTTCGAGGAATGGATGCCGCGCCGGTTGGCCTGGTACGTGCGCTACGGCGTCAACCCGGCACGCCTTCGCTTCCGCGAGCACAGGCCCGACGAGCTGGCCCACTACGCCAAGAAGGCGGTGGACATCGAATACCGCTTCCCGTTCGGCTGGAAGGAGCTGGAGGGCATCCACAATCGCGGCGACTGGGACCTGGGGCGCCACCAGGAGGCCAGCGGCGAAAACCTCGAGTACTTCGATCCCGCGACCGAGGAGAAATACGTTCCCTGGGTCGTCGAGACCTCGGCCGGCGGCGACCGCGCCGCGTTCACATTCCTGATCGATGCCTACCGCGAGGAGGAGGTCCGCGGCGAGAAGCGCGTGGTCCTCGCCTTCAACCCGGAGCTGGCCCCGTACAAGGTTGCGGTTCTGCCGCTGCTCAAGAAGCGCGATGAGATCGTGGAGAAGTGCCACGCCCTTCGCGACGACCTGGCGAAGGACATCATGGCCGTCTACGACGACACGGCCGCGATCGGTAAGCTGTACCGTCGCCAGGACGAGATCGGGACGCCGTGGTGCGTCACGATCGACGTCGATTCTCTCGAAGACGGCAAGGCAACGATCCGCGACCGCGACTCGATGGAGCAGATCCGGGTCGACCTATCGCAGGTGAAGCCGCTCATCCTCGAACGCCTGGCGCAGGCGCGGGGGTAGCGCGTCCGACCGGGGATGGAGCGTCGCATGCGGAGGATGTTTGAGCGGGCGCATTCCGAGCCTTCGAACGCCGTGTCCGATGGCGGCGCCTGGCCCTTCCGCGCCAGATTGGGACCGCTGCCGCTCTCGCCCAAGGGCATCCGCCTGTGGTGGTTTGGACTCGCCGTAGTCGGCTTCTTGCCGATCGTGTCCGCCTTCGGCAGCAACTGGAACGATTGGTCCGCGTTCTGGGCGGCCGGGGGGACCGTGGGAAGCCCGAGCCTCATGGACCCCAAGCTCCACGTGGCCTGGCAGGTGGCGCACGGCATACCGGGCGACTACTGGCGCTACCCGCCGGCATTCGCGTATCTGTACTGGCCGGCGTCGCTGCTCCCCGTCGGGGTCGCTTTCGCGATCAACACCGGCTTCATGCTGGCCCTGGTGGCGCTGGCCGGAATGCTGCTGTCGAGAATCTTCGAACAGCCACGGGACTTGACGGTTCGGCTCGCGTTCGCCTGGACGCCGATGCTGGCGGCCGTCGACATGGGCCAGAACACTCCGCTGGCCATCGTGCTCGCCCTGTGGGCGATCGACGGGCTGCGCCGCGACAGCCAGATCGAGACCGGCCTGGCCGTCGGCCTGCTGATGTACAAACCCACCCTTGGATTGCCGCTGCTGGCCTTCCTGCTGCTGCGAGGCTTCTGGCGATCCGCGTCGATCGCGTCGCTCGTCGTCGCCGCGGGTTACGTTCTGAGCGTGGCGGCTGCGGCGGGGGACTGGCTGTGGCCGGTCGCCTGGTGGAACGGCATCCAGCCATATCTGGCGGGTGACCTCGCATTCAACGCCGACAAGACGATCAGCGTCCCCGGGTTGATCAGCCGAATCCCCGGTCTGCCGTCCTGGCTGGCGTACCTGGGCGGTGGCGCGATCTTGCTGCTCGCGCTGCGGGGCCTCAGTCGTGCCTCGATTGTCGAGGCTGCCAGCGGCGCATGCCTGGTGACCATGGTGGCGGGACCGCGGATCTGGAGCTACGAGACCGGTCTGATCCTGCCGATACTGGCCTGGGCTCTCGCCGGCGGCCTGGCCGAACCGTGGCGGACGCGGCTCGTGCTCCTCGCGGTTTCGGTGGCCCTCTTGTGGGTTGTCTCGCCGCTCACGGTCGTTAGCGCCGTTGCCGTCATCGTCAACGCGGCCGCCGCTATGTGGCTCTGGCGGTGGCGGCCCTTCGGGCCTGAACCTCGTCCCATCGATTCCGCTGCTCATCCTCGAGCCGCCGGCCAGAGTGCCGTGGCAGCCGAATGATTCCGACGACCGTGAGCTCGCTCGGGGCGGACGGGACCGGATCGCCGGCCGCGGCGGTCGAGGCACGCGGCTGGCCGTTCCGGACGCGACTGGGGCCCATCTCACTCCCGCCCCACAGGGTTCGGCTGTGGGCCGTGGCGGTGGCGGTGATCGGCCTCGTGCCGATAGATACCGCCTACGTCAACGGCGGCGGCGACTTTCAGGCCTTCTGGGCAGCCGGCGCAACCGTCGGCACGGCGGATCTGGTCGACGGAGCACGCCATGCCGCCTGGCAGACGGCTCACGGCGTGGCGGTCGACTACTGGCGATATCCGCCCGGCGTGGCCTACGCGTTCGTGCCGGTCGCCCATCTTCCGATGTGGATCGGTTTTGTGGTTCAGACGATCCTGATGCTCGCTCTCGTGGGCGTGGCCGGGCTGTTGCTCGCTCGAATCTTCGAGCTGTCCCCGTCGGTCACGGTGCTGCTAGCCTTTGCATGGGCCCCGGCATCCGCCTCGATCGACATCGGTCAGAACGCCCCGCTCGCCCTTGTCCTGGCGCTTTGGGTAATCGATGCCCTGCGGCGAGACCGCGATCTGGAGGTCGGGTTGGCCGCAGGCCTTCTCATGTACAAGCCCACGCTCGGAGTGTTCCTTCTGGGCCTTCTCCTGCTCCGCTGCCGGTGGCGTGCCCTCGGAGTTGCCTCTTGTGTCTGCGCGGGCTGGTACCTGCTGAGCGTTGCCGCTTCGGCCGGAGATTGGCTCTGGCCCGTGGCGTGGTGGACGGGCATGCAGCCCTGGTTAGCGCCCGATTTCATCCACAACGCCGACAAGGCAATCAGCCTGCCGGGACTGCTCGCCCGGCTCCCGGGCGTGCCGCTCTGGTTGCCCGTCGGGTGCGGTGCGGCGGTCATCCTGGTGGCGCTTCGCGGTCTCGCCCGCGCTCCGATCGTCGAAGCAGGCTGCGCCGCCTGTCTGCTCACGATGGCTGCCGGGCCGCGCGTGTGGGGCTACGAGGCGGGCCTCATGCTTCCCATCCTGGCCTGGTCCATAGCCGGCGGCCTCTCAGAGCCGTGGCGGACGAGGCTCATCTTCCTCGTCATACCGCTGGGCCTGTTGTGGCTCGTCTCCCTCTTCACCGTGGTCAGCGGCGTGGCCCTGGTCGTGGCCGCGGCTACCGCCATGTGGCTGTGGCGCTGGAGGCCGCTAGGACCCAATCCTCTCGTAGCCGCCGCTGATTGACCCGCGCAGGCGCCCCCGACTCTCCGACGATGCGGCGGCGTGCGAGAATTGCGCCCGACCGCAGGCGTCCAAGGAGATAATCGTGACCGCCGCCACGCCGACAGCGCCGGCTCCCGCAGGTCGCGTTCGACCGCTCCCGCTGCGCCTGGCTGCGGGCCGGTTCTGGCTCTGGTCCATCGGACTCAGCGTCATGAGCGGGATCCTGGTCGTGGGCGCGCCGTGGAATCGCTGGGTGGACTTCCCTCAGTTCTGGTTCGCCGGCAAGCTGGTCGGCTCTGCCGATCTGCTCGATCCCGCGCGACAGCGAGCCTGGGAGGTCGCCCACGGCTTCGTGCCCTGGGAGTTCCTTTATCCGCCGGGAACTGCCTGGCTCTACCTTCCGCTGGGAGCCCTGCCCCTGGCGGCGGCGTTCTGGATCCACGCCGCCGTGATCGTGCTCATCGGCCTGGCCGCGGGGCTGGTCGGCGCACGCGCCTTCGGCCTCGACACTCGCGTCGCGCTGGTCGCCACGCTCGGGTGGGCCCCGACACTGGCGGCGGCAGCCTCCGGTCAGAACGCGCCCCTGGCAATGCTCCTTGCCCTGATCGCGATCGATGGGCTGCGACGTGACCGCCAGGTACTGGCGGGCCTGGCCGTTGGGGCGATCTTCTTCAAGCCGACCCTTGCCGTGCCACTGCTGGCCTTGCTCGTCCTTCGACGGCAGTGGACGGCGCTGGCCGCGGCCACGGCGGTCGCCGGGGCCTGGTACCTGCTGGGCGTCGCGGGGAGCGCCGGTGACTGGCTGTGGCCCGGCCATTGGCTTGATTTCATAGCGCCCTTCATGGCGGCCGACACGACGCAGAACGTCAACAAGACCATCGCCATCCCGGGTCTGTTGATGGGCCACGGCGTGGCTTCGATCATCGGCTACGGCGCAGCCGCCGCCATCGTCGTGGCGTCGCTGCCCAGGCTGCTGCGATCGCCCATCGCCGAAGCCGGAGCTGCCGCCTGCCTGATCGGGGTCGTCGCGAGTCCGCACTCCCTCCAGTACGAAGCGGTGATGCTTCTGCCGATCCTCCTGTGGGCCGCAGGAGGTGCCGGTGGGGGGATCAGGGAGCCCTGGCGCACGCGGCTGCTTGTCGCCGTCTATCTGGCGGCGCAGCTCTACTTACTCACGCCGTTCGCCGGCGTGAGCATCTTCGCCCTGATCACGATCGCGGCTACCGCGATCTGGCTCAGCGGCTGGCAGCGCGCAGAGGTCGATCCTGCCGGGGCGGCCGCGCTGCCGGAGGCGGGCGGCTGAGCCGCATGCCGGAGCCGCGCACCGCTCGGGAGGCGGGGGTGATCGGAAGGGCCGGGGCCGCGTCGGGGTCCGGGTCGGGGACCGAGCGGGCGGCCTCGCGATTGTCGTGGCTGCGGCAGCCTGCCGGATCCGTCCCGCTACGGATCCCCGACCGCGTCTTCTGGCTGGGCGCCATCGCGCTGGCGATCCTCGGCTCCCTGGAGCTGGCGATCGCACCGTTCAGGCAATTCATCGACTTCCCGCAGTTCTGGGCTGCCGGAAGGACGGTCGGCACCCCAGCTCTCGTCGATCCCGGTCTGCACACAGCCTGGGAGGCGGCCAACGGCCTGGGGTTGGGGTGGTGGGTCTATCCGCCTGGCTCCGCCTGGCTCTTCGTGCCGTTCGGGTTCTGGTCGCTGGCCGTCGGTTACTGGCTGCATGCCGCCGTGATGACCGGTCTTGTCGTCGTGGCCGCGGTTCTGGGGGCGCGGATCTACGGCCTGGACCGAAGGGTCGGGCTGGCGGTGGCTTTCGCCTGGACGCCCGCCATGGGTTCGGCCATCGTCGGCCAGAACGCGATGTTGGGGTTGGTCCTTGCCCTGGTCGCGATCGAGGGGCTTCGACGCGACGACGACCTTCTGGCCGGGCTTGCCGTCGGCCTTCTCCTGTACAAGCCGACGCTCGCTCTACCGTTGATCGGGCTCCTGCTGCTGAGGCGGCGCTGGCCGGCGCTTCTCGTCGGCCTGGCCTGTGCGGTCGGCTGGTACCTGGCAGGCGTCGCTGCGGCCGCGGGCGACTGGCAGTGGCCCGGCCGCTGGGTGTCGATAGTCGGCGACTACTACACCGGCGACACGGCCTTCAACGTCGCCAGGACGATTTCCGTGCCGGGGCTGCTCCAGGGCCACGGGGCGCCGGCCGCGCTCACCCTGGGGATCGGCCTGGTGATGGTGGTCCTCGCCATCCCGCGGCTCGTACGGGCGCCGATCATCGAGGCCGGTGCCGGGGCCCTGCTCGTGGGCCTGGCCGTCAGCCCTCACACCCTCAACTACGAAGGGGCGATGGTTCTGCCGGCGCTGATGTGGGCCATCGGTAACTCCGCCACCGGCATCTCCGAGCCGGCGCGGACGAGGCTGGTGCTCGGCGCGTACCTCGTCGCACCGATCTACCTGTTCGCAGAGGCGATCGGTTTCAGCAGCCTGGTCTTCATCACCTTCATCGGTGCCGCGGTGTGGATCTCAGGCTGGCGCCGCATCCGGACGCAAGATGACGAGGCCGGGGGCGGTCTCATCCACGTCCTGCAGAGCCGTCTCCGTCGCGGAGTTCGGCGCGCCGGGCCCTAGTGAGCCGCGGCCGGAGACTCGGCCTCGGTCGGTGCCGGCGCCGCAAGCTCGCCGCGCAGGTACGCGTCGATGTTCCCCGCCGCCTTCTTGCCATCGCCCATGGCCAGGATGACCGTGGCCGCGCCGCGAACGATGTCCCCGCCGGCGAAGACGCCGTCCATCGAGGTCTGGAGGTTGTCGTCGATCTCGATGTAGCCCCACTTGTTGACGCGCAGATCCGGCGACGTGGCCGTCAGCAGCGGGTTCGACTTCGTGCCGATGGCCACTACGACCATCTCGCACGGGAAGATGAACTCGGAGCCCGGGATCTCGACGGGTCGGCGACGTCCGGAGGCGTCTGGTTCGCCCAGCTCCATCCGGATGCACTTCAACCCCGAGACCCAGCCCTTGTCGTCGCCGAGGACTTCAGTCGGTGCGGTCAGGAACTCGAACCGGACGCCTTCCTGCTCGGCGTGGTGGACCTCCTCGATGCGGGCCGGCAGCTCCGTTCGGGAGCGGCGGTAGACGCACACCGATTCGGCCGCGCCCAAACGTCGGGCGGTGCGGACGGAGTCCATGGCCACGTTGCCGCCGCCGACGACCGCCACGCGCTGGCCTCGCAGGACCGGCGTCTCCGAGTTCGGGTTGTACGCGCCCATCAGGTTGACGCGGGTCAGGTATTCGTTGGCCGAGTAGACGCCCTTGAGGTTCTCGCCGGGGACGTTCATGAAGACCGGCAGGCCTGCGCCCACGGCCACGAAGACTGCATCGAACCGCTCGCGCAGCTCGGGCAGGGTGTAGGTCTTGCCGATGATCGAGTTCGGCTCGATCTCGACGCCGTCGGCGACCAGGCGATCGACTTCCTTCNNCTCCGGGATGCCGTAGATGAGGACGCCGCCGGCGGCGTGGAAGGCCTCGAAGATCGTCACCTTGTGGCCGCGCTTGGTCAGCTCGCCGGCGGCGGTGAGGCCTGCCGGTCCCGAGCCGACGATCGCGACTTTCTTGCCCGACGGGGCCGGATGGGCGCGCCCGAACGAATCGGTGTGATTGATGGCCCAGTCGGCCACGAAGCGCTCGAGGTAGCCGATCGCGACCGGCGTGCCTGTCTTGGCCCGCAGGCAGACCTGCTCGCACTGGGTTTCCTGCGGACAGACGCGGCCGGTGACGCAGGGCAGGGCGTTGTCGCCCAGGAGCGAGTCGGCGGCCGCCTTGATGTCCCCTTCGCCCAGGAGGCGGATGAAGTTGGGGATGTTGACCGCGACCGGGCAGCCGTCGATGCAGTACGGCTTGGGGCACTGCAGGCAGCGATCGGCCTCCATGATGGCCAGCTGCTCTGTGTAGCCCAGGTTCACCTCGGCGAAGTTGCGGGCTCGGGCCAGGGCGTCCTGCTCGATCATGCCGTGGCGATCGATCTTCATCCGCTCCTTCTTGGGGAGCGGCTCGTGGCCCGAGGCGGCGCGGCCGGCGAGTGTCAGGTCGTCCATCAGTGGGCCTCCGCGTGGCTCGTCTGCCACCGCTCGAGGGCGGCCTGCTCGAACTCTCGATAGGTGTTCAGCCGATCGGCCAGCTGGCGGAAGTCGACCGCATGGCCGTCGAACTCGGGACCGTCACAGCACGCGTACTGGCTCTTCCCGTCGATCGAGACGCGGCAGCCGCCGCACATGCCCGTGCCGTCGATCATGATCGAGTTGAGCGAGACGGTCGTTTTGACGCCGAACGGTCGAGTCAGCTCGGAGCAGGCCCGCATCATCGGCACCGGGCCGATGGCGAAGACCTCATCGACCCCGCCCGCTTCGACCAGCTCCTTGAGGGCCTCGGTCACGAAGCCGGGGCGGCCGTAGCTGCCGTCGTCGGTGCACACGATCACGTCGCCGACCGCGCGCAGCTCGTCCTCGTAGATGACCCACTCCTTCGATCGCCCGCCGATGACGCTCGTCACCTTGACGCCGCTCCTCGAGAGTGCCTGGGCGATGGGGTAGGCGACCGCCGTCCCGACTCCGCCGCCCACGCACACCGCGTGGCCGCCCGCCATCAGGTGGGTCGGCTTGCCGAGCGGCCCGGCGATATCCGTGATGGCGTCGCCGACCTGGAGCGACGTCAGCTCGTGAGTGCTCGCCCCGATCGCCTGGATGACCAGGCTGATCGTGCCGGCCGCCTTGTCGACGTCGGCGATGGTCAGTGGGATGCGCTCGGCGCCGGGTCCGCGACGGACTATCACGAACTGCCCGGGCTGGCGGATCTCGGCGATCCGGGGCGCCACCACGACGAGGCGGGTGACGTTGGGCGACAGTTGCGCCTTGCTGACGATGGGGTGCATCTCACTCCGGTACGTGCTGGGCAGAATTGTGTGCTAAGCCAGTATGCGTTCTAGCTAATGGTGCGTGCTGAAGGTGCCGGACGGCACGCCCGGTCCGTACCGACCGACGGGGCCGAAGGTCACGTCGTGGGACCGCCGGAACGGGTGGGCATCACGCTCGAACTGTGCCTACCAGCCTACCAGCGACGCCGATCTCTTGCGGGCGTCCCGCGGGCAGGGCGTCTCGCCGACGCCGTCTCGACCGCCCGCCCCGAGGCGGCTGGGGCCGTGGCGGCTGGGGCCGTGGCGGCCGGATCGGCGCCATGCCACTCCTCGCGGCCGGGGCGCTGACCCTGCGGGCCAACTTCGGCGTGGGTGTGGACCTGCTCTTCATCGAGAACGTGGGCAACCTGATCTGCCTGGTGGGCTTCGATCTGGGCCAGACCACGAAAGTGGGTCTGTTCAGTCTGACCGAAGGCGACGACAAGGCGGCGAAGCACCCGTATCTGGTGGCGGCCGCCGATCTCCTGCTGCTCAGCAAGATCGGCGCCCCACCTCTCCTTCGATCGCGCGGGCTTCGAGGCGGACGTCCGCTTGCTCAACCCGACTGTGCCGATTCTGGAGGTATCCGCCTCCACTGGCGAGGGGATGGACGGGTGGGTGGAGTGGCTGGACGCTGGTCGGACAGTTTGATCGGGGGGGCCTTCCGGGTACTCGAGTTTCGTTGCGCAAGGTGCGACGATTCTGCGCAAGGTCGCCTCTTCGTCGTCGTGCGGCCATTGCTGGGGAGAACTGGGATGAGGCGGTTACTGACGGTGGCTGCCGCGGCAGCGTTGCTTGTCGGGCTGATGCCCGGTATTGCCTCTGCCGCATGGGCGCCGGGCGTGAAGGACCAATCCACGATTTGGAGCGAGAGCTTGTGGTCATCCGATGGGAGCACGGTGACTCAGACCGTGACCGCGGGCATCACGGGAGACCTGACTCGCGTTCGGCTCTATTGCGCATTCTCCGGTGTAGCGGATGTGGGCATTCACGTGGGCTCATCCTGGGCAAGCGGGATCTGCAGTTCGGCGGGTTGGTGGAACTACAACTTCCGCGCGCCGTTTGCGCACGTGACTGCCGGCAGTCAGTTCACACTCCAGATCTCGTCGACAGACGAAGACAGCGTGAATTTGGGGATCGCCAACTCCGACTACGCGGGCGGCGCGGCCGCCGAAGGCGGCTACCCGATCGACAACGATGGCTCGCCCGTAACCGACTTTGCGTTTGAGACGTACGTAATGGGTTCGCCTACTGCCACCTACACCTGGAACCCGACATCGATCACTGCCGGGACATCCCAGACCGTCTCTGTCACCGCTGTGACGACCTTCCCGAACGAGGGTGTACAGCCCCAAGTTGTCGGCCCGGCCGTCAGCGACCCGGTCACCCACACGGTGAGGTTCGGCACCCTGCCGTCCTGGTTCACTCCGACGAGCATCGTGTGCACCTCCGAGATTCAGATCTCGGACTGCACTCTCGACAACTTCCAGACGGGTATGCCGGCCACGGGCGACGGGACAGAGATGACTGTCACCGTGACCGTGACGGGCATCGCCGCTCCTCCTTCCAGCGCCGGCGGAGGTAAGGGTTCGGCAAGCGGCACAGGATGCGACAGCTATATCGTCGACCAGGATAACTGCGGAACCGGGTCGGCCGATATCGCAGTTCTTGGCCCCGCTGGCACTCCGGCCCCGACCACCACTCCGGCGCTAACCGCAACGAGCGATGGCCGCACAACCGGCGGATCGTCGCCGTGGCTGTTGCTGAGTTGCTTCTTCGGCGCCGGGTTGGCGATGCTGGTGGTGACGCGAACGGCAGCACGGAGAAGCCGCCCTTAGGGTGTGAACTTGTCGGCGGGCGGCCCCAGGTCGCCCGCCGGCCGACTTCGTCATGCCCTCCGGCCCGGAGAGTCCCACGCTTTCGGGCCGAATGGCCGCCCTCCGCGGGACCGATAGACTTGGCGGCGGTGCCGGTCGGCAGCGAGGACTGCTGTTCCGCACCTGTACAATCGCATTGACATTGTGCGAACCCGTCGCTCGGGCGCCTCCCCGCAGCCCGCGGCGCGACCAGCTCCCGCATCCAAGGAGACAAATACCCCATGGCCGACTCTGCTAGGACCCAAAAGGCCGCCAAGCGCTACATCTACGCGTGGGGCGGCGGCCGGGCCGAGGGCAACGGCGGGATGAAGGATCTGCTCGGCGGCAAGGGCGCAGGCCTGGCCGAGATGACCAACGCCGGTCTGCCGACACCCCCCGGCTTCACCATCACCACCGAAGCCTGCAACGACTACTTCTCGGCCGGGGAGAAGCTCCCCGCCGGCCTCTGGGAAGACGTACTCGCGGCCGTCAAGGTCGTCGAGACCCAGACGGGCAAGGGCTTCGGCGATCCGAAGAACCCGCTGCTCGTTTCGGTCCGCTCCGGGGCCAAGTTCTCGATGCCGGGCATGATGGACACCGTCCTCAACCTGGGCCTCAACGAGAAGACCCTCGAGGGTCTCGTGGCCCTGACCGGCAACGAGCGCTTCGGCTGGGACGCCTACCGCCGCTTCGTCTCGATGTTCGGCCGCATCGTCCTCGGCGTGAAGGCCGAGCGCTTCGACGAGCCGCTCGACGAGCGCAAGGCCAAGCACGGCCCGACGGCCAAGGACACCGACCTGACGGTCGAAGATCTGAAGGCTCTCGTCGCCGAGTTCAAGGCCGTGGTCAAAAAGGACGCCGGTCGCGACTTCCCGACCGATCCGGACGAGCAGCTGGACCTGGCCATCAAGGCCGTCTTCGCCACCTGGTTAGGCAAGCGAGCAAACGACTACCGCAACAGCCAGAAGATCCCGCACGACCTCGGCACCGCCGTCAACG
>PMKV01000147.1 GCA_003157875.1 Chloroflexota bacterium
CCGGCGCGGGACGTGGCCCCGGCGAGGGACCTGGCCCCGGCGAGGGACCTGGCCCCGGCGCGGGACGTGGCCCCGGCGCGGGACGTGGCCCCGGGGAGTGGCCGTCCCGGACCCGTCTCCCCACAGTCGGGGCCTACCGGCTGCACCCCGCCCGGCTAGAATCGGTTGGCCATCCCCAACGCGAGGTTGCCACGTGGGTGAATTGGACGGGCGGGACCGCGGCGGAGCCGCCGTTGAGGTCACGGCGCCGGCTACGCCCGCCCGCCGACCCTCTCGATCGGCGCTCACCGCTCCCACCGCTCCGGCGGCGATCACCGCGACGCACGTTCGGATATGGCTGGCGGTCATCCTCTGCGCGATCGTCATCGGCACCACCGGGTACATGGTTCTGGACCCCGGCTGGCGCCTCCTCGACGCCCTATATATGACGGTCATCACGCTCACGACCGTCGGCTTCCGGGAAGTCCAGCCCCTCGACGACGCGGGCCGGGTGTGGACGATGATCCTTTCACTGGCCGGCGTCGGTCTCATCTTTGGATCGGTCGGGATCGTGGCCGAGTACCTTGTTGTCGAAGCGACCAGCGGACGGCGGGAGGCAAGACGAATGGCAGACGCGGTCAACAAGCTGTCGGGCCACTACATCCTGTGCGGATACGGCCGGGTCGGCCTGACGGTTGCGCGCGAGCTCGTCCATTCGGGCTTGAAGGTCGTCGTCATCGACGTTCTGCCCGAGTCGCTGGCTCGAGCCAGACGCGAGGGCTTTCTCGAGGTCGAGGGCGACGCCACCGAGGAGGCGACCCTGAGGGCCGCCGGGATCGAACGCGCGAAGGGCCTCATCACGACCATCGACTCGGACGCCCACAACGTCTACGTGATCCTCTCGGCCCGGGCCTTGAACCCAAAGCTTTTCGTCGTTGCCAGGGCGAACACCGAGGACTCGGAGGCTCGACTCATGCAGGCGGGCGCGAGTCGTGTCGTCTCCCCGTACACGATGGCCGGCCATCGACTGGCCGAGCTGGCGACCCGGCCGCGCGTGGTCGACTTCATCGACGCGGCTCTCTCCCACGGCGAGCTTGCGTTCTCGATGGAAGAGGTCGAGGTCATCGCCGGCGACGCCACCCTCGACGGCGCGACCGTGGCCTCACTGCGCGACACCGGCGTATTCGTTCTGGCCATCGTCAACGGTGAGCGCAGCTACGAGCCCAACCCGCCGGCCGATCGAGTTCTGCGAGCGGGCGAGACGCTGATCGTGTCGGGCAGCGTGCCCCGCCTGAAGGAGCTGCGCGGCGGGGCGTCGAAGGCGTAGTCGGCCAATCGAACCCTTGCCCTCGTTGCCGAGTCTGGAACAGCGGAGGTATCAATGGGCACACCCCCGACCAAGGCGTTGCTGCTGATCGACGCGGAGAAGGAGCGAGACGCGCTTTCGGCGATGCTCGGCGGGATGAGTCGCGAGCAGCTGCTGTGGCCGGGGGCATACGGCTGGTCGGCCAAGGACCACGTCGCCCACCTGGCGGAGTGGGAGCGGCTCTTCGGCTACTGGTACGACGCCGGCGTCAGGGGCGAGAACCCGCCCGTGCCCGCTCCGGGCTTTACCTGGGCCACGGTCCACGAACTCAACGCGGCGATCTACGACCGCCATCGCGACGAACAACTCGAGCATGTGCTGGCGGACTGGCGCGAGTCGTCGCGCCGGTTCACGGCCCTGATCAACCACGTCCCCGAGCCCGAACTGTTCATTCCCGGCCGCTACGCCTGGACCGGCCGCGGGACGCTGGCCTCGTTCGTGTACGAGTGCGGCGGCAATCACTATCGCTGGGCCGCCACCGAAATCAAACGAGGGCTCAAGCGGCGGTGATGGGCGGACCGTCGGTCGACATCGAACGCTCGATCGAGCCGGCCGCACATGAAGACGCGCCCCGGAGCCCTTCGACCCCGAGGCGCGTCGATCGTGCAGGACGCCGGGCTACGCGTGCGGCGTGACCGGTGTGGTGGGCACGGAGGCCGGGCTCGTACCCAATTCGTTGGTCGCAGTCACCGTGAAGGTGTAGCTCTTGCCGTTGACCAGGCCCGTGACCGTGCACTGCTGAGCGATCGTGCCCGTCGCGATGGCGACACACGTCTTGCCGCCCGGCGATGACGTCACGGTGTAGCTCACCATGGGCGCTCCGTTGTCAGAGTATTCCTGCCAGCTGACCGTGGCCGACTTGGTGCCCGCGACGGCGCTCACGGAAGACGGCGCGTCGGGCGCCGAGGGCGTACCCCACAGAGCCAGACTGAAGTAGCCACCCGCGGCCACCGCGACGAAGTTGCCCTGGCCCCAGTTGACGCTGGACAGGGTCGTCTGGCCGTCGCTGTTGTTGCCCCAGGCGTAGACGCGGCCATCCTTGAGGGCCAGCGCATGGATTGCGCCGGCGGCGATGGAGCTGAAGCCCGACCCCTGGACCACACAGACGTGGGTGATGACGTTGTAGAGGCCGCATGGGGTGTCGAGCTCGCCGTAGGAGTTGTCTCCCCAGCCGCTGATCGTGCCGTTGGAGTTGAGAGCCAGGCTGAAGTCCCATCCGGCGGCGACAGCCGTGATGCCACCCAGGCCCGACGGGACATCCGTCTGGCCGAAGTTGTTCCGGCCCCAGGCGATGACCGAGCCGTCCTGGCGAAGTCCCACCACCTGTTCGCGGGCGCTGACCGACTTCAGGTTGGAGAGCGGCAACCAGACGTATCGATTGCCGAGCGGGACAGCGACAAACGGGATGTTGGTTGCGCCGTAGTAGTCGAGGCCCCAGGCGACGATCGAACCGTCCGACTTGAGAGCCACCGCGACCCCGTCGCCGGCGGAGATGGCCACGACACCGGACTTGGCGGCCGCAGGCACCTCGGTCTCGTTGTAGTAGTCGTCGCCCCAGGCGACTACCGATCCGTCCGACTTCAGAGCGAGCGCGAAGGCGGTGCCGGCCGCGATCGCCTTGACGTTCGAAAGTCCGGCCGGCACGTTGGTCTGGCCGGCGCTATCGTCGCCCCAGGCGACGACCTTGCCGTCCCAGGTCAGGGCCATCGCAAATTCGCCTCCCGCCGAGATAGCGACGATGCCGGACCTGGCGGCCACCGGCACGTCCGTCTGGTTGTGAATGTCGTCACCCCAGGCGATGACGGAGCCCTTGTAGGTGCCGCCCGTGGTAGAGGCCATGGCCGTTGCCGGCAGCATCCCGGTCAGTGCCACTGCCAGAGCGCCCGCCACGAGCGCCGCGGTGGTGCTTGCGCGAAGGGCCCGGCCCGCGGTCTTGCGACCTCCGCCGAGCTCATTGCCGACTGTGACCGAGTGGTCCACACGGACCGCCTGGTTGGTCGTTGACGCCATTTGAACCCTGCTCCTTTCCCCCGCCCTCGGTCATTTGCCTCGGGCTACGTGTGCAGGCTCGTGGCCGCGTGTAAGGACCGCCGTCGGTCAGGGAAAAGGTTTCGCGACGTTGTGTAAGGGCCGGCTTACGCGTTCCGGCGGCACGACGCGACCGATGCGCCCGCCGGCCGTCGACTGAGCCGGCAGAGACCCATCGATCGGGCTTTCGATCGTCTCGGCAGCGGCCACGAAAGGGCGCCCCGGAGGCTTTCGACCCCGGGGCGCGTCGCCAGAGATGTGCCGCCGGCTATGCGTGCGGCGTGATCGGTGTGGTGGGCACGGAGGCCGGGCTCGTTCCGAGTCCGTTGGTTGCGGTGACCGTGAAGGTGTAGCTCTTGCCGTTGGCCAGGCCCGTGACCGTGCACGTTCCGCCGCCCGTCACGCAGGTCTTGCCACCCGGCGATGACGTCACGGTGTAGCTCGTGATAGGTGCTCCGTTGTCCTTGTAGTCCTGCCAGGTGACCGTGGCCGACTTGTTGCCCGCTACGGCGCTCACCGCGTAGGGCCCTCCGGGCGCCGAAGGCATCTCATACAGGGCCAGGCTGAAGAAGTTGCCAGCGGCCACAGCAACGAAGTCGCCCTGGCCATTGACGAAACCTGGCAGCGTCGTCTGGCCGTATTCATCGTCGCCCCAGGCGTAGACGTAGCCGTTCCTCAGGGCAACTGCGTGGTACAACCCCGCCGAGATGGCGCTGAAGCCCGCGACCGGGTTCACACAGGTGTGGGTGATTACGTTGTAGAGGTTGCAAGGGGTGTTCAGCTCGCCGTTGGAATTGTCCCCCCAGCCGCTGATCGTGCCGTTGGAGTTGAGAGCCAGACTGAACGTTTCCCCGGCGGCGACGGCGGTAATGCCACCCAGGCCCGACGGGACGTTCGTCTGGCCCAAGTCGCTCCGGCCCCAGGCGATGACCGAGCCGTCCTGGCGAAGCCCCAGCACCTGACTGCGGGCGCTGGCCGACTTCAGGTTGGACAGCGGCAGGAGGATGTACCGATTCCCGAGGGGGACGAGGACATTCGGGATGTTGGTTGCGCCGTAGGTGTCATTGCCCCAGGCGACGATCGAACCGTCCGACTTGAGGGCCACCGCGAAGCCGTCGCCCGCGGAGACGGCCACGACACCGGACTGGGCGGCAGCCGGCACCTCGGTCTGGTGATAGGTGTCGTCGCCCCAGGCGACTACCGAGCCGTCCGACTCGAGCGCCAGCGCGAAGGCGTCGCCGCCTGAGATCGCCTTGACGTTCGAAAGCCCGGCCGGCACATTGGTCTGGCCGAAGAAGTCGTCGCCCCAGGCGACGACCTTGCCGTCCCAGGTGAGGGCCATGGCGAAATCGCCTCCCGCCGAGATGGCGACGATGCCGCTCCGAGCGGCCACCGGCACATCGGTCTGGTGAAGACTGTCGTCGCCCCAGGCCGCGACGTAGCCCCTATCGGCAGTGGCCGCGGTGGCCGTGGCCGGCAGCATCCCGGTCAGTGCCAGGGCCAGAGCGCCCGCCACGAGCGCCGCGGTGGTGCTTGCGTGGAGAACTCGACCGGCGGTCTTGCGACCGGCGCCGAGCTCGTTGCCGACTGTAATCGAACGGCCCGCACGGACCGCCTGGTTCGTCATCGACACCATATGAACCCGCTCCTTTCCCCCGCCCTCGGTCATTTGCCTCGGGCTACCTGTGCAGGTTCGTGGCCTCGTGTAAGGCCCGAGGTCGGGCAGGGAAAAGGTTTCGCGACGTTGTGTAAAGACGGCCTTACGTGGACGGCGAAGTCGAGCCCCGGAGCCTTGCGGTCCTGAGGCTCGACTTCAACTCGGCGGCCGCTCAGCGGCCAGGGTCGGCGCCGCTCGATGATCCGCTTGACGGCCCCGAGCTCGGCGGAGTCTCGCTGCCGCTGCCGCTGCCGCTGCCGCTGCCGCTGCCGCTGCCGCTGCCGCTGCCGCTGCCGCTGCCGCTGCCGCTGCCGCTGCCGCTCGGCTCCCATGGAGCGGCGCTCTTCTGTTCGACCTGCGATGGAGCCAGCCGAGACAGCAGGACCGCGCCGACGACCAGGACGACCAGGACGACCAGGACGATCGGGATCAGGAGGAGGGGATTGAACCCTCCGCCCGAGTCACTCGAATCGGTCGAACCGCTCGAGCCGGCCGCGGCGGACGTGTCGGAGGCTCCCGCCGAGCCGGACGATTTGGGCGATTTCGCGGCCTTCTTCGAGGCCGACGGACCCGCGGACGTTGACGCCGAGGAGGCCGCCGCAGAGGCAACCTTGCCGACGAGCGCGAGGCTGAAGTCAGGCCCGGCGGCGATGGCTACTACGTTCGTCAGGCCCGTCGGGACGGCCGTTGTGCCGTCGATGTCCTGGCCCCAGGCAATCACTGTGCCGTTGCCCTGCAGGCCAAGGCCGTGCACCCTACCGGCCGCAACCGCAGTGAAGTTCCCTTTCGCCGAGGCGCATTTGACCTTGGCGCACGGGGAGGCGGCCTGACCGTTCGAGTTGTCGCCCCAGCCGAAGATCGATCCATCCGTGCTGATGCCAAGCCCGAAGTCGTCGCCCGCCGCGATCGCTTTGGCGTCGATTCCCAACGGTTTCGTCGCCTGCTTATGGTCGTTGTTACCCCAGGTGACGATCGAGCCGTTGGGCTCCAGGACGATGCTGAAGTCATTGCCGGCCGCAACCTGCTTGGCGGTGAGTCCGGCCAGCACCTTCGTCTGACCGAAGTCGTCGTTGCCCCAGCCGACGATCGAGCCGTCCGATTTCAGGGCCAAAACGAAGTTCGAGCCCGCCGAGATCGACTGGACGTCCGAAAGCCCGGCCGGAACCTCGGTCTCGTGGTCCTTGTCGTTGCCCCAGGCCACGACCGTACCGTCCGCCTTGAGGGCCACGGAGAAGCCTGTGCCCGCGGAAATCGCGGTCACGCCCGAAAGCCCGGCCGGTATGTCGGTCTGGTGGTAGGTGTTGTCGCCCCAGCCGATGACGGTTCCGTCCGACTTGAGGGCCAGGGCGTGCCACTGCCCTGCCGCGATGGCCACCACGCCCGAGGACGCGGCCGCCGGCACATTCGGGACACCGTTCTCGTTCGCTCCCCACTCGACGACGGCGCCTGCCGGTGTGGCCGTTGCGGCGGCCGCAGCGGCAGGCCCAAACCCGCCAAGCAAGAGTGCGCCCGTAGCCAGGATCGCTGTCGACGCGATCAAGAGAGCCCGCCCCGGGTTCCTGGGGGAACGCCCGCATTTGTGGTCAATCGGCCTGATCGATGCCATGTCAATCCCACCTCTCCAGGCAGCCTCGGGGCCGGGTGTTGCGCCTGGCCCCGAGGCTGATCCTTCCTGCTCCACTCCAATCGGACCTATTCCGCCGCGGATGGACTCGCGCCCGCGGCCGGTGGATCGCCGGCGATTGCCACCTCACCGGCCGGCTCACCGCCCGACGGCGGGTTCGGAGACGGCGCGATGCCCGGATCTCCGGCTGGGGCCGCCACGCGATGGCGTGCCCGCCAGGTCCAAGCCACGGCCGCGGCCAGGGCGACGGCGATCCCAACCAGCACCAGGGCGATCAACAACGGAGTGCTGTCGCCGCCGCCACCCTGATCGGTCGAGCCGGCCGCGCCGGGGGCGGCGCTGGCGTCGGATGTGTCGTCCGCGGCGGACGTGTCGTTCGGGTCGTCCGTCGCCCCGGAGGCATGACTCCTGGCCGGCTTCTTGGTCGCCTTGGGGCTCTTGGCCGCGGACGAGCCGGCGCTGGCGGTAGCTGTGGCGGCAGGCACGGGCGTCGGCTTGGGCGTCGCCGCGGCCGCGGGCGCCGTCGGCGTCACGGCGGGTGACGGCGCGGACGGCGCGCTGCTCCCGACGGCATTCCTGGCTTGGACGGTGAAGGTGTAGGCGGTGCCGTTCGTCAGGCCCGACACGGTGCAGCTGAGCGCGCCGGTCGTCGAGCACGTCTGGCCGCCCGGCGACGACGTGGCGGTGTAGCCGATGATCGGGCTCCCGCCATCATTGGCGGGTGCCGACCACGACACTCCCGCGGCCCCGTTCAGGGCCATGACGGCCAGGTTGGTCGGCGGGCCCGGGATGCTTTGCAGGATCAGCGCCAGGCTGAACTCCCCGCCCGCGGCGACGGCCGCCGGTCCATGGGCGCTCGCCGGCACCGAGGTCTGGCCGTAGCCGTTGTAGCCCCAGGCGACGACGGGGCCGTCCGCCACGAGGGCCAGGGTGTGGGTCATGCGGGCCGAGATCGCGGTCACGTTCGCCAGCCCGGCCGGCACGTTGGTCTCGCCGTGGGCGTTTCCGCCCCAGGCGACGACCGTTCCAGACGAAGTGATGGCGACGGAGTGAGACTCCCCGGCTGCGATCGCCCTCACGTTCGTCTGGAGACTCGCCGGCACGTTTCTCTGGCCGACGCTGTCATCGCCCCAGGCGTCGACAGTGCCGGCGGAGTTGAGGGCGAGGCTGAATTCGTCTCCGGCCGCGATGGCCTTGATGTTCGTGAGCGGCAAAGTAACGTAGCCCACGTGGATGACTGGGACGTCGATCTGACCCTGGCTGTCACTGCCCCAGGCCATGATCAAGCCAGAAGCGGTGGGTGTGGAATACAGCGCCAGGCTGTGATCGCAACCCGCGGCGACGGCCGTATAGCGGGCGCCGTCGCCCGGCAGCGGGACTTGGGTGTCGCCCTGGTAGTTGTAGCCCCAGGCCACGATCGTGCCGTCGGACTTGAGCGCGAGGGTGTGCGAGCACCCGGCGGAGATCTGCGTCACGTTGGAGAGACCCGCCGGCACGTCGGTCTGGCCCCTGGAGTCGTCGCCCCAGGCGACGACCGTGCCGTCAGTCTTGAGCGCCACGGCGAACTCGCCGCCGGCCGAGATAGCCACCACGCCCGACTGGGCGGCGGCAGGCACATCCGTCTGGTGGGAGGTATCCAGTCCCCAGGCGACGACCTTGCCTGAGGGGGCGTTGATGGCTGCCACGGGGCCGGCAAGGGGCCCTGCCCAACCGATCGCAAGAAGGCCGGCTGAGAGCACTACGGAGGAGGCGACCGAGAGCAGGCGTCTCCTGTCCCGACCTCCAACCTGCGTGTGAATGCCTGCGCGCCCGGCGCGCGAATCCCAAGAATCGATGCGATCCATTGCGAACCCGCTCCTTCCCTCGGCTCGGTCTTCCTCTTTCCCGTATCCGAGCCAGACATGAGGTTCGCGAGCGACTGTAAGGGCGGATTCGGCCCTCCGCAAGAATTTGCTTTCGGCACGTAATGGCGGGCTTACAAACGCGGCGGCTGCCGTGGGCGCGACGTTCGGCCCGCCGGCCGTGGATCAGGCGATGGGCTCGGCGGCGGCCCGAGCGGTCTCGCGAAGCCGCCGGTCGTAGGCGAGCAGCGCCCCGCCTACGATCCCGGCGTTGTTCTTCATCGTCGCCACGACCACCGGCGTCGTCACGGTCAGGTACTGGAGGTAGTTGTCGGCGCGCTTGGAGGCCCCGCCGCCCAGGATGAACAGATCCGGCCAGAAGAGCCGCTCCAGGGCGTGGAGGTAGGCGTCGAAGCCGGACGCCCATTCCTTCCATCCCAGGTTGAACCGGTCGCGGGCCGACTCGGCGACGCGCAGTTCGGCGTCGCCGCCGTTCAACTCGATGTGGCCCAGTTCGGTGTTGGGCAGCAGCTTCCCGTCGGCGAACAGGGCGGTGCCGAGGCCGGTTCCAATGGTCAGGACGATGATCGTGCCGCGCTGCCTGCGCCCGGCGCCGAAGCGCAGTTCGGCCATCCCGGCCACGTCGGCGTCGTTGCCGACGGCCACGATTCGGCCCATGGCCAGGGCCAGCTCACGCTCCGCCGGGTACCCGATCCAGGCGCGGTCGATGTTGGCCGCGGTTAGCACGACGCCGCCTCGAGTGGCGGCGGGGACGCCGACACCGACCGGCACGGCGGCCACGTCCGCCGGCGTCAGCCCACCGACCGGAGGCAGCGCTTCGATGAGCATGTGAACGAGTCGATCCATGAGCGCCACGACGTCGCGCGGCACGGACGGCTGTGGAGTCGGGATCCGGATTCGATCGCCCACGAACTTTCCGGTCTTGATGTCGACGACGGCGCCCTTGATGCCGCTGCCGCCAAAGTCGATCCCGATCGCCAGGTCGGCCGGGCGCGGCCCTTCGGCCATCAGCTCGCCGGCCATCAGAAGTAGTTCACGCTGATCCCGCCGTCGATGACCATCGAGGCTCCGTTGGTCCAGGTCGACTCGTCGGATGCGAGGTAGACGGCCAGCGCTGCCACTTCGTCGGATTTGCCGAATCGACCGCTCGGGTTCCGGGCCAGGCGGATCTTCTTGGCGCTCTCGTCCTTGACCAGCCATTCCATCAGCAGCGGCGTCTCGACGGGCCCGGGCAGGATGGCGTTGGTTCGGACGCCCTGCGGCGCGAACTGGACGGCCAGCGAGCGAGTCAGGGCCAGAACGGCGCCCTTCGAGGCCGTGTATGCGTCCTGCGGCACCGAGCAGCCGAGGATGGCGACGAAGCTCGAGACGTTGATGATCGAGCCGCAATGGCGCTCGACCATGCGCGGGATGGCGTACTTGCAGGCGAGAAACACGCCGCGGACGTTGACGGCCATGACCTGGTCCCAGACCTCGACCGACGTATCCACGACCGAATGGTCGGCCTCGGGCATGATCCCGGCGTTGTTGTACAGGACGTCGACGCGGCCGTACTTCTTGATTGCCAGCTCGACCATAGCCTGGGCGTCGGCCTCGACCGAGACGTCGACCGCGATCGGCGTGGCCTCGCCCCCAGCGGCCTTGACCTGGCGGACGGTCTCCTCCGCGGCGGCCTGGTGGATGTCGGCCACGATCAGGCGCGATCCCTCGCCGGCGAACCGGAGCGCCGCCACGCGACCCATCCCGCCGCCGGAGCCGGTGATGATGGAGACCTTCTCCCTCAGCCGCATCGTCCTGCCTCCTCTGTATGCCGTGCCCGCCGATCGCTCTGGCGCAAGCTTACAAGAGGGGCCGCGATAGTCTTCGGAGCTCAGCGCCGGCCGAGACGAAACGCGAGTTCGATCGTGCCTTTTCGCAGGGCGCCGGCTCATTGATTCGGGGCATATGCTGGCAGCGGCCGCTGGAGCGGCGGCGCGGCAAGCCGGGAGGCGTAAGGTGGGGACAGGATCGCAAGTCGTGGCCATTGCCGGAGGAACCGGCTTCGTCGGCGGGGCGATCGCCCGCGAGATGGCGGCTCGGGGCCATCGTGTCGTTGTCCTGACGCATCGGAAGACAGCCGCGCCTTCGGGCTCGACACTCGAATATCGGGCCGCCGACGTGACCCGTCCGGAGAGTCTGGCGACCGCTCTGGCGGACGTCGAAGCCCTGGTCATCAGCCTGGCATTCCGCAATTCGCCGGTCGAGGCCCCGCGCCGCGGCCAGACTTTCGAGCTCGTCGACGCGGCCGGAACGGAGGCGCTCGTGGCCGCGGCGAAGGCGTCCGGCGTGCGCCGACTCATCTACATGTCGGGTGCCGGCGCCGCGCCAGACGCGCCGAAACACTGGTTCCGGGCGAAGTGGCGCGCCGAGGAGGCGGTCCGTGGCGCCGGGATCACTTACACGATCCTCCGTCCCAGCTGGATCTACGGCCCCGGTGACCGCTCGCTCAACCGATTCCTGGGCATGAGCCGCTGGCTGCCGTTCGTGCCGCAGATCGGCAGCGGCCGTCAGCTGCTCTCCCCGGTCTTCGTCGTCGACATGGGCGCGCTGGCTGCGGACGCACTGATCACCCCGGCGGGGGAGAACGCGATCCTGGAGGTCGGCGGCCCCGAGACCCTGACCATGGATCAGGTGATCCGCGCCGCCCTGCGCGTCATGGGCCGACGCCGCTTCATCCTCCACGCCCCGGTCGTGGTGATGAAAGTTCTCACCGCGCCTTTGACACTGCTGCCCGCGCCGCCCATGCGGCCCTCGGCGATCGAATTCGTGGTTCAGTCGGCGCCGGTGGATACCGCGCCCTTGACCGCCGCGCTGCCGCGTCGGCTCACGACGCTGACTGGGGCGCTGGGGACGTATCTGGGTCCCGGCCGCTGAGGGACGGCTCGCGGCCTGGATCTATATCAAGTTCTGCTCGCCTACCCGCGTTCCAGATACCGTTCGCGCTCCCAGGCGTGGACCGCGGAATCATACGTGTCGCGCTCGACGCGGGCCGCGTTGAGGTAGTGAGCCACGACATCCTTGCCGAATATCTGGACCGCGGCCTTGCTCGCCTCGAGCAGATCGATTGCCTCGTAAAGCGCGCGCGGCATTCGGTCGCAGCCTTTGGCGACGTAGCCGTTGCCTTTGTATTCGGCCGGCGGCTCGATCTTGTGCTCTATTCCATACAGACCCGCGCCGACCTCCGCGGCATATGCAAGATATGCATTCATGTCGCCGCCGGGGAATCTGTTCTCGATGTGCAGGCCGGAGCCGCTGCCGACGATGCGGAACCCGGTGGTGCGGTTGTCACGACCCCAGACGACGTTGACCGGAGCCCAGCTGGCGACCGCGTAGCGTTTGTATGAGTTGATCGTCGGCGCGATGAAGAGGGCCAGCTCGCGCTGCAGGGCCATCATCCCGCCCAGGAACCAGCGCATCGTCTGGCTCATGCCGTACGGCTCGGCGCCGTCCTCGAAGAAGAGCGCCTTCGCGCCGGTCGGATCCCACAGGCTCATGTGGAGGTGGCCGCTCGAGCCCGTCCAGTCCGCGTACGGCTTGGCCATGAACGTCAGACCGTAGCCGTTGAGCCAGGCGATCTCCTTGGCCCCGTGCTTGAAGAGAACGCTTCGATCGGCCGACTCGAGGACGTCGTCGTAGCGGATGTTGACTTCGTGCTGGCTCGGCGCGGCTTCGCCCTTGCTGAACTCGATCGGGATTCGGGCCATCGTCATCTGGTTGCGAATCTGCCGGTACAACGGCTCGAGCTTGGTGGCCTGGAGAAGGTGGTAGTCCTCGTTGTAATAGCCGACCCGCTCGATGTTCTCGTAGCCCTTCTCGCTCAGGTCCTCATATGTATCCGAGAGCACGTAGAACTCGAACTCGGTGCCCGACTTGACGGCATATCCGAGTCCGGCCGCTCGCTCAACCTGTCGCTTCAACATCGACCGCGGCGAAACCGGAATCTCGGCACCAGCGTCGTCGGTCGCGTCGCATAAGACGATCGCGGTCGAATCGAGCCAGGGCAGGACGCGAGTCGTCTCCCACGCCTCACGTCCGATCCAATCGCCGTAGCCGGTCTCCCAGTTCATCAACTTGAAACCGTCGGGCGTGTTCATCTCCATGTCCGTGCCGAGAAGGTATGTGCAGAAATGAATGCCGTGATCGACGACGCCCTTGAGAAATGCCTCGGCCTGGACGCGCTTGCCCACGAGCCGACCCTGCATGTCGGTCAGCGCGACGATGACCGTATCGATCAGTCCGTCGCGAACCATCTGCCGCAGCTCCTCGAGCTGGCGCGGCTCTTCGAGACGCGTTGGAGCGGCTTTGTCGGCTCCGCGGCTGCCGGCGTCGTGCTCGTCGCTCATCGGTTCCTCCCTGTGCCGCCGAGGTCGGTGGTTCTCTCGAGGGCGGTCCTCTGGCCGGTATTGTGGCGCGCTCGGAGCCCGAGAGCCAGACGACGCCGCGATCCGCACCAGGCCGGACCGGCGGCGATGCCTCCGCGGCCGGGCGAAGGGTCGAGTCCCGGGCCCCCTGAACGGTTCAGATTGCGTCGAGTTTGGGTTTCTTCCTCGCTCCCCAGGCACCTAACGGCGGGTCCGGCGTGCCTTGATGGGCCAATCCGTGGCAGACTTCGGGTCTTCGCCGCGTCCTGCTCGGTTCCCGAGCCGGCCAATCCAACTCCGAGCCGCGGCACGGTCGAAGAGCAGAGCACGGACAGAGGTGGGCAACACCCCGATGAACCACCGCGACGTCGAGGCCCAGCCCGGCGACAGCCACCAGACCGAGCTCGAAGGGGATGCGCTCGAGCGCCCCGAAGAGTCGAGGCGCCTGGTCATGCCCAAGAAGGCGGACATTGCCCGGACCGACCAGGCCCGTCGGCGTCCCGCCGAAGGCCGGTCTGCGCCTGCGCCGGCCGCCTCCGGGTCGAAGCGACCAGCGGCCGCGGCCGTGTCGACCTCTATTCGATACTGCCCCGAATGTGGCGCGGAGAACTCGATCGCCGATCGCGGCTGCCGCGACTGCGGCATGGAGTTCGAGCCGCGGAGGCCTTCGGCGCGGGTGGCCGTTCCCGTCCTGCCCGCTCGAGGTGCCCGGCCGGCCGCACCCGTCGTCGCCCCCGTCCGATCCGGCCCGCCGGCCCGGCCGCGTCCTTCCGCGCCCGCCGAGTCGATCTCGGCCGAGAAAGCCGACCAGATTCGCGAGCCCGCGGCAACGCCGCGCCTGACCACACCGCATCCGCTCTCGCGGCTGCGCCAGGAGCGACGCGGGCGGGGCTCGGGTCTCTCGCTCGGGCTGAGCGGCATCGTTCGGTCGCTGGGCCTGGGCGGCTCCGCCGGATCGAGACCCGGCACTCCTCGCCTCGGTGCACGCCGCGGCGGCATCCGCATCGGCCGGCCGAGCCTGCGCGGGCTGGTTGGATTTGCCGGGATGACGGCCACGTTCGGAATCGTCACGGCTCTGCTCGTGACCCTGCCCAGCCAGGCGGGCCAACCCGTCGGCACGGGCAGCATCTACGGCATCAACTGGGCCAAGCCCACCGTGCCGCCTTTCGCCAAGCTCGACTTCGGTCCGTACTTCACGACCGTCGACCAGGACCTCCTCATGCTCGGCACCGTCGTCTCGACTCCGTCCGGGTCGACCACGCCCGTGGCCACGACCACCATTTGGGTCACCCGCGACGGCTCGACCTGGTCCCAGCGGTCCGCGTCGGGCTCATTCGACGTCGGTGGCCGGCGGTTCGTCGCCCAGGGCATCTCCGACGATGGCCAGGGCGGGCTCGTAGTCGTCGGCAACAGCATCGGCTCGGCCTCCACGGACGTGACCGCCAGCGCCTGGCACTCGCGGGACGGCGGCACCTGGACACCGATGGATGTCGCCTCGGGCGGCGGTCAGGAGATGGTGGCGGGTGTCGCGACGCGATCCGGGGCCGTCGTCGCCGCGGGCAACGGGGTGGCCTGGCTCTCCACGGACGGCCGATCGTGGACGCCACAGGTTCTGCCCGGCGTCTCGACCTCGGGAGGGTCGTACACGCCGCGCGCCGTCGGCTCGTGGAACGGTGGGTTCGTCATCGTCGGGCTGTGGAACGGCGGAGGACCGACGCGCTCGACGGCCTGGTACTCCTCGACCGGCCGTGACTGGACTCAAGCCAAGACCTCGCTGGACGGCTTCGACGTTCGAGGCATCTCGGGTCTGAACGGCAGAATCGTGGCCGTGGGCATGGACCTCGGCGAGTCGGCTCCGGGCCTGGCGGCCTCGTGGAGCTCCGACGACGGCGCGACGTGGACCAAGACCACGGCGCCCACGGATCTGGCGACGGTGGGCATGGACGGCGTGGCGAACGTGAACGGCAGCCTGGTGGCCTTTGGCGCGCCCGCGGTGACCACGGCTTCGGCCGCCGCCACGGTGGGGTCGCCACTGCCCGGAAGCACTCCACAGGCGGTCGCGGCCGAGGTCGTTTGGGTTTCCGACAATGGCCTCGACTGGCTACCAGTCACGGGCACGACGTCGCCGCTGGCCCGGGCCCGCATGGCCTCCATCGGCAGCCGGATCGTCATGATCGGTGGGACGGGCAGCGGATTGGGCGCTGTGAGTGGCGATCTGGTCCTGGGAGCGGCCCGCGCCACGGCCGGCGTCTCGGCACCGCCGGAGAACTTCGCCCTCAACGTGAACGTCGGGAACACGCCGATGATCCCCGACGTGACCAAGGAGTTCTCGCTGGGCCCTGTCACGAACTCGACGAACAGCTTCTATCTCTTCGCCACGGGCCCGACGGGGACCTCGATCTTCAGCTCGTCGGACGGCGGCAACCTGTGGTCCCAGGAGCTCAAACCCGCCGGCTTGACTTCGAAGGTCGTCACGGCCGCGCCGATCCCATCCGGCGGCTCGGCTCAACCGTCGGCCTCCGGTGCCTCCGCCGCCCCGCAGGCCTCGGCCGCACCGCAGGCGGTCGTGACCGGCCGGCCGGTCGTCCTGCAGGCGATCCCCGACGGCGCGGGGGGAGTCATCGCCGTCGGGAAAGTGACCGACACCAGCGGCGACAACGGCATGATCTGGCACATGACCAAGGCAGGCGATTGGAGGCAGGTACAGTTCGCCGATGACACGCCGCCGGAATTCGTATCCGTAGTCGCCGCCACAGGCGGATTTGTTGCCTCCTCCGACAAGGCGGGTGGCTCGCCGATCATGTATTCCACCGACGGCGACACCTGGCAGGCGGGCTCGATCTCCGTCGGGGACGGCTTCGCGCTGACCGTGGCGACGTACCGCTACGGCTTCGTGGCCGTCGGAACCGATGCCACTCGTGCCGGCGCCACCACGGCCTGGACCTCGCCGGACGGCCGAACCTGGACGATGCGTACGGACTGGCATCTGCCGCCCAACGTCACGGCGCTGTTCAGCGTGGGCACCACGCTCGTGGCCACGGCCAAGACCGCTCCTCCGGCGACAGCTTCGGGTTCCGCTGCGCACTCGGCCCCGGCATCCCCGTCGTCGAGTGCCAGCCCGGCTGCCACTCCCACTCCGGCCCCGGCCGCCAGTACGGCCCCGGCCGCCGCGACGACCACGTGGTGGTGGTCGACGACCGGCGTCGCGTGGCAGAAGTCGGGCCTCGAGACCGCGACCAGAAACTGGGCCATCGTCAACGGCCGAGTCCTGGTACTCGATGCGCCGGCCAGTTCGACCGCCCCCTGGACCGCCTGGTCGAGTTCCACCGGCATGAGCTGGCAGCATCCCCCGTCCGCTTCCGGTTTCGACGCGATCAGCTTCGCCGGCTCAAAGGCCTGCGTCATCGCCTCCAACGGCAGCCAGGTCATCGTCGTCAGCTGGGATGCGCCGGGCGCGCTGAAGGACTTCCTGGGTCACTTCTCCGGCCAGTAGCCGGCGGCGTCCTCTCGCGATCCGAGCGTGGCCGCGCCTCGTCAGGCTGCGGCCGCGCCCGTTCGTCTCAGGCCCCGGCGATCTCCTCGGCCGCGTGCTCGAACTCCTGCTCGATCTCCGTCAGCTCGACTTCGCCGACTTCGACGATCGGACCCTTGAACCGGCCCCGGGCCCAGGCGAAGTAGTACACAAGCAGGAAGCCCAGGAAGACGACGTAGGCGATCAGCGTCCATGGGTTGCCCGAGGTCGGCCACAGGAACAGCACCGAGATCAGGACGATCCAGAGGCAGGCCAGGCCGGCTACGAGCTTGGAAAAGCGGCCCAGCTTCCAGACGGCATGATCGCGCCACTCCTGATTGCCGAAGATGCCGAGGAAGATCGGCACGCCGTAGGCCCAGTACAGGGCGATCGTGCTGATGGCGGTGACGATCGCGATGGCCGTGAAGCTGCCGGCGATAAAGGCGGCGTTGGTCAGCAGGTAGCTGAAGACGACGATGGCGACGATCGCGTTGGCCGGCGTGCGGTAGCGATGGGAGACCTTGCGCAGCCAGGGGGATCCGGGCGCGCCGTGATCGCGGCTGAAGGCGAAGAGCATCCGGCCAGCCGCGGCGATCGAGGCCAGTCCGCACAGGCTCATGGCCACCGCGATTGCCGCCCCGAGCACGTCACCAAGCGATCCCAGGTTGTAGCTGAGGGTGCTGAAGACAACGGCGTTGCCGCCGTAGTACTGGCTGCACAGGGCCACCTTGGTCGGGTCGCAGTTCATGATCTGGTCGAGCGGAGGAAGGTGCGTCACCAGGCCGAACAGAACGATGTAGCCGACGACGGCCGAGACGGCGACCGAGATGAAGACGCCCCACGCGCTCGACAGTCGGGCGCCGACCGTCTCCTCGGCGACGTGGGCGGAAGCGTCGTAACCCGTGTAGGTCCATTGCGCCTGGAGCAGCGAGAAGAGGAATGCGAACGGCACGGCGTACCCGACGGCCGGACCCAGGTTGAACCCGAACGGCGAGGCGCTTCCGATCTTGTCGAGCGGCCCAACCGCGAAGGGGCTGATGTCGGCGTGGGCTTTGCCGGAGCTGATCAGGAAGAGCGCGCCTACGATCACGGCCACGGTGCCGATGTGCCACCACACCGACATGTCGTTCAGGAAAGCCACGATCCGGATGCCGCCGACGTTGAGGCCGAGCTGGATTGCCATTAGGGCGGCCATGGTCAGCAGCTGGCCGCTCACCAGCGACGAACCGAAGATGAGCGAGCCGTTCCCATACGCGATCCCGAAGTTGGCGAGGATCGGCGTCACGATCGAGCTGTTGACGAAGCTCGCCGCGGCAAAGTCGATCCCGGCCACGATGGCGATCTGGCCGGCCAGGTTGAACCAGGCGGTCCACCAGCCCCAGTCCTTGCTCTTCATGCGGCTGGACCAGTAGTACAGGCCTCCCGCCGTTGGATACGCGGAGGCGATCTCGGCCATGGAGGCCGCGATGAGCAGCGTGAAGATGGAGACGAGAGGCCAGCCGATGGTGCTGGCGGCCGGACCGCCCCAGGCAAGCCCGTAGTCGAACAGGATCACGGCGCCGGTCAGGATCGAAATGATCGAGAAGCTGATGGCGAAGTTGGAGAAACCGCCCATCGTGCGGAAGAGCTCCTGGGCATACCCCAGGCGATGGAGGTCGTGAACGTCCTGTTGGATGATCTCTTCGCGCGACTTGGGTGCCTGCTGCGGTGCCTGCTGCGCCATGCGGGGACCTCCTCGTCCTGGGTGCCCGAACCGGGGTCGACGCTTCTGGCTCCGTCGTTGCCCTGCGGCCGTGGTAGCGGACCGCTCTGCGGGAAAACGGCCCGTGTCGCGGAATATACGCGACTCAGTAGTCGAAATATCGACCAGATCCCACGACGGGACCGCCGCGCCCCCGGATCGGCACCCCATCCGGCCGGCCGCCGCCGACCGAGCGAGCCGGATGGAGGGTTCAGATGGCCGGTGTCTCGGTGGTCGCGCCCCTGCCGGCGGGGATAGAATCGGGCGACGCCAGCGCCCCATGCCGCGAACCGCGGCAGCACTCGAGCCAGGAGCCGACACCACGATGACCCCCGAAGCCGCAGGCCGGCCGAAACCGGCCGCCACTCCCTCAACCGCCACCGCGGCCCCGGCCCCGGCCCCGGCCCCCGCCCCGCGACCCGGGTTCCGGATCGAGAAGGATCCGCTGGGCTACCTCGAGGTTCCCGAGACCGCGTACTACGGCGTCCAGACGGCGCGAGGCATCCACAACTTCCCGATCTCCGGCACGCGACCCAACCCGGCCCTCGTCCGGGCCATCGTCGGGGTGAAGAAAGCTGCGGCCCGCGCCAACATGACCACCGGCCGGCTCCCGAAGCAACTGGGGAACGCCATCGTCGAGGCGGCCGACGAGATCTTGTGGTCGCCTCCTGCCGAAGATGACGAACTGGCCTCGGACGGCCGCTCCGATCCGATGCGAGCCGGGTTCCAGGCGGCGCGTCTGGCCAAGCAGGCGGAATTGATCGACAACTTCCGCATCGACCCGTTCCAGGCCGGCGCAGGCACCAGCCACAACATGAACGCCAANNCGCCAACGAAGTCCTGGCCAACCGGGCCATCGAGCTGTTGCACGCGGCCGGCGTGGGATCCGGCAAGCGCGGCGACTATTCGATCGTCTCGCCGAACGACCACGTCAACATGGCCCAGTCCACAAACGACGTCTTTCCGACGTCGATGCGCATCGCCACGCTGGACCTGATCCGCGACTAC
>PMKV01000142.1 GCA_003157875.1 Chloroflexota bacterium
GCGCCTCGGCGCCGGTGGCCACGATCACGGCCCGGGCTCGATACTCGATGCCGGCGGCCCACAGCCGGAACGGCCGGCCGCTCAGGTCCACCCGGTCCACGTCCGCGTCCACGATTCGCGCCCCGAATCGCTCGGCCTGCGCCCGGAAGAGGGCCATCAACTCCGGTCCGCCTATGCCATCGGGAAAGCCCGGGTAGTTCTCAACTTCGCTGGTGATCATGAGCTGGCCACCACCCACGACGCCGCCGATGACGATCGGCTCGAGGTTGGCCCGCGCTGCGTAGATCGCGGCGGTCATGCCGGCTGGCCCCGATCCCACGATGATGACGCGGGCATCCACAGGCTTGCCCGAGGCGGGCGTCGGAGTGGCTGCCGCCACGGGAATCGATTCGTCGCCGGGGAGTGGCGTGAGGAGGGTCAGTTTCAGGCCGCCCAGCGGGTTACCGGCCTTGGTCGTGGAGTCGTCGCTCATGACCATATCCTAGCACGCCTTCGATACTCCCTGGGAGTATGGTGGGCCGTCGGCCAGAACGAAGGTCCGGTTCGTTCAGCCCCGATCCGGGCGGGCCGCCGGCCAGAACCAGGCCGCGACGACCGCGGCCAGTGCCAGTGCCGCCAGCATCACCAGCCACGCCGCTCCGGCGATCAGCTCGGCGTTGGCCTCCTGCTCCTCGACCCGGCGTAGAGATCGGCCTGCCAGAACGAAGCCGCCATTCCAGGCGACGACAACGGCCGCGATTCGAACGCCGCTCCGAGGCTGCCACGTCACGGCGTTTGGGGATCCGGGATGGGCGGCGTCGAGGACCCCTTGGGGCGGAGCCGGCGAACCGCCATCCAGCGTGGCGTTGCCAGCCACGATGGCGTGGTTCGAATCGAAGACGATGACGAACGGTGCCAGGCTCGAGGAGGGATCCACCGGCGAGGCGGCACTCACGATCGACGTCGGCGCGGCGCCGGCGTTCAGACTCGCGGCGGTGTCTTCGGCCAGCTGGAACTGCGGGTCGTTGGCGCCGCTTCGCAGGTCCTGCTGGACTTCGACGTAGACCAGGCCGGACGCCAGCGTTGCCAGGACCGCGACCGGAAGGAACAATGCCACCGCTCGTCTGAGCAGGTCGGCCCGGGCGGCGGGCTCGGGCAGACTGCTCACCCCTACCCCCTAGATCGCCTTCGGCTCAATGGCGTGGGCGAGCGGGATGACGTCGCGGCCGAGCGCTTCGATGTTGCGGACGTCGTCGGCGTTCGTCAGGCTGAATATCACGTGCTGGACGCCGACTTCGGCCAGCGTCGCGAAGCCGTCGACGACCTCGGTAGCCGACTGCAGGCTCAGGTCCACCCGGGCGAGGTTGGTACGCTCGATCTCCTCGAACGGTCGCCCAACCTCGGCGCAGCGCTCGCGCAGCACCGCGAACTTGTGCGTAAGTTGGTCGGGCCCGCCGAATATGTTGCAGGCGTCCGCGTACTTCGCCACGAGGCGGAGCGTCTTCTGCTCGCCCCCGCCGCCGATAATGATCGGTGGGTGCGGCCTGCGCAGGATCTGCGGTGAGTTGAGCAGCCGCTCGGCCTGGTAGTGCTTGCCCTCGAACCGCGCCCCGGTGCCGCGCTCGCCCTGCCACATGGCGTGGACGATCTGGAGTGCCTCCTCGAGCATCTCGAAGCGGACCCCGAGAGGCGGCATCGGGAAGCCCAAGCCGTGGCTCTCCTCCTCGTTCCAGGCCGCGCCAATGCCCAGATACGCTCGCCCGCCGCTCAGGACGTCGAGGGTTGTGGCTGCCTTGGCCCACAGCCCCGCCTGGCGGTAGTGGACGCCGCCGACCATGAGCCCAAGCGTGGCCTTCTTCGAGTGGGCGGCCATGAAGTTGAGCGCGGACCAGCCTTCGAGCATCGGCTCCTCGGGCCGGCCGACGCCGCGAATCTGGAAGAAATGATCCATGACCCACAGGGAGTCGAAGCCGACGGCATCGGCCGTCTCGGTGATGCGCGCCAGGGTCGGGCCGATCGCGGCGTCGCCGCCGGGCCAGGTGAACGACGAGATCTGGAGACCGATCTTCACGGGGAGCCTCCGTGGGACAGCGCGACGACGGTCGTGGACCGGCTGCGTGGGTGTACGCGGGCCACAGGTTAGCACCGTCGCGATTCCGTCCTCGACGCGGCCCCGACTCGGTTCTCCGGCCACGCCGCCGCAGGCTCGAATCCGGTGCGCCTGAACCACCGACGGGCCGCCCCAGAGGGTGGGCGTTTGCGCCATCGACGCATCGTCTGGTAGGGTGAGGGTCAAGCGACAGGGGCTTCGCGCCGCTGTCCCTGGGAATCGTCCCCCCAGCTGGAGTCCGTATTTGCTGCAAGGTTCCGCGGCGGTGAGTCGGCTTTTCGACCGCTTGGCGCTTCTCTCGACATCCAGAGGCGATGCATCGGGCACTTCTGAGGCCTTCGATCCCTTCGGCGGGATCGGCCGGACCGCAGCCCGAGTCGCCAACCATCGGGGCGTGCAGAAGCTCGTTCCCATCGGCGTGTGCGCCCTGGTGGTGCTCGCCGCGCTCGTAAGCTCTCTGCCCGAAGTGACCCCCGCTGCGGCGGCGGCAAGGCCGAGCGTCAGCACCGTGCCCGGAGCCGCTGCTCCGTACGCGCTGTACGGACAGGGTGATGGGCCGCTCGCGGCAGACTCCAACGACATCTACCTCGGCGACGGCTCGATCCCCAACACGCTCCAGAACCCGGGCGTTGGCACCGATGCCAGGACGCAGCTGCGGACCTATTACGTCAAGGCCGGCGACACGCTCGGCAAGATCGCCGGTGCGTTCGGCCTGACGACGTCGACCATCTACTGGGCCAACAAGGCGTCGCTGCCCAACCCGTCGAACCTCTATGTCGGTCAGCAGCTGCTCATCCCGCCGATGGACGGCCTGCTGGTCAAGGTCGCCGCCAAAGACACGCTGGACACGCTGGCCGCGAAGTACAACATCGCGGCGCAAGACATCGTCGACGCCAACAACCTGCCGGACTCGAATCTCGTGGTCGGCCAGACTCTCCTCATCCCGGGCGCGAGCGGCGGCCCGGTGCCCATCCCCAAGAGCTCGGGCGGGGGCAGGACGGTAACCGTCGGGTCGTGGATCTGGCCGGTGTCAGGCAGCAGCTACATAAGCCAGACTTTCTGGTCCGGCCACCACGCCATCGACATCGCCGCGCAGTACGGCACGGCGGTGGTGGCGGCCGCTGGCGGGACGGTCGTCATGGCCGGCTGGCGCTCATACACGGGCGGCGGCAACGTGGTCTGGATCATGCACGGCGCCAAGCTCTACTCGACCTACAACCACCTCTCGACCTGGTCGGTGAGGGTCGGCCAGACGGTGTCGGCCGGCCAGGTCATCGCGCACGTAGGCCTGACGGGTGTGACCACCGGTCCGCACCTCCACTTCGAGGTCTGGCTGGGGTATCCGTGGGCGCTCGGCACGGACTCGGACGCCGTCAATCCCTGCGCCTATCTGGCGGGCTGCTAGCCGGCCAAGCGGCGGCCGGCTCGGCCGGGCGGCTAGAGCCGCTCGATATGCCCGGGCGGGAAGCGGGGGCCGAACCTCGGGATCTTGATTCCCGACGCCTGGAGCAGTCGGACGGCCCGGGCTCGCTGGCCGCGGTAGGGCTCCAGCAGTTCGAGCATGCGCGCGTCGTCGGCGCGGGTCTCGCCGCCCAGCGCCCAGGCCACGAGATCCGGCAGGTGGGCGTCGCCGAGGCTGACGGCGTCCGGATCGCCGAAGGCGGCGCGAATCGTCTCGGCCGCGGTCCAGGGGCCGATGCCGGGCATCTCCTGCAATCGCGCGGCGGCGTCCCCCGGCGGCAGGGTGCTCAAGGCCTCGATCTTCAATTCGTTGCGACCGACCAGCCGTATGAGTTCGGCCCGACGTCGCTCCAGGCCCATCGGATGAAACTCGAAGTAGGGGAGGCCCGCCAGGCTCGGCCCGGTCGGCGGAAGTCGCAGCCGCATCGGCCCGGGCGCGGGTTCACCCAGCCGCCGGACCAGCGCGGCGTAGGCGTCGTGGGCTTCGACGGCCGTGACCTTCTGCCCCGTGATCGCCGGGACGAGCGCCGGCAGAAGCTGGCCCGTCCGCGGTAGACGCAAGCCGGCGAAGCGGCGCTGCAGCTCGCGGATCAGGCGGTGCTCCGAGACGAGCGGGCTCGGGTCGTCGAGCAGGCCGGCGAGACCGGGCACCGCTTCGAGGGCGAGCTCCGCGCCGGGTCCCCAGGCCTGGGCCTCGATCGTGCCACCGGCCGGGAGGGTCCAGATGTGGAGCGTCGCCGGCCCGGCCGCAGTGTGGCGGGCGATCCAGGCGTCGTCCCGCGCGAAAAGGATCGTGGCGTCGCCCCGGCCGTGTTTGAGTGGCGCCAGCGTCTGCGTCAGGTCTATCGGTTCCGGGGCGGCGAACCGAGCCTCGAGCGGCGCCGGGTCACCGCCGCGCCCGGTCACCGGAACAGATCGAACTCGCGCGGCATCAACGCGTCCGCGATGCGGCCCTCGCCGCGCGTCGGGTTCGCGCCGCGGACTATCGCCGCCGGCCGCCGCGAGGTCTTGCCCAGAGCAAGCTCGGCGGCCGTGGCGATCTCGTCGGCCGTGGCTCGGACCGTGCTGTGCATGATCCGGCCGTCGGCGTCGGGTTTGCCGCGCATGTCGTCGAGCGGCAGCATGCCGCTGACGCCGATGGCCACGTCCACGATGCCCCACCGCCACGGGCGGCCGAAGCTGTCGGAGACGACCACCGGCAGGTCCACGCCCAGGGCGGCCAGGACGCCGGCTCTGATCCGGGCGGCGGAGGCGTCGGGATCCGCCGGCAGAAGCGTGACTACCGTGCCGCTCGACGGACCCATGTTGGAGGCGTCCACGCCGCCGTTGGCGCAGATGAAGCCGTGGCTGGTCTCGGTGATGAGAACGCCGTGATCCATGCGCACGACCCGGCGGGCCTCGCGCAGGACCACTTCCAGCTGCCTCGGGTCGCGGTCCCATCGCTTCGCGAAGTCGATGACCTCGGGCCGCGGCTCTATCGCCGTCAGGTCCACGATCGCGCCTTCGGCCTTTGAGACGATCTTCTGAGTCACCACGAGAACGTCGTCGGGGGCGAGGGGCATTACGCCGGGAGTGGCGCGAAGAGCGGCCACGAGCAGCGCGGTCAAGTCGTCGCCGGGGCGTATCTCCGGCACGCCGTCGAGCGCTATGACGCCGATTCGGCCGTCTGGCGAACGGTCCCGGACGGCCCCGGTCCCCTCGCTCATCGGCCCACTTCGTGATCGAGGCCGCGCCTGTCGGCCTCCAGCAGATCGTCGGGAGTGTCGACGTCGAAAGTGAGAGGCCCGTCCAGCTCCACGTATGCCGCGCCCGCGTCAAGGGCCGCCGCCGCGTGGGCGGCCCGGCTGTCTTCGCCGAAGAGGAACGGGATCGCGTCCGGCGGAGCTACCAGAAGGGCATTCGTGCCGGTCCCGTGGCGGTCGGGGACCAGGACGACGACGGGTCTCTCCGGCGCCGCGCTGTGGGCCTCTTGAGCGGCCTCCGCCACCCGGTCGATCGCCGCGGCGGAGACACCGGGCAGGTCCGCCGGCAATACCAGGATGGCCGTGGCCTCGGCTCCGGCCGCCGCACGGGCCTCGTCGAGTCCCTCGTTTAGGCCGTCGGTCTCCTGGAGCAGCGAGGCCGCGCCGGTCGCCCTGACCCGGCGCAGCAGGTCCTCGTCCATCGACACCACCACGACGCCCGCCAGCCGAGTGGCCGCCAGGGCTTCGTGGACCGTCTGCGTAAGTAGGCCCAGGATCAGGTCGGCGCGCTCTTCGGGGTCGAGCGGCTCGCCCAGACGCGACTTGGCGCCGCTCAGCGAGCGCACCGGCACCAGGGCGACGATGTGGTCGAGCCCGGTGACGGTCACTGGAGCGAGCCCCCGCCGGGCGCATTTCCGCCCTCGAGCCGCTCTTCCGCCGCGACGGCAAATGCCCATGCCGCTGCCCCGAGCACGTCCCGAGCCAGGGCGGCACGCGAGCCGGCGTCGGTCATGACCGTCTGGGTGACCACGACCTCAAGTCCAAGGGCCCGAACCCCCGCCGACAGGTCCTCGTCCTGGCGGTCCAGAACGAAGACGTCGAGAAGCCCGGCCGCGGCATAGCGTCGAGCCACTCCAAGGGCGCTGGCTTCCTCGCCCAGGCTCGTCATCATCCTGTCGGCCGGGCCGCGCAAGGCCTTGCCGCCGAGGATGCCCGAGACTCCAATGGCCGGCACGCCGCGGCCGCGGGCGGCCACGATCTCGGCCAGCAGCCCCGGCACCGCGAGTATCGGGCCGATCGAAACGACGGGGTTCGACGGCGCCACGACTATCGCCTCGGCCGACCGGATGGCATCGCGAACCTCGGGCGTGAGCGAGGCGGCCTCCGCGCCCTCGAACTGCACCTCGAGCACGTCGGGCTCCTGATGAAGCCGGACGAAGTAGTCCTGGAAGTCGAGCCATCCGGCGGTCGTACGGACCCGGGTCCGGATCGCGTCGTCGGTCATCGGCAGGATGCGCGACGGTACATCGAGCGATCGAGCCAGCTCGAGGGCGACCTCCGTCGGGCGGGCGCCTCCGCGCAGCCGTTCGGTTCGAAAGAGGTGCGTCGCCAGGTCGCGATCCCCGAGTCGGAACCACGTTTGGGCGCCGAGCCGGCCGAGCTGACCCATGACCTGCCACGTTTCGCCGGCCACTCCCCAGCCCTGGGTGGGATCGGCGATCCCCGCCAGCGTGTACAGGACGGTGTCGTGATCGGGGCAGATCGCCAGGGAGTGGCGCTCCAGGTCGTCGCCCGTGTTCACGACCACGGTCAGCTCGCCGGGCGCGAGGATCTGCTGCAGCCCGTCGGCGAGTTTCGCGCCGCCGACACCACCGGCCAGACACAGGACGCGCATGGTTCCTCCGGATCGGGCGAGATCAGCAGCGACAGAGTACCGCGCCGGATGAAGCGCGCGACCGCCGCGCTCGCCGATCCGCCTGCGACGGCCCCGTAGCGTTGAGGACTCAACGCTAGGCGTTGAGCTTGGGTAGGACCTCGCGGCCGAAGAGGTCGATCCAGGCCTCCTGGTTGCGACCGACGTTGTGAAGGTAGATCTGGTCGAAGCCCAGGTTCAGGAACTTCTGGATCTCGCGGCGGTGGACCTCCGGGTCGGCCGACATCAGCATTCGACCCTTGAAGTCGTCCGGTCGAACCAGGGCGGCCATGGCCTCGAAGTCGCGCGGCGAGCGGATGTCCTGTTTGGCGAACTTCATCCCTCCGGTCGGCCAGTGCTCGACCGCGTTCGCCACCGCCTGCTCGTCGGTCTCCGCCCAGGAGAGGTGGAGCTGCAGGATCCTGGGCATCTTGCTCGGGTCCTTGCCGGCCTCGCGCGCCCCTTCCTCGAACTTGCCGAAGACCATCTCGATCTTCTCCTCGGGCGCGCCGACGGTGATCAGGCCGTCCGCGAACTGGCCGGTGCGCCTGGCTGTGACCGGCCCGGCGGTGGCGATGTAGATCGGCGGCGCCTTGTCCGGCAGGGTCCAGAGGCGGCACGTCTCCATCTTGAAGTAGCGGCCGTCGTGCTTCACGTCCTTGCCGCTGAAGAGCTTGGTGATGATCTCGATGGCCTCGAACATGCGGTTGATCCGCTCCGGTGCCTCGGGCCAGTAGCCGCCGAAGACGTGCTCGTTGAGCGCCTCACCGGAACCTAGACCCAGCCAGGTTCGGCCGCGGTACATGACTTCGAGCGTCGCCGCGGCCTGGGCGACGATCGCGGGATGCATCCGGAACGACGGGCAGGTCACGCCCGGGCCGAGGTCCCCTTTTGTGCGGGCCCCGGCCACCGCCAGAACCTCCCACACGAACGAAGCCTGGCCCTGCGACGGCGTCCACGGCTGGAAGTGGTCGGCGGCCATCACGCCGGAGAAGCCGGCCGCATCGGCGCGGGCGCACAGGTCGAGGACATCGGCCGGCCCGAACTGCTCGAGCATCGCCGCGTAGCCGATCTTCGCCGTAGCCATCGCTTGCTCCTCCTAGTGGCCGCCTATCCGCTCGAAGATGCGCCCGGGACGCAGCTCGAAGGTGACCCGCTGCTGGTCCGAGAAGGCTTGGACCTGAGCGGCGGCCTCAGCCTCGTCCGGATGGTAGCGCCGCGCCAGGTCGGCGATGACCGCCTGGCCCCGGGCCGGGTCATCGTCGATCCGGACCCGGCCGCGCATCTCGACGTAGTCGTAGCCGTCGACGACGGTGAGGGAAACGCGGCCGTCGCGCCCCAGGTTACTCGGCCAATGCCGCCCGACGCGGCTGTTGAAAACGATCGTGTCTCCGACGAGTCGGTACCAGACCACGGCCGCGAGTGGGCTTCCGTCCGGGTTCAGCGTTGCCACGACCGCGAACCGCGGCGCCTCGAGGAATTGCCGGGCCTGCGCGGAGAGGGTGGGGTAGGGCGTCGCGGTTCGATCGAGGGCGGTCATCTGAACCTGTGCGCGGTCGATGCCTGGTTTGCCGGCGGCCGTAGAAGGTGTCCGGTCTCGATGGTACCGCCGAAGTGAACCGAGCGCGGGGACCTACCGGCCCGAAGCGACGCGCGTAGAGACCGCGCCTTCCCAACCGGCCGCGGTCGCGATTACCAGCGGCAACTCGCGCGGGAAGCGAATGCGGCGTGGTTGCGTCGGCACCGTGGACGAACGGCCGAGCAGGAAGCCCTGGCCGAAGTCGACCTCGCGCTCCTGGAGGGCGAGGAGGTCGCGGCGGTTCTCGATCCCTTCGGCGACGACCTTCGCACCGATGCGGCGGCTGAACGAAACGAAGGCCTCGACGAGCGCCTTCTTGGCCTCGCTGCCCTTGTTGCCGATGCGGCACACGATCTCGCGATCGATCTTGATGATCGACGGCTCGAGGGCGGCGATCACGTTGAAGCTGGCATAGCCGGCGCCGGCGTCGTCGATCGCGAAGCCGAAGCCGAGGCGACGGAGCGCCCGGACCTGCTTCTTGAGGCGGGCTATGTCGGCGATGGCCTGCTGCTCGGTGCACTCGACCACGATCTGGCGGGGTGACAGCCCGACTCGGCGGACGCGGTCGGCAAAGACGGACGCTTCGAAATGGGGCGCCAGCAGGCTCGCCGGCAGGAGGTTGATGCCATAGCGTGTTCGTCGGCCCAGGACGCCCGGCCGCGCGACCTCGGCGATCCGGGCCAGGGTCGCTTCGACCACGAACATGTCGAAGTCGACCGGGCGCTTGGCCACGAGGGCGGCGTCGACGATGGCGCTGATCGTATGCGGCAGCATCGGCATATGCGGTCGGAAGAGGCACTCCCACTCGCTCGCCTCCATCGTCCGCAGGTCGACGATCGGTTGGAACTCGACGTGGTGGTTCTCTTTCAGCGCGAAAAAGTAGTCAAGGACCTTGCGCTTGGCGATCTCGGGCGTCTCATCCATCCCGATCCGGTCGCCCAGACCGGACACCTGGACGGCGCTTCCGAGAGCGACGACATAGCGCTCGGCCACCGGCAGCGACGGATCCACGTCGGCCAGACCGTAGGCGCACGTCTGAGCGAGCGGCAGGATGAGTGCCTCGGTGAGTTCGATTGCATCGCCGAGCACGCACCAACCGGAGTCCGCCAGTTCGATGACCCGGGCCTCCGGCAGGCGCTCGGAGATCCGCGCAATCAGCCGACTATCGCGCGACCAGAGAAGACGCTCGACCGCCCCCTGCCGAGCACGACTGAACCGCATCTGGTTCCTCGTTAACCTTGGGCCCTCGCGACGGGCACCTTGTCCGGGAGACGAATCCGGTCAAATTGAGTGCCTGAGAGTCTCTTTGCCTGGCGCTGCCTTGCACCGGACCTAGCATCCAAGGGTACGGGCTTGCGCTGGGTGATCCGTACCATACGCGAATTTAGGCCATCTGCAAGGGTCTTGCGCGCATATGTATCTCAGGTTTTCGACGTCTTGTCTACACCGAACCACACAAACCCAACCACGAACCATCAAGACCACACGGTTCGAATCGTTTCGATTCTGTTGCTCGAAGTCGACATTTGGCGTTCTGTCAATACGTAGGTAATCCAGATCGCGCCCGAATTCGGTCCGACCGTCCGGTCCCGGGTCGGTTCCGTCTAGAATCGGGGTCTTCGATCGCTAACCGCCGGCCCGCCCTTCGCGCCGACCTGGAGTCCAGTTGATGCCTCAGATTCACCTTCGAGCCGAACCATCGGACTACGCCCCCGTAGTGCTGCTGCCGGGCGATCCCAACCGCGCCGCCTGGATCGCGCAGAAGTTCGATGGCGGTCCCGGCGCCGCGCGCCAGGTCAACTCGAACCGCGGCCTGTTCGGCTACACCGGGACCTACAAGGGCGTGCCGGTCAGCGTTCAGACGAGCGGCATGGGCGCACCGAGCATGGCGATCGTGGTCGAGGAACTGCTCCGCCTCGGCGTCGAGCGGTTCATCCGCGTCGGCACCTGTGGCGGCATCGGCCGTGGCGTCAAGACGGGCGAGATCGTCGTGGCCACATCCGCGGCTCCGGTCGACGGGGCAACGCAGACCCATCTTCACGGCGATGCCTATGCGCCGACCGCGGACTTGGCGCTCCTCCGATCGCTCATCGAGGCGGCCGAGAAGCATGGCCAGAAGCCTCACGTCGGGCAGGTGGCCACGGTCGATCTCTTCTACAACCCCGACCCGGACTACTTCTCCAAGTGGCGCTGTCGCGATGTGCTGGCTTTCGAGATGGAGACCTCCGTCCTGTACTACCTGGTCTCGAGGGCCCACGCGGCCGGGGCGGCGGCGGCCGCCGCCGCGATCCTGACCGTGAGCGACCTTCAGTCCGAGGAGGCCACTTCCGAAGAGTCGTACATGCCGCCCGACGAGCTGAACCGGGCGATCGAGCGGACGATCGACATCGCGCTCGATGCCGGGATAGCCAGTTGACGGCCGCAGGTTCGGACGGCGTGCCGAGTTCGGGGGCCGCCGGCGAATCGAAGGCGAGCCTGGGCCGGCTCGGCCGGTCGGCAGCCTTTGGGCAGGAGCTCGAGCTGGCCATCGACCTGGCCCATCAGGCCGGGCGAATCCAGATGGACCGCTACGAGCGGCTCGAGCAGATTCGAGCCAAGGGGCCGCGCGATGTCGTGACCGAGGTCGATCACCTGTGCGAGGGCCTGGTGATGCGGGCGGTTCAGGAGCGCTATCCGGGCGATTCGTTCTATGCGGAGGAGATCGGCGAGGTGGCGGCGCCTGGCGCCGCGAAGTCGGGCCGCGTCTGGATCGTCGATCCGCTCGACGGCACCATCAACTATGCCAACGGCATCCCGTTCTTCTGTATCTCCATCGCCCTGGCGGTCGAGGGCCGGCCGGTCATCGGCGTGGTCTACGACCCGACTCGCGATGAGACCTTCGTCGGCGCAATCGACGGGCCTTCAATGCGCAACGGCCAGCCGATCCAGGTTGCGGACAAGGAACTCCTCGAGGATCTCGTGGTCACCCTCGCCATCGGCGGTCGTGGCACCGTCCTCAAGCGTCGCAAGGCATTGAAATCCGTCCGCGCCAACCGCTCCATGGGTTCGGCGTCGCTGACGCTCTCGTACGTCGGCTGCGGGCGGTTCGACGTCTATGCCCAGGGTGCCGGTCTGTCCGCCTGGGACGTCGCCGCTGCCGGGCTTCTGGCCGAGCGGGCCGGTGCGGTGGTGACCACCCTGGAGGGCGGCCCCTGGTTCGACCTGGCATATCCGGCGAAGAAGTGGTCGTGTCTGGCCGCCTCCCCGCGCCACCACGCCTCGATGCTGGAGATGCTCAAGTAGAGGCCGGCGCGGCCGGGTCAGCCCTGCCAGATGTGCGGTCGTCCGGCCAGGCGCGGTTGACCGAGCTCGTCGCAGAGCGCCTCGAACTGGGCCCGGCGCGCCCCGCGCCAGAGCAGCGCCTCTGGGTCTCGCTGGGCGATAGGAGCGTCTGTGGCGAGCGTGGCGAGTCGTCGAAACAGCAAGGCGTCGCCCCAGCCCGCTCGCAACGTGGCGTTGAGTGCCGCCGGCGAGCGGACCCCCACGCCCCAGGCCGCGGCATCGCCGGGGATCCCCTCCAGGTGTTCGAAGCGGCTTAGGACGGCTGCCGAGGACCGTGCCCCCCAGCCGGCCAGGCCCGGGAAGCCGTCGGCCGAGTCGCCTACCAGGGCCAGGTAGTCGGGTATCGAGGCCGGCCCGACTCCCCATCGAGCCACCACGCCGACTTCGTCCACGGTGCGGTCGCGACGCCGGTCCCGCATGACCACGCGTTCGCCGCGGACGCATTGGGCCAGGTCCTTGTCCGGCGTGCAGATCAAGACGCGATCGACGCCCGGGGCATCCGCCCACCGCGCGGCGGCCGTGGCCAGGGCGTCGTCCGCCTCGAACTCGACCATCGGCCAGACAACGAGGCCAAGGGCTTCCATCGCCCTCTCAGCCAACGGGAACTGGTCGAGTAGTTGGGCCGGGACACCAGCCTCCGTCTTGTAACCGGGATAGAGCCCGTTTCGGAACGAGCGGATGACGTGGTCGGTGGCGCAACCAACGTGCGTCGCGCCCTCATCGCGGAGCAGCGTCAGGAGCGTGTACAGCAGCCCCACGACCGCTCCAACGTCCCGGCCGTCGCGCGCAAACGCCCCGGGCCGGGGGGCATAGTGGGCCCGAAACAGCTCGTATGTGGCATCGACGAGATGGATCCGCACGAGCCGCTAGCCCGTCGCCGTGCTCGTTCCGACGAGTCTGACCCCGGCGGCGGCCATCTCGTCGAGGGCGCGGTCGCCGTCGCCGGGCTCCAGGTTCACCGCACGAACTGCCTCCAGCAGGACGGCTGTCTCGTAGCCCAGCCTGACGCCGTCGAGAGCCGTAGCCTTCACGCAGTAGTCGGTGGCCAGCCCGCACACGACCAGACGCTTGACCCCGCCACGGGCGAGAGTCGCATCGAGCTCCGTGGGGATCGGCAGACCGCCGGATGGGTTGCGCATCGAGAAGCCGGAGTAGCCGTCTTCGCCGTGGCTGCCCTTCCGCACGATCGGGCCTCGAACGCTGAGATCGGGGTGGAGTTCGGCGCCCCAGGTCCCACCGACGCAATGCACCGGCCAGATGCCCCCGTCCGGGGCGAAGTGTGGGGTGTGCGCCGGGTGCCAGTCCTGCGTATACGCGACTGCGGCACCGGCGGCCAGGGCGCGCTCGACCTCGCCGTTCACGAGCGGCACGACCTCGGCGCCCCCTCCGACCGACAGGCTGCCTGCCGGATCGGCGAAGTCGTTCTGGACGTCAACGACAACGAGCGCTACTTCTGGGCCGTACCGCGTATCGGGGTCCTCGATGGCCCAGTGGTCCGGCCCGGGAGACCTCCAGCTGGCAGGCATTGACCGACATTCCTCCGTCGTCGTCTCAGCGGCGCGATAGCAGTGACGGCCTTTGTACGCGATGCGTGCCGGACGCGCAAGCGACCCGATCCTCCCAGGGCGTGGGGCCCGCACGGCGGTTCTGCGGCGCCCCAGGGGCAGTGAAAGTCGAGCACTGCAATATCCCTGCAACGGGTAGGTAGGCGGGCAAAGTGCGGTCGTCAGGCTCGGCCGTCTAGTCTTCTCTTGCACTCCTCCCACTCTTGAGAACTCCACCCTGAAGACGCCGGTGACGGGGCGTCTTCCAGATGAAACAAGCGGTCCGGGTCCCCCTCCCCGGGCCGCTTGTCTCGTTGTTTCCGGGTGGGCGGTTGTAACGTGTCGGCCGGGCAGGACGGGTGGAGGCGGCTCGCCGGTCAGGACTTCGGCGTCTTGTCGGTGCGACTCGGGTCGCTCCGCACCTGATCCCGATGACCATCGGCCGCCGCAGGTGACGGCGGTGCCTCCGCCGCACGCGAATCGGTAGTCTCGTGCGCTGTGGCCGTCTCCGTGGTCTCGGATGTCGGGTGCACAGCGGGGGAGCGGCCCCGTTGACCGTCGCGGCTCTCGTCGGGGCGACCTGGTTCCACGTCGAGCAGGTAGCCGATCCCCTGGAAGGTCTTGATCCGCCCGGGCTCGCCGGGCTTGGCCCCGAGCTTGCGGCGAACACGGCTGACCCATACCCGCAGGTACTGGAGATCGTCGCGGTATTCCGGACCCCAGACCTTGGTCAGCAATTCCGTGTGCAGCACGACCTTCCCGGCGTTGACCGCAAGGTGCTGCAGCAGCAGCCACTCCGTCCGCGACAGTTCGACGAGCTCGCCTCCTCGGGTCACTTTGCGACGCTCGAGGTCGATCTCGATGTCGTCGAAACACACCGCCCCAGTGCCGGCGGCGGTGCCGGAGGCTCGCCGAAGGACGGCTCGGACACGCGCCGCCAGCTCGTCGAGATGAAATGGCTTGGCGACGTAGTCGTCGGCGCCGAGATCCAACCCCTTGGCCTTGTCTGAGGCGGAGCCCTTGGCGGTCAGAAGGATCACGGGGACGGACCGGCGCTCGCGTATCAGGCGCATGACCTCGATGCCGTCCAGGTCGGGCATGACGATGTCGAGCAGGACGATGTCCGGTCGGACCTCCTCCGCCTTGGCCAGCGCCTCTTCGCCGCCGGACGCGGTCACGACGCGGAATCCCTCGTCGGTGAGGGCCATCGAGACGAGCTTGGTGATTCGCGGCTCGTCGTCCGCCACAAGGACAAGAGGCTGAGTGCTCATGAACTCAATCGTCCGCCATAAGCTGAGTTGGCGTTGCGAGTCCGGCGCCTGTCGGAAATCCCCGTCGCCCAATACTCTGCTCCGAATCTCGCCGCCCGGCGAGGGAGAATCGGCAACGCCTTCTGCTGGGCCGGTCGGGGCGCAAGTGCCTCCGCGTCGCCTCGTCTTCCACGAGGCGGCCCGCCACACGGGCCCGCACCACGCGCGCCGGACGATCGGCTAACCTGGGTCCCAGGCACGGCGTCGCCTTCAGCGCCGCACGGCGTGTCGTACTCGGCCCGGAGAAGCCCCGAGCATGTACATCGACGAGTTCAAGCACCAGCTGCCCGATATCGACCCGACCGAAACCCAGGAGTGGTTGGACGCGCTCGACCAGATCCATAGCCAGGAGGGCGACGAGCGCGCCCGCTTCCTGCTGTACAAGCTGCTCAAGAGAGCTCGCCAGCTGCACGTCGGCCTGCCGCCCCTGACCAACACCCGCTATATCAACACCATCAGCCCCGAACAGGAGCCATTCTTCCCGGGCGACGAGGTAATCGAGAAGCGCATCCGGCGGCTGATCCGCTGGAACGCCGTAGCCATGGTGCTGCGGGCCAACAACCGTGCGCCGGGGATCGGCGGCCACCTCGCCACATACGCCAGCGCCGCGACCCTGTACGAGGTCGGCTTCAATCACTTCTTCCGCGGCAAGGAGCCAATTTCGCCTAACGGCCAAGTTGGCTTTGCGACTTCGCCGGGCGGCGAAGGGGGATCGGGCGACCAGATCTTCTTCCAGGGTCATGCGGCACCGGGTATCTATGCCCGGGCATTCCTGGAAGGCCGGCTGACCGAGGAGAACCTGGACCACTTCCGCCAGGAAGCGCTTTCGGGCGTGGGGTTGCCGAGCTACCCGCACCCTCGCACCCTGCCGGACTTCTGGGAGTTCCCGACGGTCTCGATGGGCCTCGGCCCGATCGCGGCCATCTATCAGGCTCGCCTCAATCGCTACCTCGCCAACCGAAGCCTGGCCGACACATCCGCCAGCCGCGTCTGGGCCTTTCTGGGCGACGGCGAAATGGACGAGCCCGAGTCGGTCACGGCACTGTCGCTTGCCGCCCGGGAGGGCCTCGACAACCTGACCTTCNNCGCCTCGACGGGCCGGTCCGCGGCGACGGCAAGATCATCCAGGAGCTCGAAGGCCTCTTCCGCGGCGCCGGCTGGAACGTCATCAAGGTCATCTGGGGCCGCGAGTGGGACGACCTGCTGGCCCGCGACGTCGAGGGCGTGCTCGTCAACAAGATGAACGAGACCGTCGACGGCGAGTTCCAGAAGTATTCCGTCGCCGGCGGGGCCTACATCCGCGAGCACTTCTTCGGACCGGANNCTACCGCAAGGTCTACGCCGCGTATCGCGCCGCGACCGAATACCGCGGCGCCCCGTCCGTCGTTCTGGCTCAGACGGTCAAGGGCTATGCCCTGGGACCGGGGGTCGAGGCGCGCAACATCACCCACCAGGCCAAGAAGCTCTCCGAGGCGGAGTTGCGCGTCTTCCGGGACCGGCTCGAGCTGCCGATCCCCGATGACCGGCTCCACGACGCGCCCTACTACCATCCGGGCCCCGACTCGGAAGAGGTCCGGTACATGATCGAGAGACGGGCGGCGCTCGGCGGCCCGGTGCCTCGACGAGTCGTACGGGCGGCGCCGCTGCCATCGCTGCGTCCCGAGGTCGACGCCGAGTTCACGTTAGGGTCGGAGATGGCCGTCAGCACGACGATGGCTTTTGGGCGGCTGCTGCGAAACCTCATCCGCGACCCGCAGATCGGGTCGCGCATTGTCCCGATCGTTCCCGACGAGGCGCGCACCTTCGGCCTCGATCCGCTCTTCAAGGAAGTGGGCATCTACGCGTCGGGTGGCCAGCGCTACGAACCGGTGGACTCGGACCTGGTCTTGAGCTACCGCGAGGCCAAGAACGGGCAGGTGCTCGAGGAGGGCATCACTGAGGCCGGCGCCACTGCCTCGCTCCAGGCTGCGGCCACCTCCTACGCCACTCACGGCGTGCCGCTCATCCCGTTCTACATCTTCTACTCGATGTTCGGCTTCCAGCGCACGGGCGACCAGTTCTGGGCCCTGGCAGACGAGCGTGGTCGCGGCTTCGTGATGGGTGCTACGGCGGGACGGACGACGCTGATGGGCGAGGGGCTCCAGCACGATGACGGCCATTCGCACGTGCTGGCATCGGTGATCCCGAACATTCGGGCCTACGATCCCGGATACGCCTACGAGCTGGCCTCAATCGTCCGCGAGGGGATCGAGCGGATGTATGGCCACGTCGAGTCGCGCGGCGACTCGCGGGGTGAGGAAGCGCTGGACGCCTCTTCACACGACGTCTTCTACTACATCACTCTGTACAACGAGAACTACCCGATGCCCAAGCGGCCCGACGATCTGACCGACGATCAGATCGCCCGGGGCATCTACCGCCTGCTCGAGGCTCCCGCCCTGGGCAAGGCGGCTCGCGTCAAGGGCGAACCCGTCAGGCTCGTCGGCAGCGGCTCGATCCTGCAGCAGGCCGTGGCCGCTCGGGATCTGCTCGCCGAGCGCGGGGTGCCGGCCGAGGTATACAGCGCCACTTCCTTCCAGCAGCTGCGGGCCGACGGCCTGGCTACCGATCGCTGGAATCGCCTCAACCCCGCCGCGAAGCTCCGCATCCCGCACGTGGCCGAGGTCCTGCCGCCGTCGGGCGGGCAGATCGTGATCGCAACCGACTGGATCCGGAGCTATCCGGACCTCGTGGCGCCGTGGCTGCCTCAATCGCGCATCGTGCTCGGCACAGACGGCTTCGGGCGGTCCGACACTCGCGAGACGCTTCGCAGGCTATTCGAGATCGACGCGCCGCACATCGCCGCAGCCGCGCTGGTTGGCATGGGCCGTTCCGGCGCGGTGGCCACCGCCGAGGTCGAGGCCGCCGTCCGCGAACTGGGGATCGATCCGGAGGCGCCGGACCCGCTCTCGCTCTGAGGGCGTCCTAGCGGTCGACGGCCGCTGCCCGGCGCCCCGGCGGCAGCAGGTCGATGATGACGGCACCGGTCACGTTGACGATCGTCGTTCTCCCGACCTGGACCTTCCATTCGCGGGTCGCGGCAAGCGGCGTGTGGCCGTGGAGCCAGAGGACCGGCTCGACGCGGTCGAGGAGCCATCGATAGCTCCTGAATCCCCTGTGGTACGGGTCTGTCGAGACGTCGCCCACACCAAGCGGCGGTACGTGGCTCAGAACGATCAACGGACCGGTTCTTCCGAGCCGTCTGGTGGCCAGGCGCAAGGCCTGGCTCCATGCCGTTCGCGCGCTTCGGTTGCCGCGTTTGCCGCGTTGACCCGGCCAGGTCAGACCCGCCATAGAGATCCCCGACCGCTCGAAAACCGAAGTCGAGTGGATCGCCTCCGGGCAGGTATCCCGGCACTGCCGCCATCTTTCGTCGGTGTCGTGGTTGCCCTGGACGTACACGATCGGGGAGTCGAACCCATCGACGATGAAGGAGAGGTCGTCGCAGTCGAGGTCGCCGCAGCCCACGATCAAATCGATCGAACCCAGCACACTGCGGTTGCGGGCGTCCGCCAGAGTCTGCTCGAACGCGTCCGAGATGGCGAGCAGCCGAATCGGCGCGCCGTCGCGATCGCGGAAGGGTGCCGGGTCGGGCCATTCGATCGTCAGGCGCTTGGGCATCTCAGTCGCGCTCCGGCCGGGCGGGCCCGGCTTCCGGGTTGCGGTCCGCCTTGTCCTCGAGCTCCCCCTCGAGCGCCGCGGGGTGCGCGTCCGACAGGCCCGCCGCCTCGTCGAAGGAGAGCTGCTCGACCTGCCGCATCCCCATCGCCGGCCGGTGTCCTTCGGCCGCGGCTCGCATCTCACCCGTCTCGCCGAGGTACTGGAGCAGGTTCGCGGGGCGTTCACTCGTCCGGCCGTCGAGAGGCACGAGTTCGGTGACCATGGCGTCGAGGCCGACGCCGTTGGCGTACAGGGTGACGGCGACCCGGTTGTGGCCGTCCACGACCCAGTACTCGCCGTCGTACTTGACGAGATCCACCGGCGGCAGAGGCTGCAGTTTCTCGTTGGCGTCACGGATGCGACGCCAGCGCCCCGCCCAGTTCTCACCGCGGAAGGGCTTGAGGGGCAGGAAATCGCCGCCGCGCTGGCTGGCCCCGGCCACGGCCGTACCTCGGATATCCTCCACCGGCACGAACCTGAGCCCGAGCTCGCGCGGCGACGCGAACCGCGCCTCCGGATAGAGGTCGTACAGGCTGGCGAGCGGCTCCCTGGCCTGGCGTCTCAAGCGTCGCCCAACCGCGCCGTCGCCGATCCCCCAGACCTGGCCGGCAGCCTCGATCACCGAACCAATGACGCCGGCTACCGGTCCCGCGACGTTCTGGAGCGCGCTGACGATGCCGCCGCCCGAACCCTCGTCCTCCCGCGGCAAGATGGGCCGCACAGACTGAGGCTCCCCGGCCTCGACGGCGGGGGCGTCCGATTCCGGCGGACTGACGCGCTTGTCTTCCATCCGCCTGAGCGTACCATTCGGCGCCCCCGCTACAACGGCGGCAGGTCCTGCTCGAGGGCAAGCGCCGGCGCGAAGAGGTCGCCACGCTCGGCAAGCCGATAGAAGATCGAGCGGATCGTCCAGCCGTTCGGCCGCAGCGTCGGGTCGTCCAGCTCGTCCCATGAGATCGGCGCCGATACGGGAGCCCCCGGGACCGGCCGCGCGGCGTATGGCGCCACCAGGGTCTTGTTGGCCGCGTTCTGGGTGTAGTCGAGGCGGGCCAGTCCGGAGCGGCGCGTCTTCTCCCACACCCAGCTGACAAGTTCGGGCACCGCTGCGCCGACGGCCCGCGAGATCCCGCCGACCCAGTCGCGAGTTTCCTCGAATGAATAGCCCGCCCGAATCGGCACCCAGACCTGGATGCCGCGCTGGCCGCTGACCTTGGGGAACCCGGTCACGCCAACGTGGTCGAGGGCGGTCCGGTACAGCCGGCCCAGAACGAGGACCTCGTCCCAGGTGGTGTTCTGGCCGGGGTCTATGTCGATGAGAGCCCACGTCGGCCAATTCGGCGCGTCGATCCGGAAGGTCGATGGATGCAGGTCGATGGCGGCCTCGTTCGCCAGCCAGGCGAGCGTTGCGGCGCCCTCGGCCACGGCGTAGTCGCGCGTCTCATCTGCGGAGACGGACTCCCACGACCAGCGGGCCACCCAGCTCGGTGTGTGGCTCGGCAGCTGCTTCTGCCAGAAACCCGGTCTGTCGATGCCGTCCGGATGACGCAGGACGGTGAGTGCGCGGCCGCGGAGATACGGCAGCACGTACGGGGCGATCGATGTGTAGTAGCGGATCAGGTCGCGTTTGGTGATCGCGTCGGCCGGCCAGATCGGCTTGTCGAGGTTGCTCAGTTTCAACCCGTGGCCGCCGATACTCCAACTCCCGCCCCTGGCCGGTAGGGCGTCGAGGGCGGCCAACTCGGCCGCCGTGGCCGCGGCCGGCTCGGCCGCCGTAATCGCGGCCGTCGCGCCCCCGGAGTTCGTCGCTCCGCGCAGACCCGCTTTGCGGCTGGAGCGCTCCGCGAGCGACTCCGGGGACGCGCCGTCCGCGGCTGGGGGACCTCCGGCTATGTTCGGCGCCGCCGTCGCCGCCTCCCGGACGACGCCGAGTGGATCGATGTCCAGGTCGAGACCTCTGTAGGAAGGAGCTCGCAGAGCACCGCCGAGCGGCCAATCGTCGAACTCGACGCGGGCGACCAGACGCGGCTCGACCCATCGAACGCCCTTCTCCTTGGGCGCCGGGCGAAACGGCGATGTTGGGCGCGTCATCGGTGCCAGGAGCGCCAGCAGTCGGGAGCGTTCGGGGGCATCGAAGCCGGTGCCGACTTTCCCGACCGGGTGAAGCGCCCCGGCATCGTAGACACCGAGGAGGAGAGCCCCCAGGTCCGACTCGGTGCCCGTTCGAGGCGTCCAACCGCCGACCACGAACTCGCCGTCGGCGCGGCGCTTGATCTTCAGCCACGACGGCGAGCGCCGCCCGGGCTCGTAGCGGCTGCGGCCCAGCTTGGCGACCATGCCTTCGAGGCCGCGCGCCGACACCGCCGCATAGAAGGCTTCGCCCTCGCCGTCGACATGGCCGGCATAGCGCACCGCGCGCGAGTCGATCAGGATCGATCGCAGCACCCTCTTGCGGTCCTCGAGCGCGAGGTCCAGGAGCGAGTGGCCGTCCAGGTACAGCAGGTCGAAGACCTCGTACACCAGGCTGGCAGCTTCTCGCCCCGGATCGGTCGAAGCCGCCGGGCGTCTCGAGCGTGTCGCCTCGTGCCATGCCTGGAGAAGGCGGAAGTCGGGCTCGCCGGCGCCGTTGAGGGCGACGACCTCCCCGTCGAGGATCGCATCCCGGGCTGCCAGCCAGGTCGGCGGTCCGGATAGTTCCGGAAAGTACGAGACGGCGTCGTTGCCGCGGCGCGTGAACAGGGCTACCTTCCCATCCACGACATGAGCCTGGACGCGATAGCCGTCCCATTTCAGCTCGAAGATCCAGGCCGGATTGCTGAAGGGCGCCGCGGCCGGCGTGGCCTTCATCGGCTCGATGAAACCGGGCATCGGCGAGAGCGGAGCCCCGGCTGCGCCGGAGGCGGGCGCGGGCTCGAGCGGGGTCCGGGGCGCGACTCCGGCGGCTACCTCGTCGTTGGTCCGGCCGGACTTAACGGAACGAGGTAGCGTCTCGGTCTCCCAGCCCGAGACGGCGGAGGCGTCGCGCTTCTTGATGAGGAGCCACGCCTCGCGTTCGCGTGGCTCCGTTTGTCTGCCCGAGCCGCCCCGAACGCCGACACCGCCTCGGGTCCGCACGATGGTGAATCGGCCCCGCAGCTTCTCGCCGAACAGTTCGAACTTCAGCTCGCCGTCGCCGACCGCCCGGCCTGGGTCATCGGTCGCTTCGGCTCGATATCGCCCCCAGTCCCAGACGATGACGTCGCCGGCACCGTACTGCCCGGCCGGAATTGTGCCCTCGAAGTCGAAGTAGTCGAGCGGATGATCCTCTACGTGGTAGGCGCCCCGGCGGATCGCAGGGTCCAGCGTCGGCCCCTTTGGTACGGCCCAGCTGACCAGGACGCCGTCGATCTCGAAACGGAAGTCGTAGTGGAGGTTCCGGGCGCGATGGCGCTGCACCACGAAACGGCCACCCGCGACACTTCCGGCGCGCGGCATGCCGGGCCGGTCGGACGCGGTTGGTGTCCGCCCGGGCGTCTCTTCACCGGACGCCGCCTCGCCGCTCGGCTCGGGCGTCCTGGCAAAATCCCGCTTGCGTCTGTAGCTCTCGAGGCTCACTTCGTGGCCAGCGTAGCCCGCATCGCCGAACCCGTCCCTCGGTCCGGCAGCCGATGCGGGCTACGCCCCGATCGATGTGCCGCCGGGAAGCCTCAACCGGTGATCTCGGTGCGTTCGACTGAGAGTGCCGTGATCCCCACCAGGGCGACGAGCCAGCCGATCGATATGAGCAAGGCCAGGTTGGGCTCGACCGCTGCGGCGGACGATGCGACGCCGCCGGTGGGCGGTCCCGCGAGCCCGATAGCGTCGGCCGTGATGTTGAATGGTTGGTATTTGAGCACCTGCTTGATGATGTCCGGAAGCAGCGCCTGGGAGAGGATCGAGACCACGAAGTAGACGATCACCGTGCCGATGCCGGCCATCTGGTTCTTGGCGATCATCGCGACGGCATAGCCCACCGAGGTCAGAGCCATCAGGGCGATCCAGCAGCGGGCCAGCTTGACCGCAACCTGCGCGAATTGCGCGGGATCGGCCGGGTTGCCCACCGGCAGACCTGCGATGGAGGCTCCGACGACGACCGCTGCGATGCCAACGAGGAACGCGATCAGCATTCCGGCCAGGAGGATGATCGAGAGCGAAGCGAAGGTGGAGACGGTGTAGTGCCACCGCGACTCGCCGCGCGCCACTGCCACCTTGAGCGTGCCCCAGCTCCACTCCGAGCCGGACGCGGTGGCGATGTAGATCAAACCCACGATCGCGACGAATTCGTAGACGATCACGAGGATCGCGTCGAAGGCGGTCGGGAAGGAGAGGAACCAGGTGACCGTGTCCTTGTCGAGGCCGGTCGAAGCGGTTCCGCCGCTGCGATAGCCGGCACCCACAGCTACGAACTCCAGGACCACGAAACCGATCACCAGGAGAATCGAGACCAGGGTGGCTGAACGGGTCCAGAACTTGCGTATCCCAACGATGGCGAGACTCACGACTCAACTCCGCTGTTCCAACCGGGAATGGCACCAGGTCGTGTCGGTTGCATGGTCGGCTCCGGCGGCGCGGTCAGCTGCAGGAAGAGCGATTCGAGATCGCTGCCGGCTTCCAGGCCGGAGGCATAGATGCCGGCCCCGACCAGGGCGCGGTTCACCTCGGCCGCCCGATTGGCCGCGATACGCGCCGACAGCCAGACCGCGTCCGGATCCTGAGTCTCGATGCTTCCGCCCCCGGTCAGCTTCGAGAGGACCTCGGACGCTCCCGCGACCTCCTCGGGGCAGACCTTGACGCGGATCAGGGCCTGACTGGTCAGCAGCTCCTCCAAAGGACCCTGGGTCACGAGACGCCCCGCCGCCACGATGCCCACGATGTCGGCCAGCTGCTGGACCTCGGGCAGGATGTGGCTCGAGATGAAGACCGTCTTCCCCGCGGCCGCCAGCGCCTTGAGCGTGTCCCGAAGGTTGACGATGCCGACCGGGTCAAGGCCGTTTGCCGGCTCGTCGAGCAAGAGCAGCTTCGGGTCGTTCAGAAGCGCGACGGCGATGCCCAGCCGCTGCTTCATCCCGAACGAGTACCTCGACACACGATCCCCGGCCCGATCGGTCAGCCCGACGAGTTCGAGCAACTCGTCGATCCTCGCCTTCGCGGCCCGCCGCCCGGTCGCCCCAATCACCGTCAGGTTATCGCGCGCCGAGAGGTGCGGATAGAACGACGGTGACTCGATCAGAGCGCCGACGTCGTGCAGGATGTCGTGCTGGGATCCAGTGAACGCCCGGCCCAGCAGCGATATCGAGCCCGAGTTCGGCCGGATGAGCCCTGTCAGGAGGCGCATCGTGGTGGTCTTGCCTGCGCCATTGGGGCCCAGGAAGCCGTAGACGACACCGCTCGGTACTTCGAGGCTGAGCCCGTCCAGGGCCATCTGCCGGCCGTAGCTCTTCCTCAGGTCGGTGGTCGAAAGGGCCAGAGTCGCGGATGCGGTCATTTACTCCCCCGTGTTGCGTTGGGTCGTGGCGTTGCTAGTATCTCTTGCCCGGCGCGCCGCCGCCAAACACGCGCCGACGCCGCATACTTGAGACTCGGCTGGCGCGCTCGAGGTTCGATCGGCGGAGTCAGGCTGCTGGCGCCGCCCGGCGGGGGTCCGGCGAGGTCCAGGGAGAGGAGCAGCGATGGCGAGTAGACGCGAACCGGCCGGGCCGGCCACGATGCCACCCCAACGCTTCGGCATCGCCTGGTCGGATCAGTCGGTTCGGCTGCTCGTTCTCGGAATAGGCGTCCTGCTCGTACTCTGGCTGGCTCGCGGGATCGTCGGTCCTTTCCTCGTGGCCGGCGTTCTGGCGTATGCCTTCTCGCCGGTCGTTTCGGGCGTCCACAGCAGAACGCGACTGCCGCGGGTGGCCGTCGTGGCGATCGGCTATCTCCTCTTCTTCGCCGTCGTTGGAATCGTCGCGTTCGTCGCCGCCGCTCGGGCCGGGTCGGAGCTGCGGGACCTCTCCTCGAATGGCCGCGATGTCATCGCGTCGGCCCTGCACCGGCTGTTCGGCGACTCCATCGCGATAGCCGGGAACACCTACTCGGTCGACGATCTGGCAATCCAGATCAGGAGGACGCTGGTCGACTCGGTGAGCTCGCCCGGGACGGCTCTCCAGGCGGCCGAGCGGGCGGTCGAAGTTGGGCTCCAGGTCATCCTGTGCCTGATCGTCACCTTCTACCTGCTGCTCGACGGCCATCGTTTCGGGCAGTTTGCCTTGCGGTTCCTCTATCGCGATCAGCGCGCCGAAGCTCTCCGGATCACGCACCGAATCCACGTCGTCCTGGGGCGGTGGCTGCGCGGCCAGGTGGTGCTGATAGCCCTCGTGACGGCCGTCATCTACCTGATCCTTGGGCCGGTCCTGCATGTTCCATATGCCCTGGCTCTGGCCATCCTCAGCGGCGTGCTCGAGATCATCCCTCTCGTCGGCCCCATGATCGCGGCGGCCCTGGCGGGGACAGTCACCTTCGCCGCACACGGCACGGACACGACGCTGCTTGTCCTGGCCGTCTACCTGGTCGTTCGCCAGGTCGAGGACCAGGTGATCATGCCGCTCGTGATCGGGCGGGCCGTCCATCTCCATCCGGTCATCACGATCTTCGCCGTCCTTGTTGGGCTGAGCACCTGGGGCATCCTTGGTGGGTTGCTGGGCGTCCCCGTTGCGGCCGCCATCAACGTGACGCTGCATGAGCTCTACCCGGAGGAAACCGGCGGGTATGTCGATGAGGCCGCCGGCGAACTGGCAACAGACCAACCGACCGCCGCGCCTGCGCGGGCCGCCGCGCAAGCGGGGGCCGCCGGGGTTGACGGGACGACAGCGAACGAAAGGACGGCCGAAGAGACGTGAGGGCGAATGTGTGCCCACCCCAGGATGCGGTCGTTCTAGCTCTCGATCTGGGCGGCACCCAGATTCGGGCTGCCGCGATCCCCCCATCGGGGGAGCGGTTTGGTCGACGGGCCCTCGCCACTCCGCATGCGGGCGGCGCGGAGGCGATCTACGCCGCGTGCGCCGAGTTGCTGATTGGCGTGAGGGCCGATCTTCCGGCCGACCTGCGCGACCATCTCGTGGCCATCGGCATCTCGTCGATGGGACCCGTGGACCCGTGGCGTGGCCTGGTCGTGGACCCGCCCAACGTCGTCGCGCTGCGCGATGCGCCCCTCGCCGACGAGATGCAGCGGCGGGTCGGATTGCCGGCTTACCTGGAGCGGGACACGAACGTCGCGGCCCTGGCCGAGCACTGGTTGGGAGCCGCCCGGGGCTGTCTCGACTTCATGTACATAACCGTCTCCACGGGCCTGGGCGGGTCGATCTTTCGCGAGGGCCGGCTCATGCTGGGACCCGACGGGGTGGCCGGAGAGATCGGCCACGTCTGCCTGATGCTCGAAGGCGGCCCGAACTGCGGCTGTGGCGGCAGCGGTTGTCTCGAGGCGATCGTCTCGGGTTCGGGTCTGGCTACCGCCGCGCGGCAAGCGCTGGCGGAGGCGGCCGGGGAGGTGCGGGGCTCGGGCGCCGATGGCCTTCCGCCCGGAGGGTCGGCCTTCCTCGCGAAACGGGCGACTGCCGCACGCCTGACCGGGCGAGACGTCGCCGAAGGAGAATTGGCCGGCGATCGGCTTTGCACGGCGCTCATGGAGCGGTCGAGGCGGGCATTCGCGATCGCTTGCGTCGGCTGGGTGAACGCCTTCAATCCGGAGCGGATCGTCGTCGGCGGAGCCGTGGCGGACGGCCAGGGCGAGCGGTTGCTGGGGCCGGCTCGGGACGAGGTGTCGAGGACCGCCTTTCCGGATCCCGCGGCACGGGTCGAGATCGTCCCCGCCGAACTCGGTAACGACGTCGGCCTGGTCGGAGCCTGGCCGCTCGTTGCTGAACGCCACGGCGATCCCGCCTGGCGGCGACTTCGAGAGAAGCGGTAGCCGCGCCGGCGGCGTCAGGCGGTCGAGTTCGCGGCCGCCTCCTTGGCCGCGGCCGCCCAGGTAGGCTGACGTTCCGGCGGCGGCAGCATGTCCAGGTGAACCAGCGGGGCGGTGATCCAGCGCTGCCAGGCTCCATCCGACCGGCGCCAGCGATCCACGACGTCACGCAGGCACAGTGGCCACAGTGCCACCAGAACCGCCAGCCTGGTCAGCGAGAAGATCGGCATCGTGGCCGTGGCGGCGATGAAGGCCAGCCAGTCGAGCCGCCAGCGGATGGCGACGACGATCGCGACCGCGGCGATCGCGAAGCGGATCGCGAAGTCGGTCCCGCCGTGATCCGGCACGATGGCGTAGACGAACATCGCCTGCATCTGTGAAGAAGCTTCCCAGCCGAACGTCCCGAGGTAGTCCCACCAGAGCCCCGGTGCGACCGCAAACGAGGCCGCGCAGGCTCCCGCGAAGACGCTGCAGCCGATGACTATCGCTCGCCGCATCTCCGGTCTGGTGGCATACAGGTAGGGGAGCAACAGCGCCGGGCCGAACTTCATCCCGGCGAACCAGGGCAGCAGATAGACCGCCCGCTTGTCACGGAACGACAGCAGCGCCACCGCGCCCAGGGCAAGGGTCACGTTGCCGAACCCGATCTCGAGCATGATCGGCCACTGAAGCATCGCCAGGAGGGCGAGCTTCCAGGATCCGGCCATATAGCGGAGACAGAGCACGCTGAAGATGCGCCAGGCCCAATCCACGGTCAGCTCGGGCATGAACGCGATGGGCACTACCAGTTGGGCGAAGACGGGCGGGTACTTGTAGGCGCCCATCGTCCAGATCTGGGCGGGGGCGTAGAGCGGCTGCCCGTTGACGATGTGTTGGGCGGCCAGTTCGTAAGCGTAGGTGTCGTAGGCCGGCCAGAGGTTCAGGCCCACGTTGTAGGCGACGATCACGGTCACCTGCACCGCGACCGCCACGAGCATGAACCAGGCGATCAGCCAGCCGACTGTGTCAGCGCGAGACTGGGTCGGGACGACTCGCGAGGCCAGGCCGATGACGCGGCGCCCGATGCCCGGGGCATTCGGCCGATCGTCCCGGCGGCCGCCACCCGAGCCGTCGGCGCCGCCGGCCATCTCCGGCGCTGGGTCTAGCGAGGTGGCAACGGGCGCAGCGGTATCCACACGTCATTCCTTGAAGGGCTTGGCAGCCGACAAAGTCTAGCCATCACGGCGGCGCTCAGCCACGGTTCAGCCGATCGGCCGACCCCACCACACGCTGGCGGCGAGTATCACATACAGCCCGATCAGGGCCAGGCCCTCCAGCCAGGTGGACTCACCGTCCATGACGACAAGCGAGGCCAGGACCGCAGTCAGCGCAAGCGCGGCCACGAGCAGCGGCGAGACCACGAGGGTCAGCGTTGCTCCGCCGAGGACCAGGCTCGTGAGAACGAGCACCGGTACCAGTGCCAGGGCCACCTGGAGGCTCGAGTTGAGAATGACGCTGATGGCCAGGTCGCCCTTGTTCGCCAGCATCGCCTGCACCCCCACGACGTTCTCGACCGCGTTGCCGGCGATGGCGACGACGACCAGGCCGGCGAACGCCTCCGACATCCCGAGCGAATTCATGGCGGGCTTGAGGGCGTCGACGAACCAGTCGGAGACGAAGGCCGCGCCGATTCCCGCTGCCAGCAGCACGCCGGCAGCGACCGCCAGCGGCCAGTCCGCGGCGTCGCGGCCGGACTCGTCGACCTCCGCGGTGGTCGAGCCTTTGCCGACGGCAAACGGCAGGCTCCCGGCGAAGACGGCCAGCAGTACGATGGAGACGATCACCGACAGCTCGGTCTCGTGCCCGTAGGCCGGACCGCCGGCGGAGGTCGCGATCGTCGGAATGGCGATGGCGGCCGCGGCCAGAAGCAAGAGAGTAGACATCATCTTGGTCTGATCGGTGCCGAACTTCTGTGGCCCGTGACGGAGACCGCCGACCAGGAAGGCCAGGCCGAGGACAAGCAGCGTGTTGGCCAGGATCGACCCTACAAGGGCTGCCCGAACGACATCGAGCAAGCCGGCTCGAAGGGCGAAGATGCCGATGAAGAACTCGGGCAGATTACCGAGAGCCGACTGCAGGACCCCGGTGGCCTTGGGCCCGAGTCGATGGGCGAGTTGCGTGGTGCCCTCGCCGACCATTGCCGCCAGGCCCGCTAGCCCGATCGCCGAGGCGACGAAGATGGCCACGCCGCCCGCGCCGCCGAGGCGCAAGCCCAGTGCAGCCAGACTGGCGCCGATGGCAACCACGGCGATGATGCGGGTCCGGGTCTCGAAGTAGCTCACCACGCTTCGCGCCTCCTGGGCCGATTGTGCCGGACGCGGGGCAGGCGCGTGGGGCGCGCGGGTCAGCCGGCCGCCGGGCTTCCCAGTATCAATACGGGGGCCAGGGGAGGGCGGGACGGTATTGATCCGGACGTGGCAACGCTCCGGCCGAAAGGAGCGCGTCGATCCTGCGGGATGTTGCCGCGACTTCGGGGTGGGACAGCAGCGAGCGCAGCTCCTCGCCCAGGCCGCCGGCCACCTCGTCGTGGAGTGAGGCCAGGACGGCTCGCTCGTCTGCCGACAGGGCCTGGCCCCGCCATCGCCACAGCACCGTCCGCAGCTTCGGCTCGACGGCGAAGCACAGGCCGTTGTCGATCCCCTGGATCCGGCCGTCGGGGAGGGGGAGCAGGTGCCCGCCCTTTCGATCGGCGTTGTTGAGGACCGCGTCGAGAACCGCGATGCGTCTCAGTGCCGGGTTGTCCGATGCGACCAGCTCGGCGGGGTCGACCGACTCGTCGACCTCCATCCAGAGCTGGACCATCCCCTCGCCGAACGGCCCGTCGCGCATGACCGTTGGCGGCACGATCTCCCAGCCGCTGGCCTCAGACACGGCGTGAGCGCCGACCTCGCGACAGGCCAGGGTCCCATCCGGGAAGTCGTACAGCGGGCGCTCGCCACGGATCGGCTTGTAGACGCAACTCGCCGCGATCGGGCGGGCGGAGTCGCCGCAGGAGACCATGCAAAAGAACGTGGCGTTGGAGGCCGAGAGCAGTCGGCCGACCACGGTCAACTCCCCATCGCGGAGGAGTCGAAGCGCGTCCGCCTTGTCAAGCTGTCCGGCAACCTGTCGACCCTCGATCGCGGCAGCCTCCATCTCGGCTCGAGTCAAGCCGGCCACCATCGGTTCAACGTCGGCAGGCTCGTCCGATCGGCCGGCCGCAGTCGGTTCGGCTTGTTCGGCCCCGTCGTCCTGGGTCATCGATTGATCTCGGTGGGATCTCACAGCGCCATTCAGTGCATGAAGCCGTTGCGGCGGGCGCAGATGTGGCCTTCGGGGTTGAGCGGCTGGCCGCAGAACGGACACGGCGGCCGTCCCGCTGCCACCACCTCGAGGGCTCGTTGCGCAAACGCCAGCGCCTTGGCCGGACTCAGGTGCACCCGCACGACATCCGATTCGTCATCGTCGGAGTCCAGGGACTCGTCGGCCTCCTCCTCGTCCTCGCTCGCGGCGCGGGCCTCCACGACGATCGTTTCGTCGTCACCGTCCCAGACGAGGGCCATGGTGCCCACGCGGAAAGTCTCGTTGAGCGGCTCATCGAGCGGTGCCGCGTCTATGTCGGCTGGGGCCGGCTCCTCAGGGACGTCGGCCCCTCGTTCGCGAACCTCAGCCAGCAACAGTGTCAGCCGCTCGGCCAGGAGCGTGACCTGGACCTTCTCGAGGATCACCGAGACGATTCGGTCGCCGTCGCGAGCCTGCAGATAGAAAGCCCGGCTCCCGGGCTGGCCGACGGTGCCGGCAACGAATCTGTCGGGTTGGTCGAAGTTGTAGACGAGTCGTGCCATCGGGCCTCCAGGCGGGTCGGGCGCGGAACGCCGCGACGCGACGAATCTATACCCAGCCGCCAGATGACTCCGCCGGCGGCGGTCGGCGATGCGCGGTCAGCGTCGCCTCCGGTGCCGACCGGCCCGAGCGCCCCGGGCGCAGTCTTTCGGAATTCCCATCGTGCCGCACAGAGAACCGAGTCAGTCTCGGACCTGTGGTTTCCAATTTGGTAGTCTGCACTTGACAAATATAAAGTCAGGTAGGCATAGTGCTAATAACAGCGAGCAGGGTGCTTCCGGTAGTCCCGGGATGCAGCCGCCGGTACGCCGGCGGGCCGGGCTCGCGGAAGAGGCATTCCAGACAACATGGCACGCGACGTAATCTCAACCTGTCCCGTCTGCTCGAGCGAACTGTCGATCACCCGGCTTCAGTGCCGGGGCTGCGGCACCGCCATCGAGGGCGACTTCAACGTCGGTCGTTTCGGGCGCTTGAGCCGCGAGCAACTCGCGCTCCTCGAGAGCTTCCTGCGCGCTCGGGGGAACGCCAAGGAGCTGGAGCGCGAGCTGAAGGTTTCGTACCCGACCGTTCGCGCCAGGATCGAGGCTCTCGTGAAGGCGCTTGGTCTGGCCGACGGTGAGCCGCTCGGGGACGACGGCGAGGAGGGGCTCGGGCGCTCGGGCGATTCGTCGGAGTTGCGCCGCGACGTGCTGGAGCGGCTGGCGCGCCATGAGATCAGCGCAGATGAGGCGGCCGTCCTCCTCCGCGCTCGGAAGGAGTAGGGGATGGGGACGCTGGAGCGAAGCGAGACGCTCACCCATCGGATCGGCACGGCGGGCCGAATCTCCGTCAAAACCATCACCGGCACGCTGCGAGTGCGCGGCATCGAGGGCGAGGAAGCTCGCCTGACCGTCACCTACAGGATCCGCGCGACGGACCAGGCCGCGGCCGAGCGGGCGCTCGACACCGGCCGGGTGATCGTCGATCGCGGACCGGGCTCGCTCGAGGTGGAGACTCCGGAGCGGCGCCTCTCGACCGGCCTGGCCTGGCTCTTTGGCGGGGCGCGCGTCGGCGCCGACGTCACCGTCGACGTGCCGTGGGGCACCAAGGTGCGGTACGAGACGATGAGCGGCTCGATCGAGGCAATGGCCCTGGTCGGTGACCAGAAGTACAGAACGGTCTCCGGCGACATTCGGATGTGGAGTCTCGGCGGCCTGGTCGAAGCAGGCTCAATCTCCGGCTCGATCACGCTCGACAACGGCGGCGACGTCCGGGTCCGGGCCAACACGATCTCGGGCGGGATCAAGGTTCGTGCCCGCCGTTTCTACGGCATGGCTCTGTCATCGACCAGCGGCAGCATCCGAGTCATCGGCGCGCTCGATCCGTCGGGCGATCACCGCACCGAGTCGATCTCGGGCGGGGTCGAGCTGACACCCTTGAGTGGTGTCACGGCCGAACTTCGGGCCGTCTCGGGTTCGATCGTCTCAGACGTCGAACACCGGCTCGAAGGAGGGCGTGGCTACTGGCGCTCTGTCGTCGGAGATGGCGGGGCCTCCTTCAAGGTGAACTCGACCTCGGGGAGCCTGCGCATTCGAGCGCCGCGACCCGGGGACTACGTCGTCGCCCCCGCGGTTCCGGCGGCCCCATCAGGGTCGTCGGCTGCGCCCTCGCCGGCCGAGCCGGGCCGGCCTGCCGAATCGGACGCGCCGGGCGACATGTCCGGCGAGCCGGCGGTCGACACGGCAGGCGAGCAGGCCGAACCCAGGGAGACCGAGGAAACCTGGAATCCGGACGAGACGGCTGACGCTGAAGAGTCCCCGGCCGATGACGAGGAGCTGGCCGTCCTCCAGGCCCTCGAAAGAGGCGAAATCGGCGTCGACGAGGCCGCCGAGCGCCTCGAGCGGTCGAGGAGGTAGGGCGATGTCCGGTGAACTCGAAGCCCTGCTCAAGCTGGTCTCGGAAGGCAGGCTCACGGCCGAGGAAGCGGCGCCGATCGTGGCCGCTTTCGAAGAGAAGGCGCGCGCCGGCGAAGACGTCACGGCCGCCGGGCGACGCGCCGGCGAAGCCGATGCCGGCTCTCGCGCCGACCGCGAGCGCAGGAGCGGCTCCGCTCGCGATGCCCTCGCCGGTCGGCGAATCAGGATCTTCGTGGCGGAAGACGGCCGCCCGGTTATCAATCTCCAGATACCGCTCGCTGCGGCGGGCTTTGCTATCGACCAGGTGCCCGGTCTGTCGCCGGATCACCGCTCGCGGATAGTCGAAGCGATCAAGACCGGCATGACCGGCCCGATCCTGGAAGTCAGCGACCACGGCGACGAGGTTCGCATAGTCATCGAGTAACCCGGCGGCCAGGCCGCCCGCCACTCCACTACCACCCGCTCCGGGCCCTCGTCGGGACCCGGCTTGGATAGCTATTGCCATAAACAGGAGCCAACTCGAATGGGCCCGCATTCAGGGCCGCTATCCGGCCGGCGTGACGGGAGTCGCTCGCGAAGCGCATTAGGCGCGAAGCGACTTAAGCGCAAGCGACGACCTCCCGGCGCAAGCCGGCCGGGCCAAGGGACGACCAACACAGCTAGGGGTTGACGATGTTGCTGCAGATCGAAGAGCTGACCAAGGTGTACCGGACGGGAGTCCGGGCCAACGACGGCATCAGCCTCGCCATCGGCGAAGGCGAAGTCTTCGGGCTGCTCGGCCACAACGGCGCCGGCAAGACGACCCTCGTCAACCAGGTCGTGGGGCTGCTCAAGCCGACTTCCGGTTCGATCCGTATCGACGGGCGCGACATGGTGGCCGACCCGGGTCTCGCCCGCCGGCTGTGCTCCTTCCAGGCCCAGGCTCAGGTGCCGATCGACGGCCTGACTCCCCGCCAGGCGATCGACCTGCTCGGGCAGCTGCGTGGCACCGCCAGGACGGAGGTCGAGCGGCGGCGCGAGAGGCTGATCGACGCCCTGGACCTGGGGGCGTGGCAGGACGAGGATGCGGCACGACTTTCCGGTGGCGTCAAGCGTCTCGTGGCCTTCGCCATGGCTGCCGTCGCGCCAGGCCGCGTGGTCATGCTCGACGAGCCGACCAACGACGTCGATCCTGTCCGCCGCCGGCTGCTGTGGCGGCAGGTGCGGACACTCGCCGATCACGGCGCCGCCGTTCTGCTGGTGACGCACAACGTCATCGAGGCGGAGCGGTCGGTGGATCGGCTTGCCATTCTCGATGAAGGCCGGGTCATCGCCGAAGGAACCCCGGCGGGGCTGAAAGGCCGTCTCGGGGCGGCGCTCCGGTTGGAGCTGGTCCTCGACCCCGATGCATCGGAGATACCGGCGTCGCCGTTCGGACTCTCGGCCGTCCCCGTCGGCAATCGCGTGATGGTCGGCGTTCCGATGGACGCTGCCGGCCAGGCCGTTGCCTGGGCTGAATCGCTGAAGCATGCCGGCTCGGTCGAGGAGTTCACCCTCGGTCCGGCCACGCTCGAGGACGTTTATGTGGCGCTTGTCGGTGGCGCGGAGGCCAGACCGGCGCAGGTCGAGGAGGTGTTCGATGCAACTGCTGCGTAGCTACAGGCTTCTGGTCACCTGGCAGGCACTCCGCAAGAAGAACTACCTGCCGCTGATGATGGCGGTCCAGACGCTCTTCTCTCTGGGCATCGTTCTCGGCTACCCGCTCCTCTTCCCAACACTGGACCGAACCTCCATCTACCTCATCGCCACCGGCGCGCCGGCGATCTCGATGGTCTCGGTCGGGCTGGTCGCGCTGCCCCAGACGATCGGCGAGCAAAAGGCCGAGGGTAGCCTGGCGTACATGCGCTCGTTGCCGGTGCCGCGGCTCGCGTACCTCGTCGCCGACCTCACCGTGTGGATGGCGATCGTGATCCCCGGCGTTGTTCTCGGCGTGCTGGTCGGTGCGTGGCGCTTCGGTCTGGAGCTGCAGGTCAGCCCGCTGGTCGTTCCGGCGGTCCTGATGGTGGCCCTGACGGCGACGTGCGTCGGCTATGCGATTGCTTCGATCCTGCCCTATATGCTGACCGTGGTCATCACCCAGGCGATCGTGGTCTTCGTTTTCATGTTCTCGCCGCTGACCTTCCTGCCCGACAAGCTGCCCGCCTGGTTCGAGGCGATCCACAGCGTCCTGCCGATCCAGGCGATGGGTGAGGTGACGCGCGGCACGATCGCTCCAAACGAATTCGGACTGCCGCTCGGCGCCTTCCTGACGCTGGCGGTGTGGTGCTTCCTCGGGTTCGGGGTCACGTACGCGGCGATGTCCCGGCGAGGCTGATGGCGCGCTAGGCTGTGGCCATGACGAGGCCGACGGCACTACGAGCGCGCAAGTGACCGGGCCCGGCAAGCTGCCCGCCCGCGATTTCGAGGAGATACGCCTGGCCGAGGCACTGGAACGGGGTCGCTGCCCGCTCTGCGACGCCCGCCAGGAATCGAGCTTCGCGGCGCTGCGAGGTCTGGCACGCGAGGGTGCCACCGATCGCGGCCTGCGAGACCAGATGGACAAGGGCCTCGGCTTCTGCCGGCCCCACAGCGTCGGCCTCTCCAAGATGGAGCTTCTCCAGACGAGCAGCCAGCTCGCCACCGCCGTTCTTCTCGACGCCGTCTTGCGGCGGCGTCTGGCAACTTTGAAGAAGGTTGCCGGGGGCGACGCCTCCAGCCAGGTTCGAGGTCTCGCGGAGCTTTCGGATCCCCGCTGCCCCGTCTGCACGCGGACGGCCGAAGCATCGGCAGCCGCCGTTCGGCGTCTCCTGGCGCTCTCGATCGACGAAGCCTGGTCGGAAGCCCTGGGCAGCGGCGAGATCTGCCTCGACGACATCTATGCGCTCTGGACGGCTGCCGCGGCCGGTCCGAAGGAAGTCTCGGCCCGCTGGTCGCGGATCCTGGCGGCTCAGCTCAAGCGTCTGGATGGCCTCCAGAAGACGCTCGCCGAATACGCCCACAACAGCACCATGGACCGCCGCGGGCTCATCACTCGCGAGCAGCAGGAGGCAGGCGCCGCTTCGATCCGCTTCTTCGGCGGTTCGCCGGACCGCGACCGAACGCGCTAGGGCCTGTTTTCGTCTCGCCGGCGCGGTCCCAAGTCTTCCCGGTGGCGCGCGTTCCGTACAATTGGGCCAGCCATCCCAGGCGTCCCGTGCTTGGAGGTTCATTTGCCCGCGCTGCCGTATCCCGTCGCTCGCGTCATCGACGCCGCCTTGGTGGGCGAACTGACCGTCATCGGACCCGACGAACGTCCCATCACCTATCCGATGGTTCCGCTTCTTTGGGGCGATCGGATCTTTCTGACGTCGAGCGTCCTCGATTCGACCAAAATCGGGCACATCAAGGCCAATCCGAGGGTCAGCTTCTCGATCTCGAACCCGGACGCGATCGGCACGTTCACGAGCAAGGTGACGGTGCAGTGCGACGCCCGAATTGCCGACGAAGACCTCCATGCCGGCTGGGAGCGGCTCCTGCCGAACTGGACGCGCAAGGACCCGACCACGGTGGGGCTCCTGCGGGCCAGGCTGGGCTTCCCGCTGATCTTCGAGCGCGTGCTCATCGAACTCACGCCGCGGCGGACGTGGCTGTGGCCCGACGGGCGAACCGACCAGGCGCCACAGATCACGATGGCCGCGGAGGTGGCTCGATGAGCCCGAAGTTCCGACTGCCACGGATCGGGCGGGCCACCGGGTCGACCGAGGCCGATGCCACGACGGCCGCGCCGAACGCCCCAGTGATGGCCGACCCGGCCGCTCCGTCGGCATCACAGACACGCGCCGCGCCCGATGCCGCGACTCGCATCGTAGAGGTGAGTGCCGAGGCGGGAGCTCCGATCGCGGCCGGCGCCGCCGTCGAGACGTCCGGTCCGGCGGAGCCCGCGGCCACTGCCGCGACGGCTGTCGAAGCTGGCCTGGCCAAGATGGCCGGCTACAGGCACGGGGTCTTGAGCTGGGTGGCGGATGACGGCTACCCGATGAACGTCGATCTCGAGATCGAGGTCAAGCCCATCGAGGGCACCGTTCGCTTCAGCGAGCCACCCGGATTTCACATCGCGCCGGGAACCCAAGTCGCTATCACCGCCGGCGGGATCGACGTGCTACTGGACGGTGGCTTCGATGGGCGTCGCCACGTGACCCTCTGGGGCACCGTGCTGGCAAGGCCGCGGGGACGCTTCGCCCTCACTCCGGACCGCGTCTGGGCCTGGGATGCCGGCGACCTGCCGTTGCCTGCCGCGTACGAACGCGGGCTGCCGAAGGCGCGCCGGTACTTCAACGCTCTTTCGGTCGAGCGAGGCGTGCTCGTCCGGCCAAAGCTGTCGACGGGTTGGCTGTTCTTTCGTGCCACGCGCGCTCCCTTCCTCAGCGCAACGCTGGCGCCGGTTCTGCTGGGCCTGGCCGTGGCCCTGCGCGTCGGCGTATTCGACCCGTTGACGGCCGTCGTAACACTGGTTGCCGCCAGCGCAGTTCATCTCGGGCTCAATGTCGCCAACGACGTCTTCGATACGCTCCAGGGAGCCGACGACGCCAACCAGACCCCTACCAAGTTCAGCGGCGGCTCACGGGTCCTCCAGAACGCCCTCGTCACGATTCGCGAGATGTCGTTGCTGGCCGTCGGCTGCTACGGCGTCGCCGCGGCTCTGGGCGTCGTGCTGTTCGTCCTTCGGGGCTCGCCGGCCCTCGTGCTCATCGCCGCGCTCGGCTTCTTCATCAGCCTCGCCTACACCATGCCGCCCTTGAAGCTCGTCTACCGCGGCCTGGGCGAGATCGCGACCCTGATCGGATTCGGACCGGTCATGCTGCTCGGGACGTACGTGGTTCAGTCGCGCGGATCACTGTCGCTCGAGGCTTTCCTGGTGTCGATCCCGGTAGCGCTGTTAGTGGCCATGATCCTGTACGTCAACGAGATCCCCGACCGTGCGGGTGACGGTAAGGCCGGCAAACGAACCCTGCCGGTGCGATGGTCGAAGGCTGCCGTGATCCGCGGCTTCGACGTCGCCGTCGGTTGCGCTTTCGTGAGCGTGGCCCTGAGCGTCGCCGCCGGTCGGATGCCGATCCCAACGCTCCTCGCCCTGCTGGCGATCCCGCTTGCGATGCGCGTCCACTCCGGTCTGGTCCGCTTCTACGACAACCCGTACGCGCTCATGGATTCGATGGCCGCGAACATCCGGCTGCACATGAACGTCAGCCTGCTGCTGCTCGTCGGGTACGCCATCACCATCTCCGACCAGACCTGGCTGAACCGAACGCCGTTCTTCTGGTAGGACCGGGCCGGCGAATGGTAGGACCGGGCCGGCGTATCCGCGCCGAGCGTCTCAGTCAGCGGTCGGCCAGGAAGCGGTCGAATCCGGGCGTCCATGCCAGCCGACCGTTCGAGCCGTCGCGGTCGGCGCTGATAGCGCAGCCTTCGTAGCCCGCCAGACCGGCCACCCATGCCAGGCCGGTCGGGCCCATTGCGAAGGCTGCCGTCGCGTACGCATCGGCGAAGGTCAGGCTCGGGCCGACGACCGTGATGCTCAGCACGCCCGACGCGGCACGGCCTGTGAATGGATCGCGGACGTGGTCGCCGCGCTCGTATGCGCCCGAAGTGGCGACCCCCATGTCGCGTATCGCCAGCACGGTAGCCACCGCCTCGGCCTGGATGGGGTGGCGGATTCCGACCCGCCAGGCGGTTCCGGGAGCGGCTTCGCCCCGGGCGACGATGTCGCCGCCCCCGTTGATGCAGTAGTTGCGGGACTCCGCGGCTTCGAGGATCCGGCCGGCGTTCTCCAGCGACCAGCCCTTGACAAGGCCCGTCGGGTCGGGCCGGCCGTCGGGCCGGTGGGCGCGGATGTCGAAGTAGCCTTCCGTGGTCTTGCGAGCCTCTTCGCACAGAGCCAGGACTTCTCGCAGTTCCGGGCTGCCGTCGGCCTCGTCCAACTCGCCTCTGATCACCCGGCTCACTTCGCTGTCGGGCTTGTAGGTGCTGAAGCGGGCGTCGACGCCGCGCAGATAGGCAAACGCTTGCTCCAGCGCCTCGGGCCGGACCGTTGGGTCGCGGACATCGAGACCTACAGCCGTGCCCATGATCTGCTCGACGCGATGCAGGCCGGGCAGCGGCGTCGTGGCCGGGGAGAGTGCCGACGTGGTTGGGTAGGCGCCGGGGAGTTCATGCGGCGTGGGCATGGCAGCATTATCAGCCGTGCGCCGGACGCGATCTCGTGGGGCGGTCCGAACGGCAAAGCGTAGTTCGTCGCGAGTCGGGTGATCGGCCGCCAGGCGCTGGACATCATTACCCCTGGCAACAGGAGTCAGGCGACCGATTCAGGCACACTAGGAGCGATCTTTGCAGAGAGCCAGAGGAGTGGACGCATGGTAGGGAGCCAGGACGGGCAATTGATGGGATTCCTGGGATCAGCCCTCTACCAGAATGCCGTTGCTTGGCATGTCCAGCGTGGAAGGAAGGTCATTCCACTGGAACCACGCGTCGAGCAATTGCTCGCCCTGAATGCGGTTGCGGCGTCAGGATGCACTGTCGAAGAGATACGGACCGCATTGCGTGGGAATCTCGATGCTTTCAATGCCTACGCCTCTGCCAGGCTCGATCTCTTTCAGGGCGATTCTGAGGAGGAATACCCTCCAGGCGAGACTCCGCCGCGAGAAGAGCGCGCAAAGACACTGTCGATAGATGGCTACCCGAACATGTTCCTCGTTAGTCCTCTCATTGAATTCACGATCATGCGGTCCAGGCCTTCCGAGTTGGAGGCGTTCGTTAGACGCTACCGAATTCCGAATGCCAGCAAGCACAGTAAGACGCTGCTTGCTCTGTTCTCCCGCATGAACGAGAGGTAGCAACCCCTTTTCGGACGGAGCAGCGGACCCTATCCGAGGGTAGTTGCGCCGACCCCGGGAGCCTGCTGGCCCGGTAGGTTGGCCTGACGCCCGGAGCGCGGCGCCGGTCGACGACCTCCGATGGAACGAACTCTCGGCAAGCTGCCGCGAGTTGTGCGATGCTGCGCGTCACGCGGCGACGCAAGGCTGACTGGAGCGTCGCCGCACTCCCTCCAGATCCACCACGACCGGGTGTCCACGCGCCCAGGACCGGGGGCTCCGAAGCGCCCAGCCGGCTCTACCGGTCTGGTCTACCGCCTCTTCGGCCGCACGAACCTCAGGAGGATGGAAAGCAGCCGCGGCAGAGGCATGAGCTCAGGCCGGCCGGCGGCCATCCATTGCTCATACCGCAGCTCGATGAGGGGCTCGATGTGGTCGAAAGCCTCCCAGTCGCCTGGTACGGCATAGCCGTCGGCCAGCCGCCTGAACGCCCGTCGCCAGTCGCGCGGGTAGCCGTATTCGGGGGCGTAGTAGGCCCCCGCGAAGCCCCGGCCCTCGGCAGTGAGCATGTCGCTGCCGAATCGACCGGCCGTCGGCCCTCGCAGTGCGCACGGAGTCTCCCGGCGCTCCTTCATGGCCGCGACGACCGGTCCCGCGCCCGATTCCCCGAGCCAGCCCGGATCGAGCATGTCATGGCCGGCCAACCAGGCCATGAAGATCCCGATGTGAACATAGCCCTGTTCGGGCGGCTGGTCCTTGGGGAAGGCTCCTTCGGTATGCCATTGCCACAGGTCGTAGTCGATTACCGGCTCGTCTTCACTCTTCATCCCTCGATCGTACCCGAGGGGGCTCCATGACGCCCCGCCCCGGACCGCGGTCGGTCACGGTACCGGAAGCAGAACGGCAGGTGATCGTCGACGAGCCCGACGCTCTGCATGAAGGCGTACGCGATCGTCGAGCCCACGAAGCGGAAGCCTCGCCTTCGCAGGTCGATCGAGAGCGCGTCCGATTCGGCCGTGGTGGCGGGGACATCGGCCCACGCGGCGCCGGCAGGCAATGTTGGAGCGGGCCGCGAAAGCCGGGTGGCCAGATACGAGGCAAAGCTGCCGTGTTCGGAGGCGGTCGCCAGGAAAGCCGCTGCATTGCCGATCGTGGCATCGATCTTGGCGCGGTTGCGGACTATGCCGGCATCGGCGAGGAGCCGAGCGCGATCGGCGTCGTCATAACGGGAGACGCTCCTCGGGTCGAAGCCGCCGAACGCCAGTCGGAACGCCCCTCGCTTTCGCAGAATCGTGACCCAGGCAAGACCGGCCTGGAAGCTCTCCAGGGCGAGTCTCTCGAATAGGTCGCGATCCTCCGAGACCGGAACGCCCCATTCCGAGTCGTGATAGGCGACCATGAGAGGGTCGGCGAATTCGGCGCCGTCGGGCCACCAGCAGCGGGGCAGGTTGTCCGGGGTCACGTCGGCCGGGGCAGGGGAGCGGCCAAGCCGCCGGGATCCGCCGAGTCCGCAGTGTCCGGCTGGATGTCCTCGCCGTCGGCCCGTGCCGGTCGCGCCATCCAGTCCAGCACCGTGTCGAGCAGATCCGGCGGCTCGACGGCGTCGCCCCGGGTGTCGAGCACCGTCCAGGAGAACCGGTCGCGGCCGATCTCATAGCAGGCGGCGCAGGTCCATCGGTAGTCGTCCTGCCAGGCCGGCCCGCCTCCGACGACCGAGTCGCCGGAGTTCAAACCGGGCGTGCCGCTCCCGGCGAATCTTTCGCCGCAGAACTCGCATGAACCAGACGGTCCGGTGGCCGTCCAGCGCCGATACCGCTTCCAACGCAGCGTGGCGCCGATCAGGCGGCCCTGCGGATGATCGAGCAGTTCCGCCCGCGCCGGCACGACCGGCGCGCCCCCAGGGGGATCACGTTGGCCATCGCCCGCTCCGCGCCACATAGCGAGTCGTGGCGTCGCGGAAGATCTCGGCTCGCTCGACGACCGTGGCCGCCGCTCCGGGGTCGATCGGGGCGGCGATGTCGCTGGCGGCGGCTTTGCGCAGATCAGCGGCATCGAGCAGCCAACGGAAGTAGGCCGAGTACATCCGGCCCGTCTGTACGAAATGCCGCCCGTATTCGGAGCAGACGGCACCCGCCGGTCCCGGCGAGAAGCCGTCCACGTCCAGGCATGCCTTGGCCAGCCGGAGCATCGCCACACATGCGCGCTCGGCTGCCGTTTCGAAGTCGCCCGCCTCGAGGACGGTCTGCGCCGAGGCCAGGGCCCGATTCGCGCCTTCGATCAGCTGTGCGGTGCGCGGCGTCATACGGCCACTGCCGCGATTCGGGCCAACGGCAGCACGCCGTCGGGGCCGCCGTTCCAGTCGGCTTCCGCCACGAAGATGCGGCTGACGACGCGGCTTAGTTCGCGCGACAGTTCGGCGCAGGCGTGACTGGTTCTTTCCAGCTCGGCGCCGTACTGGTCAACCTTGTCGAGGACGACGATCACCTCGACCTCCATCTGAGCCGGTGCCGCTCCGGAGGCTCCGTCACCGGACAGGTAGACGCCCCGGAGGGCGCTGCCGTAGAGAGGACGCAGCGCGTCGGCCAGTCTGCCGGCGATCTCCAGCCCGCATGGATCCGGTGCCGTCGAGGTCTCCTTTGCGCTGGCCATCGGTCCGGACGCGACGCCAGCAGTCGAAATCTCGGGCGAGGACAAGATGCCACCGCACTCGTCCTGCGGCCGGATGGCCGCCTGCGTTGCCTTCGACGCCCCCGATGCCGCGATGACAAGAGGCGCCCGAGTCGGGGCGACTTCCGTGGTCGGGGGGACGCCCCCGGTCAGGGTGGCGTCGGTGGCGGGGCCGGTTTCGGCGGGCCTAACTCGAGGGAGTCTGGGCGGCCGCGGCTTGAACTCCGGCGCCGGCATCGCCACCAGGAGCGACCGCATCATCGATGCGAAGGGCGACGCGGCTGCGCGGAAATAGACCTGGTTCCCTTCGGCCTCACGATCGATCAGGCCTGCCGCGACCAGTTTGCCCAACTCACGGCTGGCGGTCCCCGGGCTCGTGCCGGCCCGGCGCTGGATCTCTCGCAGGTGCAGTCGGCCGGTCGACTCGTCGATCAACAGAGCGAGGATCCGCTGGCGCACGCTCGAGCGGCCAACGGCCAGACCGACGAGAGGGCTGTTCTCAAACACGAGAACGACCGTTCTCCAACACGGAACGATCGTTCTCAGCGATCGGACGAGCGTTCTCTGGCATGACGACAATCGTACTCACGCCTGAGAACGAGGCAATAAGGGCCCGCCCGGATCCGCAAGCCCCCAGGGCGACCCGCGATCGGCCGCTATTACCGAGATTCCGCGCCTTGAGGGACGCCTAGCCGACAGCGCGTACTTTGCCAGGTTGCCATACTCGGTGCATGTCCACAACACAGGGCCGTACCGCGTCCCTTCGAGCCCAAACAGGAGGCGTGATCGCGCCGGCGGCCGGGCTCAAGTCGTCGCGCGATTGGCTCGATGTTCAAGCGCCGCCGCGGTCGTTCCGCCGATACCGGCTGGTCCGTGCGTTCCTCGGGCTTCTGGCACACGTGTGTTCGAAGGTCCGCGTCGAAGGCGTCGAGAGGCTACCGGGCGGCCCAATGATCCTGTGCTTCACCCATGAGAGCTGGGCTGATCCGTTCTACGTGTTCGCAACCATGCCGCTCCGACCCCGGCTTTACTTCTTCGGTCCCGAACAGGAAGAAATGCGGCGCGGCATTCGCAACCGGACGATGCGCTGGGGCGGCGTCGTCGTCCCGTACCGACCCGGGAAACGTGGTCTCGTGGCCACCACCGGTCGCGTCGAGGCCTTGCTTGGTCAGGGCGCGGTCGTGGCCATTGCAGGCGAAGGGCGGATCCACTCCGGCGAGAGTATCGTCCTGCCGATTCGTGACGGGTCCGCCTACCTGGCATTGAGGGCCGGTGTTCCCATCGTGCCCGTAGCGATCAATGGCACGAGCTGGCTGGGGTTCCGGCGAGTCGTCCGGATCCGCCTTGGCTTGCCGATCGCCGCGGTACCGTCGACTCCCCGGCGGCCGAGCGCCCCCGAAGTCGCGCAATTGACTGGCCAGCTGCAGTCGGCTCTCGAGCTCATGGTCGCCGATTTCCCGGACCAACCACGGCCCGGCATCATCGGGCGATGGCTGACCGAGCTATTCAACGATTGGCCGGAGGGCTCGAGGCCGCCTACGCAGCCCCGCAAGTCCCAGCTGCCCGACGTAGAGGCGGTCAGCTCGGTTTCGGGGCAGTAAGTTCCCCCCGTCGCCCCTTCGCCGGGCACTCCGGACGCGTAGAACGGGCGTGCTATATATGGAGCGAAGCGAGGCATCGCCGGCGCCGCCGTCGAGTCTGCGATACTGACGCCGAACAACAGAAGGAGGAGATGTGGGCGCTACGGGCCTGGCGGCAAACCCGACGGAGTATCGCGATCGGTTGCGCGAGCAGACGGACGAACAGCTCGACGCCTGGACAGCCGAACTCCTGCGTGACGTCGCCAAGCGCCGCGGCGTGGCCAAAGTGGTCGCGGACTTCAGAAAGACGGCCCACCTCGACGAGAAGGCGTTCCGACGCGTGTTTGCGCGCGGTGGCGGCGCGCCTCAGACGGTCGGCAGCGACGCCGGCGGGCACCTCATGGTCCCGACGATCTCGCTCCACTTCCTTGTGCCGGGGTTGAGGGCCCAAGTCCCAGATGCCCGAGACCGCATGATTGCCTACCTCGTGGCCAGCTTCGACGAGATCGTCTACGTCTGATAGGCGGCTGCCACGCCGCTCGACCGGAGTCGGGCTGATCCGGGTCGTCCATCCATTCCCATCGACCCTCGATGCCGTTGCCGCGGCGACCGTGGCCGTGATCGCCGGCGCTCAGCTGGATACCGCTCTGCGGTTGGGCTTCGGGATGCTTGGCGTCCAGTTCGCCATCGGAGCAATCAACGATCTCGCGGACGCGACCGCCGATGGCTTGGCCATGCCCACCAAGCCGATTCCGGGCGGGCTCGTGTCGAAACGTGCGGCCGTGTTCGTGGCGCTCTCTGCCTCGGCCATGGGATTGGCGATGGCGGCGTCCGTGGGAGCCGCGGCGCTCATCGTGGGAATCGTGGGGCTCGCGGACGGTCTGGTCTACGACCTGAGACTCAAACGCACGCCCCTTGCCTGGCTACCATTTGCGGGTGGAGTGGGGCTGCTGCCTCTCTACGCATGGTGGGGCGCACGTGGAGTTGTGCCGCCCGCCTTGCTTTCCGTCGTTGCTCTCGCCGTCTGCGCGGGCGCCAGTCTGGCTCTCGCAAACGCCTACGTCGATCTCGAGGGCGATCGGGATTCAGGAGTTCCGTCTGTGGCGACCGCGCTGGGGGCTCGACGGACCGTACTGCTCAATGCGGCGCTCCTAGTTGCCGTTCAGGTGATTGCGGGCGCAACTACCTTCGCTGCCAAAGGGCTGACACCGCTGCTACTCGTCGAGGGCGCCGGCTGCGGATTGGGTTGGCTTGGACTCGCGCTGTCCCGGTGGAGAGTCGGCCTGAGGCGTTCCCTGGTGTGGGAACTGCAGGCGATCGGCGTCGTCGTTCTCGGGGCCGCGTGGCTGGTTGTGCTCGACTCGGCCGGGGTGCTGCGCGGCTAGCCGACTACCCCTGGCCACACCAATACTCACCTAACCCGCCCGCACCGCCCGACCCTGCGACTTCTCGGTGCGCCGCCGCCTGCAACGCGGTCTGGTCGGCAGCCGAGGGCTACTTGTCGGGGCCCCGCCGGACCAGGCCGATGGCATTCTCGACCCGCACCTTGACGATCATCAGGTATTTGGCCAGGTTCTGGCGGTCTGTGTCGTCGATGGTCCTCATGACGTCCGATTGGAGGACGGTGATGAGGTCCGCCATTGCGTCGGTCAGCCTGGCCCGCACGGCGATGAGTGAGTCGTCGGTGAGCGGTCTCCTCGAGCCCATGGCCAGCCAGTTGGCCTCGGCCTCCGCCTCGATCGCGTCTTCGACCGTGCCGGCTCGCGAACCCCTAGGGGTAGTCCCGGACGACGATCGGCGAGCCCGCGGAGCTCCGTCTATTTTCTCGCGGAGTTTGATGAGCGAAAGTTCCCCTCGAGCGACCATGTCGGCCAGATGCTTGCGCTTCTTGGGGTCGTCTACCTTCAGGAGCTCGTAGGCGTGCGAAAGGGTGTCTTTGCGCACAGACACCAACTCGCGAATCTCCTCGGGCGCATCGGCCAATCGGAGGCGGTTCTCCAGGTAACCC
>PMKV01000060.1 GCA_003157875.1 Chloroflexota bacterium
TGACTAGGGCAGCCGCTCCTATACGTACCCGTACATCTACATCCAGTAAGACTACACGACGATGACCCACGAGGCCACCGTCGGCAAGATCAGCCATGATCAGGTTTTCTACCTGATGAGCCGCGGCCTGACGGAGAACGAGGCTACCAATCTGGTCGTCCAGGGCTTCCTCGAGGTATTCACGAAAGAACTGCCGATGGAGTACGCGATCGAGTTCAACCGCCTGGTGAAGCTCGAAATGGAGGGTTCGCTGGGGTGACCGCCAATCCGCAGGGCGAATCGTACATGGCGGTCACACGGTGACCGCCGCTCCCGCCGCTCCCGCCGCCCGGCAGGCCCCGGCCGATTTGACGCTGAGCTTCGTCGACGAGGCTACGCTGCGGAGCACCGCCGGGGCAGCTGCCGACCCCGACTGGCTGCTTGCCGACCGCCTCACGGCCCTGCGCGCCTTCGAGGCGCTGCCGATCGAGACGAACGCTCTCTACACCACGTACGTCGATCTGCGCAACGCCCGGCTGGCCGGGGCGCGGCCCTACACGAAGCCGGCGGTCGTAGCTGCCGGTGCGGCCGCGGCGAAGCTGCTCCCCGAAGGGGCGGCCGCGTATGCCGAGATCACCGAGAACCTCGTTACGGCGCTCGTTCTGTCGCCGGAGGCCCGCGAGGCGGGCGTGGTGCTCGAGACTCTCGCCGGCCTGCGATCGCGCGACCCGGAGCTGATGCGCCGGCTGCTCGAGGGCGGTTGCGCTCTGCCGGAGAACGACAAGCTGGCGCAGATGACCCGCGCCCTCTGGTCGGGGGGTTTGCTGCTCCACGTTCCGAACGGCGTGCGCCTCGAGCGTCCGATCGTCCTGCGATGGATCGTTGGCGCGCCCGACACGGCGCTGCTGTGCCGCACGGTGATCGCCGTCGGCGATGACGCTGAAGTCTCAATTGTCGAGGAGCAGGTGGCTCCCGCCCGGTCTGCGGTCGCCGATGGCCCCGATGGCCCGGGGCAGGCCTTCTTCGCCGGCACGACCGAAGTCGTTGCCGGCGCCGGTTCGACCGTGTCGTTCGCCGGCTTGCAGGATTTCTCGCTGCGGCAGATCGCCTTCCAGCATCGGTCGGCCGTCCTGGGCCGGGGGGCGACGGTTCGGTGGGCGTTGGCCCAGCTCGGCAGTCGCGTCGTCCGCAGTCGAATCGACAACAGCCTCGAGGGCAACGGCTCGTCGGTCGAGCAGGCGGAGATCGTGTTCGGCTCGTCCGACCAGCTCTTCGACCTCACCTCGTACACTCGCCACACCGGCCGCGACACGACCGGTAACCTGCTCTCGAAGGGCGCCCTTGCCGACCGCTCGCGCGCCTACATGAAGGGCCTGGCCGTGATCGATCTGACCGCCCACGGGACCGACAGCTACCTCGGCGAGTTCGCCATGCTGCTCTCGAAACAGGCCCGGTCGGTGGCCATTCCGAGCCTCGAGATCGACCAGCCCGACTGCCGGCGCGTGGCCCATGCCAGTTCGGTCGGCCCGATCGACGAAACGCAGCTCTTCTACCTGGAGAGCCGCGGCCTCGACCCTGAGGAGGCCCGCCGCGCGATCGTGCTCGGGTATCTGGAGCCGGTTGTGGCTCGGGTTCCGCTCGAGTCGGCGAGGGAGAGGCTGCGCGAGTTGCTCGAGGCCAAGTGGGCGACTCGCATCGTCGACCGGCCGGCCGCCGCAGCGGTCGCCTAGCTTGCCGTGGAGGGGGCCGAGGGGATGGAGCGCCGCCTGGATCTGTGCGCCGCGGACGAGGTGCCGCCGGGCACGATGAAGCTGTGCGAGGTCGAGGGCGAGCTGGTTCTGGTGACCAACCTCGACGGCGTTCTCCACGCCACGCAGGGAGTGTGCAGCCACCAGTACTTCGAGCTCGACAAGGGCTTCCTCACCGGCGACTCGATCACCTGCGCGCTCCACCTGTCGCGCTTCGCTCTCGACACGGGCGAGGCGCTCGACCCGCCCGCCGAACTTCCGTTGGCGGTCTACCCGGTGATCGTCGACGGCGGCCGCGTCCTGATCGAGGTTCCGGCGGGTCCGCTCGAGGTCAACCGGTAGGATCGCGAGCGACGGGCGTTCAGCGGGGCAGGAGACGTCCCAGACCTAGCTGCTCGGCCCGCGCCAGGATCGCCGAGGCGAAGACCACGTCGGCCAGACCGACGCCCAGGTGGGTGACGAGGACGCGGCCGGCAAGGGTACCCTCGACGCTCGGGCGCGGGGCGCGATGCCCCGAGGCGGGCACATCTCCCCGCAACAGCTCACCGATTGTCGCGTCGGGGTCGGGGTAGCCGGAGAAGGTCGAGCCTGAGCGAGTGGCCAGGAACTGGTCGCGCTCGTCGACCACGAACAGGGCTTCGTCGGCCAGCGCGGCCGGCGCCTGCATGTCGTAGTCGACGGCCACGAATACCGCCTCCGGGGCGAGCCAGGCCGGATCAAGGGCCTGGCGATCCGGACCGAACGAAACGAGCGAGACGACGACGTCCGCGGATTCGACGGCCTCCCGTACGCCCGGAACCGCGTCGGCCGAGCCGATGCCTTCGATCGTCGAGGCCTCCGCCGCCAGCGCCGTCGCACGGGCGGAGTCGATGTCGGTCAACCGCAACCGAGCCCCGGGCAGGAGGTGCCCGATGACGGGGATGTGGCTGCGTGCCTGAGCGCCGGCGCCAAGCACCGCAACGCGGACGGGTCGCCCGTCCGCCGCCACGCTCCCCGGCAGGAAGTGGCGGATCGCCGTCCCGCTGATGGCGGCGGTTCGCTGGGCGGTGATCGCGCCCGCATCCATGACCGCCAGCGGCTCGCCGGTCAGCGGATCGTTGAGCAAGACCAGGGCGTGGTAGGTGGCCAGACCGATGGCCGGATTGGCGGGGAAGCCCGTGATCCACTTGGCCCCGATCAGATCGGCCGAACCGTCGGCGGCACCTCCGCGCAGCATGGCCGGCATCGCATGAGCCAGCGATCCCGTTTGACGGGGATGCACACCGATCTTCGGCGGCATCTCGGCGTCGCGGTTCAAGGCCCGGATGGTCTTCTCGGCCAGAACCAGTCGCTCGGCGAGGGGTGGCATGGCGGCCATCACCTCGGCCGCGGACAGGTGCCTGAGAGGTTTCATTGGTCCTCGGATTCCGACTTCGTGCGTCGGCCGATGCGCACGCCGGGAGTGTAGCGGTACGATGACGCCCCCGGCGGAGCGCTCAGAATCGGCGCAACTGCCGAACCTTGAAGGAGAGATCTTGCAGCGAGTACGGGGCCTGATCTCGGCGATCGTCGTCGGCATACCCCTTGGCATCTTCCTGGTGCTGTGGCTCCATGCCGTTCCCCAGTTCGCCGTTGCGATGGGATGCCTGGTCGGCCTGGCGATATTCGCGGTCGTGGCCACTCGGAGCGACGCCCACGACGACGCCGCCGATCTGGCCTGGCGGGCTGCCGCGCCGGACCTCCCCCCGGTCTCCGACAGGGTCATACTTGAGCAGTCTCAGGCCAATATGCCCGGACCTGGGAATCGCCGGCGGGCGGTCGCGCGATCCCACGGCGATGGCAGCGACGCGGGGCCCAGCGACGAACCGAGCCAGGGAGCGGAGCGGACATGAGCTCAGTCGATCGGGCCAGCCTCGAGGCGAGGCTGAGCGCCCAGGGACTCGAGGCATCTGCCTGGTCGAATCTGTCCGGCGAGCGTTTCGAGCAGCACGCCCACGACTACGACAAAGTCGTCGTGGCGGCGGAGGGCTCCATAACCTTCGGCCTCAGCGGCTACGGTGTCGGCTTCGTGCTGACTCCGGGAGAGCGCCTCGATTTGCCGGCCCACATCGAGCACGATGCGGTCGTCGGTCCGAAGGGCGTGACCTGTCTCGAGGCGCATCTTCCGGCGGGGACGCTGGGCACACGAGCCAAAGGTCGCGGCTACCGCTGGTAGCTCGCCTTCAGCCGGCCGATACCTTCGTTGCTCCCTGCGCTGCTCGCTCACGCACCCCTAGGTGCGCTCGCTCCGCTGCTCGGTCGCGCCTCGGTCTCGGCCGTCGGACGGCGAGCTAGTTCCGTGGCGGCCGTCAGCCGGCCGATACCTTCGTTGCTCCCTGCGCTGCTCGCTCACGCACCCCTAGGTGCGCTCGCTCCGCTGCTCGGTCGCGCCTCGGTCTCGGCCGTCGGACGGCGAGCTAGATCCGTGGCGGCCGTCGGGCCGGTGAGGCCTTCGCGGCTCGGTGGGCGCCTGGGCCTGCGCTGTCGATTCTTCGGGGATCGGCTAGGCTGAGCTAGACGTCCCTTGTGACGTCTCTCGCACATGGCCCGAGGAAACAGGATAGATGGGCTCTCTCGAACGGATGGATGAGACAGACGCTCGAATCCTCGACCTTCTCCAGCGTGACGGCCGCGAGCCCTACGCGGAGGTCGGGCAGGCGGTCGGCATGAGCGGACCGTCGGTACATGAGCGCGTGAAGAAGCTCGAGTCCCGGGGCGTGATTCGCGGCTACTCGGCCCTGGTGGACCCGATGCTGCTCGGCTACGGCGTGCTGGCGTTCATCTTCATCAAGCAAGTGCCGGGCACTATCGCCACCGACATGACGGGCGACTTCGTCGCAATCGACGAGATCGAGGAGTGCCACCACCTGGCCGGCGAGGCCGACTACCTGCTCAAGGTTCGCGCGACGGACACCCGCCACCTCGAGCGCGTTCTGCACCGGATCCAACAGGTCGGGCACGTCTTCACGACCGAAACGCAGATGGTGTTCTCGAGCGCATTTGAACGGCGGCCCCTCCGCCTGGCGCCTCAACCGGAGCCCGTGACGAATTCGTCCGGATCGTGACCGAGGCCCAACGACCGGCCGGGAATTCGGTCGACGCTGGCTCCGGGGTCCAACCGAGCAGCCGCAAGGGCAACGTCGTGCCCGAACCGCGGGTCACGACCATGTTCGACTCCATCGCGCCCGTGTACGACCGCATGAACACGCTCATGACCGCCGGCCTCGACGGCCGATGGCGCCGCGCGGCGGTTCGAGCAACGCAGCTGCGCTACGGCGGGACGGCGCTGGACGTGGCCTGTGGCACGGGCAAGCTGACCGCGGCGCTGGCCGGCGCCGTCGGGCCCGCGGGGCGGGTCGTTGGAGTCGACCTGTCGCAGGCCATGCTGGACGTGGCCGCGGGCGCTTGCGGCCGACTACCGGGCGTGGAGTTGAGACTCGGCAACGCCCTCGCCCTGCCGGTCGAGGATGGATCCTTCGAAGCGGCGACGATCGCCTTCGGCCTGCGCAACCTTTCGAGCTTCGAAGACGGCTTCCGCGAGATGGCGCGTGCGGTACGGAGTGGGGGACGCGTAGTCTGCCTGGAACTGTCCGTGCCTCGGCCGCGATTCATGGGCCGCTTCTATCGAGGAGTCTTCCGCGTCATGGCACCCGTCGTCGGAGCGCTATTCCGGCGGGGAGCCGCCTACTCGTACCTGCCCCATTCCCTTGACGGGTTCCCGCCGGCCGAGGAGATCGCGGCCACGATGCGGCGCGCCGGTTTGCGGGACGTGAGTTTCAGGCGACTGGCCCTGGGCGCCGTGGCGCTCCACGTCGGGACGGTCGCCTAGTCCGGGTCGGACCGCGCTCCTGCCGGCCGTACCCGGCAACGCCCCGCGTCGCGGTGCGAGTCAGACGGAGTCCGTGGTCGTCGCGTCCGGTGCCGCGTCCTGTGCCGCTTGGACGCGCGCAGCTTCGAGTCGCGCCGCCTCGGCCGCCGCCTGCGCCGCGCGGATCTGTCCGTCCACGTAGTCGCCGTGGAGGTTCAGCAGCCTGACGATCGTCGCCTCGTCGAGGGTGATTCCCTGCCCCGCCAGCTCTTTGGCCAGCAGTGAGGCCTCGACCGGGTCGACCGGACCGCCCGGGGTCTCGATCGACTCGAATGGGTGGTCGGCCAGGAAGAACCAGGTCATGAGACCGCCGATAACGAGACCGAGGAGACCGAAGAAGAAGTAGAACGGCATTTCGGGCCCTTCCATGGGCGGTGGTCTAGGGCGACGGGGAGCGCAAGGCACCGGTGGTTCGTTGGGCCGACCGCGCCCAGTCCCGGCCAGTATACGGACCGCGCAACCTCCGCGAGACAAACCTCGCCGCCCGGTACACTTGGCGACCATGATCGACTTTACGCCCAATCCGATTGCCCTGGCGGCCGGCCCAATCGAAGTCCGTTGGTACGGCATCGGCTACGTGGTTGCCATTCTTGCCGCCACCTGGCTCGCGATCACTCTCGCCCGCAGGCGCGGCGAACGCACCGATATGATCGTCGACAGCCTCATCGTCATAGCCGTCGCTGCCCTGATCGGTGGGCGCGCCTATCACGTCATCGACCAGTGGTCGACCGGCATCGACTACAAGGATCATCTGGCCCAGATCTTCCTTCCGCCCTACAGCGGCCTCGGCATCTACGGGGGCTTGCTCACCGGCACGCTGGCGGTCATCTGGCTCACTCGCCACTACCACCTCTCGTTCTGGCGCTGGGGCGACATCATCGCGCCCTGCATCCTTATCGCCCAGACCGTCGGACGGTGGGGCAACTTCATGAACCAGGAGCTATACGGCCCGCCGACGGACCTGCCCTGGGGCATCGCGATCCAGTGCCAGTATCGGGTGGCGCAGTATGCCTGCCCTGCGCAGGGCGGCACGACGCCGGTTGACGCCCACTTCATCCCGCTCTTCTTCTACGAGTCGGTGCTGAGCCTGATCGGCATCTTCGTGATGCTGTTCCTGTGGAGCCGTTTCACCGCCCGCCGCCGTCTGCTCATCGCCGGCGACGTCGGCCTGCTGTACTTCGTCTGGTACGGCGTGGAGCGGAGCCTCCTGGAAACCTTCCGCAGCGGCTGGAACTGGACGCTATTCGGCCTCGCAACGGCACAACTGGTTGGTCTCGGCGCCGCTGCCGCGGCCATCGTCGCGATCCTGATTCGCCACTGGTGGGTGCGGCGTCACCCTGAGAGCGGAGCGCCAAAGGCCGACGCCGCTCCTCCCCAGACCGAATCGACCGCCTCCGCAGCGCCGACGGTCGAGCCGGTCGAGCCTGCCGGGACCGAGAAGCCGCGCAAGCCGCCGAAGCCGCGCAAGCCGCCCAAGCCTTCCAAGGCCGACAAAGCGACCGCCGCGGCAGAGCCGCCCGCAGCCGAACCGGTCGATACTCCACCGGCCACCTAGCCGCGCGACGCCTCCTCGCCCATCCACCAGATCACCAGGCATCGGCACTTCCCCGGCCGCTCTCGAGGCCCGGGCCGTATCCCTGCTGCCTACCACCCCAATGGGCGGGGTCCCGCGAATCCCTCGTCCGGATGGGTTCATCTGCCGCCGGGAGGGGCTCGGTTTGCGCGAGGGGGGTTCCGCTTCGTACAATTCCCCCGTTCCCGAAAACGACGTAACTCTAGACAGAAATCCCGCCCCGCCAGGTATGCGGCCTCGAGCCCACGTGGCTTGCGCCGCGCCCTACGGGCCGTGCCCCATCGGGACAGCGAGGAGACAACGGTGACTACGCTCGGCGCCAGGGTCGAAGGGCAACCGCAGAGTCTGTCTGCGGGGCATCCCGTCGTTCGTTGGGTGAACGAGGTTGCAGCCCTGACTACCCCCGACGCGATCTACTGGTGCGGCGGCTCGGAGGCCGAGAACAGCCGCTTGTGCCAGCTGCTCGTGGACGCCGGAACCTTCATCCGCCTCAACCCCGACCTGCGACCCAACAGCTTCCTAGCCCGCTCGGATCCCTCCGACGTCGCTCGCGTGGAGGACCGGACCTTCATCTGCTCCGAGAAGCAAGAGGACGCCGGCCCGACCAACAACTGGTGCGCCCCGGCCGAGATGCGAGCCACGCTCAACGGGCTCTTCAAGGGCTGCATGCGCGGCCGGACGATGTACGTCATGCCGTTCTCGATGGGTCCGGTCGGTTCGCCGATCGGCCGGCTCGGCATCGAGATCACCGACTCGCCCTATGTCGTGGTCAACATGCGAATCATGACCCGCATGGGCGAGGCCGCTCTGACCGAGATCGTCAGGACCGGCGAGTTCGTGCCCGCCGTGCACTCGGTGGGCAAGCCCCTGGCTCCCGGCGAGAAGGACATCCCGTGGCCGTGCGACCCGGAGACCAAGTACATCGTCCACTATCCGGAGACCCGCGAGATCTGGTCCTACGGGTCGGGCTACGGCGGCAACGCCCTGCTCGGCAAGAAGTGCTTCGCGCTGCGTATCGCCTCGGTCATCGCCCGCGACGAGGGCTGGTTGGCCGAGCACATGCTGATCATCAAGGTCACCGCACCCGACGGCCGGGTCAAGCACATGGCCGGCGCCTTCCCNNCCCGGCTGGAAGGTCGAAACGATCGGCGATGACATCTGCTGGATGAAGTTCGGCGCGGACGGCAAGCTGCACGCCATAAACCCCGAGGCGGGCTTCTTCGGCGTCCTGCCCGGCACCAGCATGACCACCAACGCCAACGCGATCCGGACGCTGTATGCCAACTGCATCTACACCAACTGCGCCCTCACCGACGATGGCGACGTGTGGTGGGAGGGCCTGACCGCCGAGCCGCCGGCTCACCTCATCGACTGGACCGGCCACGACTGGACGCCCGGCGGGGACAAGCCGTCCGCCCATGCCAATGCTCGCTTCACCGCACCCGCCAGCCAGGATCCCGCCATCGCCTCGGACTGGGAGGATCCGGCGGGCGTCCCCATCGACGCGATCATGTTCGGCGGCCGCCGTGCCACCACGGTACCGCTCGTGCGCGAGGGTTTCGACTGGGTGCACGGCGTCTTTCTCGGCTCGATCATGAGCTCGGAGNNTACAACATGGCCGACTACTGGGGCCACTGGCTCAAAATCGGCCAGAAGGCCGGCGCCCAGCTGCCGCGCATCTACCTGGTCAACTGGTTCCGCAAGGATGCCGACGGCAAGTTCATGTGGCCCGGTTTTGGCGACAACAGCCGCGTGATCGAGTGGATCTTCGGCCGCTGCTCCGGCGAGGACGATGCGGTCAGGACTCCAATCGGGTTCTTGCCCGCGCCCGGCGCAATCGACACAGCCGGCTTGGACATTACCGCCGATAGGCTGGCCGCCCTCCTCGCCGTCGATCCGGCGGCATGGGTCGTGGAGCTGGCCGCTATCGAGGACCACTACGCCAGGTTCGGATCGAGGGTGCCGGCGCCGCTGACCGCGTACCTGGAGCGCGTGAAGAAGGCCATCGCCGCCGCCTGAGGGGAGCAACGGGGGAAGCAAGTGGATACGGCGGGGCCGCTCGCCTCGGCGCGACCGGAGGGCGTGGCACCATTCGGCCGCCCGATCGGGCCGGTCTTGGCGCTCATGCTCCTGGCCCCTTTCATGGCCGAGGTGCTCTCCGGCGCCTCGTCACCGCTCGGCCTCGTCGTCTTTCCGCCCCTCATCGCCCTGGACCTGGGCCTGTACGGCTGCGGGGCAGTGCTGATTCGCGAGGCGGTCCTTCGTTGGAACCGCGGCTGGCCGGGCGTCCTTGCGCTGGGCGTGGCCTTCGCTTTCGTCGAGGAGGGGCTCGTCGTCTCAAGCTTCTTCGACCCGAACTCGCCGCCACGACGAGCTTTCGACTCGTCCGGGAGGTGGGGCGCCGGCCCGGACGGCTCGAACTGGGTCTGGATCCCGGTCCTGTGCCTCTTCCACGCCGTGGTGGCTATCGCGCTGCCGATCCTGGTCGTGCAGCTGGCCTACCCTTCGCGAGCCCGCGCGACGTGGCTTTCCGGGCGCCGCATCCTGGTCGCCGCTGCGTGCCTGATCCTGGCGGCCCTCCTCGGTCGGGCGATGTTCAGCTCGGGCGCCTTCGCCGACGGCTACTACGCCCACATCGAGGGTTGGCAGGTCGGAGCGTCGCTCGCCGCAATCGTCGGTCTGGTGGCTCTGGCGAGATCCCTGCCGGCTCGGATCGGGCCGCAGGTGGGTGGCAGAGCGCCGGAGCCATGGCTCGTTGCCGTTCTCGCCGCGGCCGCCTATGCCGCTTACTTCCTGGCCGGCATGGGCGGCGAATCGGTCGGTTTGCCGCCGGCCGTGGCCCTGGGCGCCGTGCTGACCCTCGCGACGGTCGCGGCCCTTGCGCTGACCTGGGCCTCCGCCGGCGAGGGCTGGTCCGATCGACACCGCTTCGCCGTTCCGGTCGGAGTGGGGGCCTTCTACGTGGTCGTCAGCCCGCTTCTGGGTCCGGTCGGCCTGCTCGTCGGCCTCGGCACCGCCGCCGTAATGTGGCGAGGCTGGCGCCGGCTGAGGACCACCTAACCCTTCGAACGCGCCGTCTCCCTCGACGCGTAGCGTCTACCGGTTTCGGTAGGTACCGGGCTCCCGCGCAAGGCGCGTCCCGGTTACCATCCGGCTGTCGGTCGGCAACCTGCCGCCGGCCAGAGCAGCGACCGAATCGCGCCGGCTCCCTCGCCGGCGTCCCGCAAGAGGGAGATCGAAATGCCAGTCTGTCGTCGCAAGGTAACGGTCATCGGAGCCGGCAACGTCGGCGCCACCGCGGCCCAGCGGATCGCCGAAGCGGGCGTCGCCGACGTGTATCTCATCGACGTCGTGCCGGGGTTGCCTCAGGGCAAGGCGCTCGATCTGGCGGAATCCGCGCCGCTCCAGCACCACGACCAGATGATCGTCGGCACCAACGACTACGCCGACACGACCGAATCGGACGTCATCGTCGTTACGGCCGGCATGGCCCGCCAGCCCGGCCAGACCCGGGACGACCTCCTGTTCAAGAACATGGGCATCGTCCGGGACGTGGTCACCAAAGCCGTTCACTACTCGCCCGACGCGATTCTGATCATCGTCACCAACCCACTCGACGCCATGGTCCACGTGGCGCTCGAGGCGAGCGGCTTTCCGCGCGAACGGGTCATCGGCATGGCGGGCGTCCTGGACAGCGCCCGGTTCCGTTCCTTTATCGCCATGGACCTGGGCGTTTCGGCCTCCGATGTCACCGCCTTTGTGCTGGGCGGCCACGGCGACACGATGGTTCCGCTGCCGCGCTTCTCGACGGTGGGAGGGATTCCGCTGCCGGAGTTGATGAAGCCCGAGCGGATCGAGGAGCTGGTGCAGCGCACTCGCACCGGCGGAGCCGAGGTCGTGGCCTTGCTCAAGTCGGGCAGTGCCTTCTACGCGCCGGCCTCGTCGGTCCTGCACATGGTCGATTCGATCCTCAACGACCGAAAGCGAGTCCTGGCCTGCGCAGTCCTGCTGAGCGGCGAATACGGGATCGACGGTCTGGTCGTCGGAGTCCCGATCGTCCTCGGCGCCGCCGGCGTCGAGAGGATCATCGAGGTCGCTCTGACGGAAGCCGAACGGACGGCGCTGAACACGTCCGCGGGGTCGGTGAGGAGCCTCGTCGAAGCAATGGAGAAGGCACCGCAGCAGGCACCTGCCTGATCAGTCCGGGCGATCCTCCGGGCTCCGATCGCCGCGCCGCGGCTCCTGCCTCCGGGAGATGGGAAAGCCCCGGCGGTCCCGTCCTGCCGGGGCTTCCCAGGGCGAAGCAAAGAGAATGAAGGCGCCGGTCCCGGCCCCCCGGGATTCCGGGACCAGCGCTTTTCGCCCGTCCGATCCCCCTCGGTGGCAGCCGTTGCCGCACATCGGGCGATTTCCCCCTTTTCGATTTCGGGGATTGCCCGGGAACAACCCCGGGCTTGCACCGACGCGCATATCAAGCCACGGATTTGCGGCTCGACCGAGGGACCACCCGACAGCGGGCCTGTCGGACAGCCGACACTCCCGTGGCCGGCAGACTCGGTGGCGCCCGTACCGGTAAACTCGAAACGTGCTCAACGTCATCCGCCTGGACTTCGATCCCTCCACGTCGATCTTCGGCCTGTCGATTCGCCTGGAGACGCTCGCCGTCGCCGGGGTGATTCTCGCCGTCCTCCTCCTCGCTGCCTTGAGCTCGGGGAGGGTCAATTCGGCGACGGCCGCCGAGGATGGCAGCGAGGAGCCGGCCGCTCCGAAGCTACGCCGCGACGACCTGATCCTCATCGCCTTCGGTGCCGTTCCGGGAGCGGTGATCGGCGGCCGGTTGGGCTACGCCTTGATCCACCTCGACTACTACAAGCTCGATCTGCCGACGATCGCCGACCCCGGGCAGGGTGGCTACGACCTGACGCTGGCGGTGGTCCTGGGTACGGTGACGGCGATCGCGGTGGCCAGGCTCCTGGCCGCTCCGATCGACCGCTGGCTCGGCGTGGCGGCGGTCCCGGTCTTGCTGGGCCTGGGGCTGGGCAAGCTGGCCACGATTCTGGGTGGGGCCGGGCAGGGCAGCTACTCCGACGCGTCGTGGGCCACCAGCTACGTCGGGCCGGGCCTCTGGGGCAGCACGAACCCCGACTTCGCCGCAGTCCCGTCGCAGGCTATAGAAGGCGGCCTCGTTCTGGCTGTCGCGGCATCGTTGCTCGTGGTGCCGTTCCTTCTGAGACTCCGAGTTCGGCGGCGGTGGCGTCTTGCCCGTCCCGGCCTGGCGCCACGGCGCGAATGGCGCCTCCTCACCGGCCGCCGTCGCTACCTGACCGCGGTGAGCCTATGGGCCCTGGCCAGGTTCGCGGTCGCCTTCACCTGGCGCGATGCCCGCGTCCTGGGTCCATTCACTGCGGAGCAGCTGATCCTGCTGCTCGTCGCCGCCGCGGCGTTGGTCGGGCCGGAGGTTCTGGCGGGGGTCAGTCGTGTCCGGGCCGCGATGGCGTCTCGTGGCGCCGCCCGTCGGGCGGCCCATGCGGCGGCGGAGGAGGCCGCGACCAAGGCGTCGGAGGTCACCACTGCGGCAGCTGCCGGCGCACCTGGCGAGGCCGCACCCGGCGATACCGCACCCGGCGATGCCACCGCACCGGGCGAGGCGGCCGAACCGGCGTCCTGAACGCGAGCGGCTCGCCCTCCGCGCCGTCTCAAGGCCCTCCGGAGTATGCTCGGGGAACTTCGCCGGGCGGGTCGACGATCGCACGACCGCCCCAGCCAGACCCGCCTGCAGGAGGGATGATGCCGCCGTCGCGCTCAGGATCGGACCCGGTCGCAGGGCGTGCCAGGTCGGCGCGGGCCTCCAAGCCGGCCGCCTCCAAGGGGGCCGCCCCCGAGTCCGTGGCGCCGCCGGCAGTCCTTCCGTCCGCGGATCCGGTTCCGCCGACGCAGGCGAGGCTCCCGGGTCGATCGGCCGGCGTCAAGAATGTGCGGGGTCCAAAGGCGCCGGCCCGGGCACCCGAGCCGCCACGGACGCCGCCGGTCCTGGTTCATCAGATGAGGGGCGACGTCGTCGAGAGTCGCCATCGCGGATCGATCGTCGAGGTTGGGATCGACGGCACGGTGCAGCGCGTCCTTGGCGATCCCGAGACCCTCGTCAACCTCCGATCTGCCGTCAAACCGTTCGGGCTCGTTGCCCTTGTCGAGGCCGGTGGAGTGGAGGAGTTCGGCCTATCGGACGCCGAGCTGGCGATCATGGCGGGTTCGCATTCCGGCGAGGACCTCCACGTTCGAACGCTGCAGGCGGTCTTCCGCCGGGCCGGCGTCTCGCAGCAGTTTCTGGGCTGCGGATCGGAGGGCGCGCCGCTCGACGCGCTGACCGCGGCTCGCCTGTCTCGCGACGGCGAAAGACCGGGGTCGGTGCGCCACATGTGCTCCGGCCAGCATGCCTCCCTGCTCCTGCTGTGCCGGATCAAGGAATGGCCGTTCGAGGAGTACTGGCGGCCCGACCATCCCGTCCAGCTGCTCTATGAGGCGACGGTGGCTCGCGTCTTCTCCACCTCGCCCGAGCTGCTCCGGGTCTCGACCGATGCCTGCGGAGTGCCCACCTACGCCTTCCCTCTGGTCGAGGTCGCGCGAGCCTTCGCCATGCTGGCGGACCCTACGGCGATTCCCCATCGCGATAGCCGCTCGTCGCTTGCCGACGCGCTGTGTCGCATCCGCGACGCGATGCTGGCCAATCCCGAGATGGTCGCCGGCAGCCGGGACAGGCTCGACACATCGGTCATGAAGGCCGCACCCGGTCGGATCGTGGCCAAGGGCGGGGCTGAAGGCCTGCGCGGCTTCGCTCTGCTGCCGGGAGAAGGCCGGCCCGGCGCCTCCGGGGTGGCCATCAAAATCGAGGACGGCGGCGGCTTTGATCGAGCTGCCTCGGCCGCGTCGGTGGAGACGCTTCGGCAGGTCGGTGCGCTCGACCCCGCCGCCCTGCGTGCCCTGGCCCGCTACGCCCGACCGGTCGCCCTGGATCCGCGCGGCGAACGAGTCGGCGAGGCGGTCGCCAGGTTCGAACTCGCGCCGGTCGGCGAGCTTCTGTAGGCGCCCGCCGCTCCCCTTTGGCGGTCCATCGCCAAGGCCACGGATCCCTATGACACCTGGCCGAGAACCACCCGGACCTGATGGGTGGCACCGTCGTCGGCGAGCGGGATAGTGGCGCCGCCGTTCGGCAGTGCCTGTCCGTCGAGTTCCGCCGACCCCACCCCACGACTGATCCCCTGTGGGTTATCCACGACGATCTCGTATGTGGCAGAGTGATAGTGGAAGCTGATCTCGTAGCGTGGCCAGGCGCGGGGGATGCAGGGGTCGATCAACAGCGTCGTTCCGCGCAAGCGGAATCCAAGGATCCACTCCAGGCCGGCCTGGTACATCCAGCCCGCCGAAGCCGTGTACCAGGTCCAACCGCCGCGGCCGACATGCGGCGGTTCCGCGTAGACGTCGGCTGCCATCACGTAGGGTTCCACCTTGTAGCGCTGGACCCCGGCCCGAGTGCTGGCGTGGTTGATGGGATTCAGGATGGAGAAGAGCTCGCCGGCCTTGTCGCCGTTGCCAAGAGCGGCGAAGGCGATGGCCGACCAGATGGCTCCGTGAGTGTATTGGCCACCGTTCTCCCGGATGCCCGGCAGATAGCCCTTCACGTAGCCCGGATCGACCGCTGAATGGTCGAACGGCGGGGTGAACAGCAGGACGAGGCCGTCCCCGCGTCGAACGAGATACTCCTCCACCGCGGCCATCGCCCGCTCGGCGTGAATGGGATTGGCGGCGCCCGACAGGACGCTCCACGACTGGGCGATCGAGTCGATACGGCACTCGACGTTGCTGGCGGAACCCAGCGGCGTGCCATCGTCGAAGTAGGCTCGGCGATACCAGTCGCCGTCCCAGCCGGCGCGTTCGAGGGCCCCCCGGAGCGACTTCATGTGGGCTCGCCAGCGCTCCGCTCGAGGATTCTGACCGCGGGCCTCTGCTATCGGCGCGAAGGCGGCCAGGACGGTGTAAAGGAACCAGCCCAGCCAGACGCTCTCGCCCCGTCCCTCATTGCCCACCCGGTTCATGCCGTCGTTCCAGTCGCCGGTCCCAATGAGGGGCAGACCGTGGGCGCCGAGCGCAAGGCTCCGGTCCAGAGCCGCCACGCAGTGGTCGAACAGCGAAGCCGACTCCGAGGACCGCTCCGGCAGGAAGTAGGCGTCCATCTGGTCCGACCGGAGAGCCGGTCCCGCGAGATACGGGACGATCTCGTCGAGTACTGCCGTGTCGCCGGTGACTGAGAGGTAGCGATCGACCGCATAGGGCAGCCACAGGCGATCGTCCGAGATCCGGGTCCGGACGCCCCGACCGGACGGCGGATGCCACCAGTGCTGCGCATCTCCCTCGACGAACTGGTGTTCCGCGGCTCGCAGGATGTGTTCCCGGGCGAGTGCGGGCCGTGAGGTGGTCAGGGCGATGACGTCCTGGAGCTGGTCGCGGAACCCGTAGGCGCCGCCGGCCTGGTAGAACGCCGTCCTTGCCCACAGGCGGCACGAGAGAGTCTGGTAGATGAGCCAGCGGTTGAGCAGGATGTCCATCGAGCGGTCGGGTGTCCGCACCTGAACTGTGCTCTGGGTGTCTTCCCAGAAGCTCGCGACGCCACGCAACGTGGCCTCGTGATCGGCCGTTCGCCCGCGCCGGATCAGGTCGGCCGCCGCGGTGGCTCCGGCCGCATCGCCGAGGAGTACCAGCACCTGGGTCCGCTCTCCACTGGCCAGCTCGAAGCTGGTCTGCAGCGCGGCGCAAGGGTCCATGCCCGCGCCGGCGGCACCCCCAAGCCGGTACCCGCGATCCAGCCCGGCCGGCCGGTCCGGGGCCCCGTTGCGGCCGAGGAATTCGGTCCGATCAGCCGTCCACGTCGTCTGCCGCCCACCGAGGTCGAGGAAGGCGACCCGGCCGCCGAATTCCGTATTCCACGGGTTTCGTACGAGGAGGGCCTTCGTCTCCGGCTCTAATGCCGTGACGATTCGGGGGCCGCTGTCCCCCCGCGAGGTGCCCAGCGCCCACTCGGCGTAGGCGGTCACGGAGAGGCGTCTGGAGCGTCCGGATGCGTTCTCGATGGTCAGTACCGAGACCTTCAGCGCTTCGTCGAGCGGGACGAACTGGACGAGGTTGGTTTGGATTCCGTCGTGCGCATGCTCGAACCGGCTGTATCCGGCACCGTGACGGGCGACGTACGTAGATTCCTCGAGGCGGATCGGCTGTGCCGTCGGCCCCCACAGGTCGCCACTGTCGTCATCTCGGAGGTAGATCGCCTCGCTTACGGGGTCGCTGACGGGATCGTTGGACCAGGGCGTCAGCTGGTTCTCGCGGCTGTTCCCCGACCAGGTGTAGCCCGACCCGGACTCGGAGACCTGGAATCCGAACGAGGCGTTGGCGATCACGTTCAACCACGGCGCCGGCGTTGATTGACCCGGACCAAGGATCGTGACGTACTCGCGGCCACCCTGAGCGAAGCCACCGAGCCCATTGAAGAACTCAAGCTCCGGACGCGGGGTGGTCGGCTTGCTTTTGGTCTGCCCGGATACGCGTGTCGATGGGGGAGGGGCGAGCTTCTCGGGGGCATGCTCCAGGCGGATGACCTGATCGGCGAGACTGCCCCGGCGGCTCAGCAGCACGGCCCGGGCGGCCGCCAGGAGGAGAGTGTGATCCTGGGTGGAGAGGCGGTCGCCGCGCAGGATGTACACCCCGCCGTGGCCCGGATGGCCTTCGGGGACCAGGCTCCGCCCGGCGGCGAGGCTGGACTGGCTCATCCGAACGAGGGCCTCGAGCGACTCCTGGAGGGTCTGGGCGTAGGTCACGCCATGTTCGTTGAGTATCACGAGGTCGACGTCCAGCAGCTTGAGGCGCCAGTACTCGTGAGCGCGGAGGAGCTGTCGGACGATGTCTAGATCCTCGACTTCATCGATCCGAACCACCACGATGGGCAGATCGCCCGAGATGCCGTGAGCCCACAGCCCGGGTGCCCCCAGCTGGTTGCTGGCCAGCAAGCTCGCCGCCGGGCGGAGCGACGGGTCTGAGTAGATGATTCGGTTGGCCAGTCTCTGGAAGAGGAGGGCCTCGTCGGCCTCGATCCCAAGGTGAAGGAGCTGGACCTGGGCCTGCGTCCAGGCCAGAGTCGCCGCCCGTTCGAAGGTTGCCGACTCGCGGTATTTGTCGGCGAGGTCCAGGACGTCTTCGCGTGACTCGGCGACGACCGTGGAGAAGATGGCGTGGGCAGTCGTGCCGGGGGCCAGTGTGACCCGGCACCGCAGGCTGAAGATAGGATCCAATACGGCGCCGACGGTGTTCGAGAGTGGACGCCCATCGATCACCGAGACCGGCGAGCGGACCGACCGACCCCGCCCGAGGAAGCGGGAGCGATCCGTTTCGTACTGGATGACTCCGACGGCCTCATCCTCAACCGCTGCGACATGGGCGGCCCAGATCTGCTTCTCGTCCCGGGATCTAGGCCGGCGGGTCGCCACAAGGGCACCGATATCGGAGACGAACTCGGTTTGGACGAACAGGTTCTGGAATGCCGGGTGAGCGGCATCGGCCGCCTGGGGCGCGAGAGCGATCTCCGCGTATGACGTCAGCTCGATATGGCGAGGGCGTGAGCCGAGATTCGTCAGCGACACGCGCCGGATCTCGGCGTCGTGCTCGGCCGACACGACGATGGTCAGGCCGGTCTCGATCGAGCCATCGCGCCGGGAGAAATCGGCGTGATCCTCCGAGTACGTGACCTCGTAGCTGTCGGCTTCCATGCCGCTGGGCTGGTAACCCGCCGACCAGATCGCGCCCGTGTCGATGTCGCGCAGGAAGAGATAGCTGCCCCACGAATCACGAGTCGCGTCCTCGCGCCAGCGAGTCACCGCCACGTCCCCCCAGCGGCTGTAGCCGGATCCCGCGGCCGTCACCATGACCGCGTAGCGCCCGTTCGACAGAACGTGCGTCCGCGGCATCGCGTCGTGAGGCGAGGTGAACCGACGCAGGACCGGCGGCACGAGATCGCGCACCTCGGCGGCGCTCCTGACCTCTTCGGCGCGTGGTCTGGCGACGAGCACGTCGCGCGGCATCCGCTCCTGGAGCAGCAGCTCCGTCGCCTCGACGATCGGGTCCGCGTGGAAGCGCTCGATCATGGCCCGGTTGTTTATAACGTTGCCGAGGGCGACCAGCGCCATCCCCTGATGGTGGGCCATGTAGCTACCGACGATCGCGACCGAGGCCCCTTCGGGCAGGCGGCGCGCTGTATAGTCGAGCGCCTCCCGAAAGCCGTATCGCCCGCTTGCCCCGGCACTACTCAACCGGGCGAAGTTCCTGACCGCGGCCTCGGGCCGGACCATTGCCGCGAGGGCGGTTGCGTAGGGGGCCACGACGATATCCTCGCTCAGGCCCCGCTTCAGGCCGAGGCCGGGCACGCCGAAGCTCGCGTACTGGTAGGTCTGGTCGAGGTCGCGCGCATTGAACGCCGATTCGGAGATGCCCCAGGGCACACCGAGGCCGGCGGCGTAGCCCATCTGGCGGGCCACGACCAGGCGGTAGGTCTGGTTGATCAGGCTGAGAGCAGGAGCGCGCATCACCAAAGCGGGCATCAGGTACTCGAACATGGACCCGGACCACGAGATCAGGGCCGAACCGTTGCCGACGGGCGTCAGAGGGCGGCCGAGCCGGAACCAGTGGTCCGGGGCGACGTCGCCCTTGGCGATCGCGAGGAAGCTGGTGAGGCGAGCCTCGGAGGCGAGGAGGTCGTAGTAGCTCGAATCGAGCGCCCCGTCCCGGACCCGAAACCCGATCGAGAAGAGTTTGCGGGTCGGATCGAACAAGAAGCTGAAGTCCATCTCCCGGAAGAGCTTCTGGGCTCCGTCGGCGATGGCCGCGAGTCGTCGAACGAGCATCGCCGCAACCGGTGGTCCGTTGACGGTCTGGCCGATCCGTAGATCAGCCATCTCCGCGATCGTGGGGAAGGCCGTCGTATAGGGAGGTGGCCCGAGCAGGGAGAGGTCGAGCGCATGGCTGCTCACGGCCAGGCGGGCCGCCTCGGCCCACGTCACCAGATCGCCGTCCGGAGCCTCCCCGCGTTCAGCGGTGAGGGCCGCCGCAATGTCCGACAGCGTCTGCGAGTACACAGACAGCTGAGCCAGACGCCCTGCCCAGGCCTCGGGACTCGTCGGCGCGGCGGCACTGGCGTCCGTGGGCAGCTCGAGAGCGTCGTCGAGGTGCCGCCGGGTGAGCGTCTGACTTCTCCGGTCGTCGCCGATGGCGCCTGCAGCCTTGCGGGTCAGCGCGATTCCGTCACCGATGCCGGCGAGTGCAGCCTCGACCGGTAGCGGCTGGTCGATCATCAGGCGGCAGGCATTCGAGAGCGCAAGCAGGTGGCCGGCGAGATTACCACTGTCGACCGACGACACGTACGCCGGATCGAGTCGGCGCAGGTCGCGCGTGTCGTACCAGTTGTAGAGGTGCCCGCGGAACCGCTCCAGCTTGCCGATGGTCGCGAGCGTCGTCTCGAGGCGCTCCACCATCTCGAGCGTGCCGATCCAACCGAAGTCGCGAGCTGTCACGGTCGCCAGCAGGTACATCCCGATGTTCGTCGGCGAGGTGCGATGGGCGACGACCGGCGTGGGGTCGTCCTGGAAGTTGTCAGGCGGCAGCCCATGGTCTTCCGGACCGACGAATGCCTCGAAGAACCGCCACGTCCGGCGGGCGGTCAGGCGGAGCGCCCCGATGTCGGCCGGCGATAGCTGTTCTTCGGCCGATTCGGGCGGTGGCAGGCTGACCAATCGGGCGATGAGTGGCGAGAGCAGCCACAGGCCTATGAACGGTGCGGCGACCAGGCCTGCGCTCGGCTTCAACGCCAGGACGAGGACCGCGGCCCCGACCGCGAGGACCACGGCGCCCGCCATCTGCCGGTAGAAACCCGCGAGGTCGAGGTCGGGACGGGCCTTGGCCTGCGCGGCCGTCGTCCACTCGAGGAGGTTCCGCCGGGTGGCATACAGCCGGACCAGCGTTCGCAGGATCGCGTCGACCATCAGCCAGGCCTGATACGCAAGGAACGTGAATCCCAGGCAGACGTGGGCCAGCGCGAGGGCGATGTCGCCGCCCACGGCCCGCAGGTGGCTGCGCTTGGAGATGCCCTGCCGTTGCGGTCGCAGTCCCGCCAGGACTGGTAGCGTCTCGGGGACGATCGCCGCCACCAGTACCAACGTAGTCCAGATGCCGGCCGAAATCAGAGGGAGGGTCCAAGCCGCCACCAACGTGGCCAGCATGAGAGGAGCCGACAAGGTTCGGCGAAGGTTGTCGACCATCTTCCAGCGGGCGATGGCGGGCATCGAATCCCGCCTCCGCCGGCCCCTTGCGTCGCGGGCCCGGCCGAGGATCCAGGGCAGGAGCTGCCAGTCGCC
>PMKV01000127.1 GCA_003157875.1 Chloroflexota bacterium
TCGGACGGCTCGCCGTCGCTTTCGGCCACCTTGTCGCGGCCGTGGCGCCACTCCCAGCCCTCGCGCCCGCCGAGGACTTCGGTCGCCTGGGCGGCTGATACGTGCTGCTCGCGGGTCAGATGATGCTGGCGGTCGTATGTGCTGTCGTGGGCGAAGGCTTCCAGGGCCTCTCGAAGCTTGCTCAACCTCGCGAGCTGTCGTTCCAGGACCGGCTGGACACTTGCCAGACGCTTCTCGTCGATCGCCGCCGCCCGCGCCAGGCGAACCGTGTCGGCGAGACAGAGGGTCGAGTTCGCGAGCGCCTCGCGCCAGCGGTCATTGTCCAGACGAAGCAGAAGCCGCTCGATAGCTTGCTTGACGCCGTCATCCTCGGCGGCGCAAACCGGGCAATCGGCCGCGACCGCTGCTAGATCAAGACGCTGCCGATTGATTCGGTTCAACTCAACGCCCGCGCTGGCGAGTTCTGCAAGTCGGTGGCGAAGCACGGACTCGAGGAGGATCGCCGCGCCGAGGGCGCCACCCATCTCATCGCGATCCGCTTCGTAGAGCGCCACTGTGTGCCGCTCGCAGAAGCCGCGCGAGCGTTCGAGGACCTTGCGGAAGCCAACGTCGTTGACGCCCTCGTACACCAGAGATCGGAGGAAGCGCCCGCCCTGGACGACTCGATGGCGGCAGAGCGGGCAGCCGCCCTTGAAGAGTTCCTCGGAGAGGGCGATGTCTACGTTGTCGTGCGCCTCGAGCTCGGCGGCGAGTTTCCGCTCGGTTTCGCGGCGAGTCATCTCACTCGTCCTCGTCGACAACCCCTACCGACGCCAGTTCGAGCAGCGCCCCGTGGGTCGCATTGAGCAGGTCCGCGCGGTCGATGATGCCGAGAAGGCGCTCCGCGGCATCGACGACGGGCACGATCTTGCGATGGTGCTGGGTCATCACCCGCGCCACTTCGGAGAGCGGCGCGTTGGGCCCAACCGCATAAGTGGGCGTGACCATGAGGTCATGCGCCGCGACCTTGGGAGCATTGGAGATCCCGACGCCGCGCATCAGAGCGCCCACCACGCCGCCCCCAGCGGATCCCAACGCTTGCAGAACGGCTGCGTCGCTCAGGACACCGACGACGCGTTTCCCCTCATCCACGACGATCGCCCGGTTTAGCCGAGTGGAGCAGACGGCATCGACGACCTGCGGCAACTCCGCTCCGACGGAAACGACAGGCGCATCGGTCCGCATGACATCGCGGGCCGCGCGGATCGACGGCAAAGGCGCCGCGGTCGCTCGCTCGTGGCCGGGGAATGCCTCGGCCACGGCCCGGAGCACGTCGGCTCGCGAAATGATGCCGACGAGGTGGCCGTCCGGCTCGACAACCGGAAGACGTTTCTGATGCCGCTCGCTGAGCAAGCGCGTCACGTCCGCAAGGGTGGCCGTGGGTGCCGCGGTCACAGGGTTCGCCGTCATCACCGCCGACACCGGGCGATCCGGCAGGCGCTTGAGGTACTGCTCGCGGTCTCTCTCACCCATGACGTTGAGCAGCTCGACGCGGGCTTCGAGTCCGCCTCTCTCCACGAGATTGCCGTTGCTTACGAGGCCGACGAGATGCCCGACGTCATCGACCACAGGCAGAGCTCGGAAAGCCTGCCCAATCAGAGCCTCGACCGCCGCGCGAGTTGGTGCGTCGGCTCTTATCGACTGAACGTCGTGTGTCATCACATCACGGACTTGCAGATCGAAACGCATTTTGCCGACCGCGCGTTCGCCGTACGAGGCGATGCCGACCTCGTCCACTGTGATCACGCCGCTGGCGGCGAGTCGCTGGACACCCGGCAGTAGCCGCTCGACTCGTTCGGGGGCGTCGACCCAGGTGATTACAACCGGCAGGTCCATCGAGAGACGAAGGATTGCCGCCGTCTGGATCAGGCTCGCTCTCCCGAATCCGGCAATCCCGCGCGTCACCGTCGCCCCTGCCGCCCCTTCTTTGCGGAGGTACTCGAGGATGGCCTGGTACAGGGGTCGGTGGTTGACCTGATCAGTCTCGCCGCAAAAGATCTGGACCCTTGTTCCGCGGCTGTATTGCTGCATCGACCCGACCTCCCTAGATGAGCCTAGCGATCGCAACTCCTGCGAATACACCCAGCAGGGCGGCGGCGATGCTTCCGCCCATGTTGGCCAGGGCGGGCACATAACTGCCCTCGCTGATGAGATTGAGCGTCTCGTAGCTGAAAGTCGAGAACGTGGTGTAGGAACCCAGGAAGCCCACCGCGATGCCGGGCCTCCACCACCAAGGCATGATCCGGTCAGACGCCAGCCCGAGCACGATCCCGATGACGAGCGAACCACTCACGTTGATGAAGAAAGTCGAAAAGGGAAAGGCGGATCCGAGGCGTTCGCTGATCCAACCGCCGATCAGGAATCGGGTATTGGCTCCGAGAACCGCGCCTATCGAAATCGCCAGGTAGGTCATTCGGCCTCCGGCGCGGGGTGCGGAGTGCGGTGGATAACCGGCCCGGCGTCGATCTCCTCGGTCGCATCGACCTCTTCGGCCTCGAGTTCCGAACGGGTGCGCGGGGCAAAGAACGTCGTAGCGATCAGCGTCGGCACTACCGCGCTGAGGATGACGGTCGTCACCAGGATCGTGTAGGCGGCCTGGTCGATGATGTGATTGGTGAGCCCATATAGGGCCGAGATTGTGCCGAAAGTGAGCCCGGTCGCCATAAGAAGCGTCGTGTAGTTGGCCTCGCGGACAGGCATGCCGAAGGCCTTGGCCGTTGGCCAGACCCCGATCCCCTTCGCAGCGAGCTTCACGCCAAGGAACGCCGCGATGAGAGCGGCCCCCGCGGCAACGGCCGGGAGCGAGACATACAACCCGGCTTTGATGAAATAGAAGGGCGTCAGGAGTGAGAACGCGATCGCCCTCATCCGGTTGACAAGGACTCGGTCACGCACGAAGACGCCGGCGACGGCCAGGCCAACGAGATAGGCAGGCAGGACCGCCTCGCTTCCGGCTTGGGTCGCCAACCCTCCGAGCAGGAAAAGCACAAGGAAGATGAACTTGATCTCGGGCTCGGAGACTCGGTTGGGGACCGTCCCGACCAGCCAACGGAGCCAGCGCGGTAAGAAGAAAAGGGAGACGGCCGTGACCGCCATGAACAGCAAGAGGAGCGGGCTGAAGCTCGCGAAGAGTACGCCCAAGGCGAGCACGGTCCCGAGGTCGGTGACGAAGCAAGCCGCCAGGATCGTCTTGCCCAGTTCCACTTCCGCAAGCCCGGACTCGACCATGACCGCGTAGACCACGGCAACCGAGGTAGTCGACAGCGCGATGCCGGCGATCTCTGCGGCATGGAGGTCCCAGCCTGCGACGTAGTAGGCGAACGCAAAGGCGCAGACGAACGGGACGACGAAGGAGACCACGCCAATGGTCAGGCTCATCTTGAGGTGCCGACGCAGCGACTCCGGGTCGATCTCGGCGCCCGCGAGGAAGGTCAGCAGTCCCGAACCGAATGTCGCGAGGAAGTCGATCCAGGGCGACGTGTGGAGACCACCGAAGTTGCCCGCGATAACGCCGAAGCCGATCTCGATCAGCGCAACCGACACACCGAGCCGGATCGACACGAGGCTGGCCGCCAGGGCGATGGCCATCCAGCCAGCAGCCATAAGGTAGACGTTGTCCACACCGCCTCCGTATGCAGGCTACAAAAAAGCTCCCAGGTCTCGGGTGACCTAGGAGCCATTAGCCCTTGCGGGCGGTTCAGACGCATCATGCTGCACGTCTCGGCGGACGCCATCGCCGTTGCCGCCAAGCGTAGGACCCGGCGGCGCTAGTCGTCAAACGATAAGTGGCGAGGCGCGCGAGCGAACGCGGCATGTGCGGCTAACTCCCTATGCGCTTCGGCCACAATGGTGTAGTGTTGCAGACACGCGATGAAGCTCGCGTAATCCCGTTCAAGCGGGTGATGGCTTCTGGAGATGTCTCCAGGAGCCTTTTTTGTACCCCCGGAGACCTCTCCTTGGTTTCAGCCCCGCGCCGAATGACGCTCGGGAGTTCGGACGACAACCAGGCGGCGCGGCGCGCGCCAAGTGGCCAAGGAACAGAGAGAGGAATCTCATGACACACCTCGGATGGAATCGCCACCAGTGGGCCGGCGACAACCAGGGGACCAGGACCACGATCATCGAGGCGGAGACGCCGACGGCGAAGTGGAACCTGAGTCAGTGGGTTGGCGAGGGCCAGGGCGAAGTCGCTCGCCCGTCACGAATCGCTGGCGCCGACGCCGACGGTCTGCCCCACGGTTTCAGCGGCTTCGGTGTCAGCGACAGCGGCGGCCAGCGATGGGCGCCCGCCTCGGCGCAAGCGACCGCGGAAGCAGACGCGGCTGACGATGAGGAAGCCGTCGCCTAGACACGGAGAGCTGGGGGCGGGGATCTGACTCCGCCCACGGCCCGCCCATCAGCGGGGTGCCCGGTATGCGACTGCTGATCGTAAGCGACCTTCACGCCAACGCGGCGGCGCTGGAACAGGTTTCCCAGGAGGCCGACGCGGTGGTGGTGCTGGGCGATCTGGTTGACTACGGACCCGATCCGGAAGCCACCATCAAGTGGGTGCGCGAATATGCCACCTATGCCGTGCGCGGGAACCACGATGACGCGGTTGCCTCGAACGGCCCCACCTTCGCCGGGGGATCACTTGCCTGGGTCGCGGAGGAGACTGCCTCTTGGACTCGCTCCCGGCTATCCCAGGCGGACATTGGCTATTTGGCGGCGTTGCCACTCACGGCAAGTTTTTCATTTGGCGGGGCAGCCTTCCTCGCTGTGCATGCGACGCCAGCGGATCCACTCCACCCGTACCTCTTCCCTGAGGCGTCCGAGCACTGGTCGACCGAACTCTCCCTCACGGACGCCGAGTGGCTTCTGGTTGGCCACACTCATTTGCCGTTCGCGCTCCAGTTCGGGGCCAAGACCGTCGTGAATCCGGGGAGCGTGGGCCAGCCACGCGACGGCATCCCACAGGCGAGCTATGCCGTCTGGGAGGATGGCGACGTGTCCCTCGTGCGACGGAAATACGACATAGCCGAGGTGGTACGGCAGCTCGAAACGACAGATCTGTCGGCCGGCGCCAGAGCACGGCTGGCGACCGTCCTGCGGACAGGCCGACGCTGAGCCTGATCTCAAGGGCAGCCGACCTCAGGCGGAGCGTCGTCCTCCGCGCCGACTCCGACGGCTATCTCCTCCATCGCCGAGACAAGCGCCATCATTCTTTCGAGCGCGGGATCCAGCGTGACGCGAAGACCGGGATCCACTCGACCGTAGGACCGAAGCCGACGGCTGTCCACTTCGGCCAGGCTCTCCCAGGAGACCCTCAGCAATCCGGCGATCTCCCGGCCCGGATCACGTTCTTCGGCGGGAAGCTCGTGCGCCTCGGCGACTGACGCGATCGTGGCGCGCAATTCGGCCAGGATTGCGCCGACACGCTCGGTCTCGTCGCGGGACCAATTCGGTCGAGAGCGGTGAAAGAGGGCGCCGGATTCGTCGCGCTCGATGATGTCCTCGATGCGGCCCAGCCGCTCCTCGAGCTGTCGCACCGCCACGGCCACGGCTCTTTGCTGGCTCTCGTTGAGACTCACGGCAGTCCCTGCTCCGGCTGATCGCCGCCATCTCGCCGGAGTGCGGACCGGACCACGACGGAGGGATGGGCCGCAGCTCGATCTAGCGCGGCGTCGGCCTCCGGGTCACCCGCAAAGGCGACGAGTGCGCGGGCTGCCGCGGCCGATCGATAGGGATCGTCGACTCGATCCAAAAGGTCCGCGAGCGGCCCGATGGCCTCTTTCGTTTGTCGAGCGGCGAGCGCGTCGGCAGCGCGCATTGCCGTGGCGGTGTCCGGGTGGCCGAGCGCCCAGATCAGCCGGCTGTCGAGATCGTCGTCGTTCTCGAGCGTCGCGCCGCACGCCTGGCAGCGGTCGGCAGACCAACGGTTGAACCCGTAACAAGACGGACAGATCCGGGTCGGCTCGCTCATGGGTCCGGCCTGTTCGAGGTCGATTGGCCTACCGCCGGCCTGTCCATCGAGCGCCGCCCGCGAAGAGGGCGCCTGCACCCAGCTCCTCTTCAATTCGGAGCAGGCGGTTGTATTTGGCCACTCGTTCGGAGCGCGACGGGGCGCCGGTCTTGATCTGACCTGTGCCCATGGCGACGACGAAATCGGCGATCGTCGTGTCCTCGGTCTCACCCGATCGATGGCTGATGAAAGCATTCCAGCCGACCTTCTGAGCCATGTCGACGGCTTCGATCGTTTCGGTCAGCGTCCCGATCTGGTTGAGCTTGATAAGG
>PMKV01000030.1 GCA_003157875.1 Chloroflexota bacterium
TGGAGATCTGGCGAGGCGAGGCAGCCAATGTCCTCGCCGCGCAGCAAGCCCTGTTCCATCGAGCCGACTGCAATCGGGCTGCGCGCCGGGGGGAGTACACAGCGGCCATGGAGAACGCGCGAGCATGACAGCGGAGTCGTGCGACACGACGCGGACGTCTCTGTACCCGCTGCGATTCGAGCCAATCTACCAGTACCGGCTCTGGGGCGGCCGGCGGTTGGCCGACCTGCTGGCCGCGCCGCTGCCGGGCGACGGCCCGATCGGCGAGGCGTGGGTCCTGAGCGACCGCGCTGACCATGCCAGCCGAGTTGCCGATGGACCGCTCGAAGGACGAACCCTCGGTGAACTGCTGGAGCTTTATCCGGAGCAGATGCTCGGGAGACTTGCCGGGCGATATCCCCGCTTCCCGCTGCTGCTCAAGTTCCTCGACGTGCACGAGCTGCTATCGCTCCAGGTGCATCCCGCGGATGATCGCAAGGACTTGCTGCCGGCCGGCGAGACCGGCAAGACCGAAGCGTGGGTCGTGCTCGAAGCAGGGGCGAAGAGTCGCATCTATGCCGGCCTGAAGCCGGGCACCACAATCGACGATCTCCGGCGGGCGGTGGCCAGCGGAGTGGTGGCGGACAACGTCGCTTCGTTCGTTCCCAAGCAAGGCGACGGAGTCCTGGTGCCTGCCGGAACAGTCCATTCCCTCGGCGACGTCGTGGTGTTCGAGATCCAGGAGAACAGCGACGTGACGTTCCGCCTCGACGACTGGGGCCACGTCGACCCAAAGACCGGCCGGCACCGGGAGCTTCAGGTGGATCAGGCCCTGAGCGCCATCGACGTGTCGCAGGGTGCGGTCGCCCCGGTCGCGCCGGTGGTGGAGGAAACAACGCCGGTCGAGCGCGAGCGCCTCTTCGAGTGTGATTACTTCCGGCTGTGGCGCCTGCGGGGTCACTCGCCCTTTGCCGTCGGCGCCGCGGGCACACCGCGCGTCCTGGTCTGCATAGAAGGAACCGGGCGACTCGAGCACGGTGGCGAGACCTACGCCGTCGGAAAGGGCGACGTCTTGCTGCTCCCGGCGACGGTCGGAGCCTGCATCTTTCGGCCGAGCGGCGCGGTGACTTTGCTGGAAGCAGCTCTGCCGCAGTGAAGCAACTCATCGTCTACGACCTTGACGGCACGCTCGCCCCGAGCAAGTCCCCCCTCGACGCCGAAATGGCGGGACTGCTCCACGACCTGCTCGGCATCGTCAAAGTGGCCGTGATTTCGGGCGGTGCCTGGAAGCAGTTCGAAGAGCAGCTGCTCTCGAACCTTCCCCACGACGAGCGGCTGGCGAATCTGTCGCTTCTCCCAACGTGCGGTACCCAGTTCTTCCGATACGACTCGGACTGGAAGAAGGTCTACTCGGAGGACCTCGCCGCCTCCGAAAAGGCCAGGATCGAGAGCTCGCTGCAGAAGGCGGTCTCCGACGCGGGCTTCAAGCCTGAGAGGCTCTGGGGGGAGCAGATCGAAGATCGGGGAAGCCAGATCACGTTCTCGGCGCTGGGGCAGGAGGCGCCCCTCGACGAGAAGGACAAGTGGGACCCGGACTATGCCAAGCGAAAGAAGATCAAGGCGATCCTCGACAAGCTGCTTCCGGAGTTCTCAGTCCGAATGGGCGGAGCCACCTCGATCGATGTGACCAAGCCCGGCATCGACAAGGCCTACGGCATTCGGAAGCTGCGAGACATCCTTGGCATCCCGCTCAAGGAGATGATCTTCATCGGCGACGCCCTGTTCGTCGGCGGCAACGACTACCCGGCCGAAGAAGCGGGCGTCGTCTCGGTCCCGGTGAAGAATCCCGACGAGACCAAGCGGGTCACCGAGGCGGTCATCGCCTGTCTGGATCCGCGCACGAATGGATAGCGTGGTGACGGGCTGGGCGGGCGCGCTCGTGCTGCGGCGCCTGGGAACGGTCATGGAACCGGAGCCGGGCAATCCCCACGAGATCGAGGGCGTTCTGAATCCGGCCGCCGCGCGCGGGCCGGATGGCAATCTCTACCTGTTCCCGCGGCTTGTCGCTGCCGGCAACTACTCCCGCATCGGGATCGCAAGAGTGCGGTTCAACAGCGCCGGTGACCCTACAGGCGTAGAACGGCTCGGCATCGCTCTCGAGCCGGAAGCCGACTTCGAGCTGCGGCCCGACCGCGGAGGCGGATGCGAGGATCCGCGCGTCACGTTCGTGGAACCGCTCGGAAGCTACGTGATGACCTACACGGCGTTCTCGCCCGAAGGCCCGCGCATCGCTCTTGCCGTCTCCAAGGACCTATTCCACTGGCAGCGCCTGGGGCTCGTGAACTTCACGAACTACCACGACGGCCGTGACCCCGACGGCGTGGACGACAAGGATGCAAGTCTCTTCCCGGTCGCCATCCCCAATCCATCCGGGCGACTTGAACTGGCCATCCTGCACCGGCCGCTCTTCCCGGGCACGCGTCCCGAGGAGACCGCCCTTCACCCCGCCTCCCGCGACGTCGACCTCAACCGCGAGAGCATCTGGATTTCGTATTGCGAACGGGCGCCCACGGGCGAACCTCTCGGTCGTTTCGGCCGGTTCGCATCCCATCACCGCCTGGCAAGTCCGGTGTCGCCCTGGGAGCGGCTCAAGATCGGCGGAGGCACGCCCCCGATCCTGACCCGCCACGGCTGGCTCATCGTTTATCACGGCGTGAGCGAGGTCGAAGGGCCGGACGACGACGGACCTCAACTCTGCTACTCGGCCGGGGTGATGGTGCTATCGAGAGAGCATCCGCAAACGATCCGATTTCGGTCGACGCAGGCTGTGCTGACCCCCGAGCTGCCCCAAGAACAAAGCGGAACCATTGCCAACGTCGTTTTCCCCACCGGCATTGACCGGCGCGACGATCTCGGCATGCCCGACCGGTTCGATGTCTATTACGGCATGGCCGACGACAGGATCGGCGTGGCTCGCCTCGACCTGCCGGAGGCCCTGCCACTCGGAGGGCTCGCCCACTCGCCTAGCGCGAGGGTTTAGCGGAGGCCAACGCATCATGAAGACGAGCGCTCACAAGCCCAGGACCAAGACGGGTTCCGAGCCCAAGGCGACGAGCGACCTCCAATCAATGCCCATGGAGGAGCTCCAGGCGAAGCTGGAGTCGTCGCCGGACGGCATCAGCGGGGCCGAAGCTGCGAAGCGCCTGGTCCAATACGGCCCCAACGAGATCGAGGAGAAGAAGGACAACCCTTTCCTCAAGTTCCTCACCTATCTCTGGGGTCCGATCCCGTGGATGATCGAGGCAGCCGTCGTCCTCTCAGCGCTGGCCCAGCACTGGCCGGACTTCGGCATCATCCTCGTCCTGCTTCTGGCCAACGCTGTAGTGGGATTCTGGGAAGAACACCAGGCCGGCAACGCCATCGCGGCGCTGAAGGCGAAGCTGGCGGTCGAGGCAAGAGTGCGGCGGGACGGCAAATGGGTCACGCCGCCGGCGCGCGAGCTGGTGCCGGGCGACGTCATACGCCTGCGCCTGGGCGACATCGTGCCCGCGGACGCCCGCCTGCTCGAGGGTGACTCGATCGAGGTCGATCAGTCCGCTCTGACGGGCGAGTCGTTGCCGGCGACGCGCAAACCCGGCGAGGCCGTGTTCTCGGGCTCGATCGTCCGACAGGGCGAGATCAGCGCGCTCGTTTATGCGACCGGCGCCAATACGTATTTCGGCAAGACGGCGGAGCTGGTGCAGGAAGCGCACACCGTCAGCCACTTCCAGCGCGCGGTGCTCAAGATCGGCGACTACCTGATCATCCTGGCGGTGGCCCTGGTGGCGCTGATCGTGACCGTCTCGATCATCCGCGGCAACCCGATCCTCGACACTCTGCAGTTCGCCCTGGTCTTGACCGTCGCCGCGATCCCGGTGGCGATGCCGACGGTGTTGTCCGTGACGATGGCAGTGGGCGCGCGGCTGCTGGCAAAGCGCGAGGCGATCGTCACCCGATTGGCGGCCATTGAAGAGCTGGCCGGCGTGGACGTGCTATGCGCGGACAAGACCGGGACCCTGACGCAGAACAAGCTGACCCTGGGCGATCCCTTTGGCGTCAGCGGCGTCGACGCCGATGAGGTGATCCTCTGCGCCGCCCTGGCTTCGCGCGAGGAAGACAAGGACACGATCGACATGGCCGTGCTCGACGGCCTCAAAGACGCCAAGGCCCTGAAGACATACAAGGTCGTCCATTTCCAGCCCTTCGACCCGGTCCACAAGCGCACCGAAGCGACCGTCAAAGGCTCGGACGGCAAGACGTTCCAGGTGGCGAAGGGCGCGCCTCAAGTCATCCTGGAGATGTCGGCGAATGCCGGGAAGGTCAAGGCCGCCGTGGACAAAGCAGTCAACGAGTTCGCGGCGCGGGGCTTCCGTTCTCTCGGCGTTGCCCGGGCCGACGGCAAAGGAAAGTGGCAGTTCCTCGGCGTACTGCCGCTATTCGACCCGCCTCGGGATGAGGCCAAGGCGACCATCGCCACCGCCCGCCACATGGGTGTGACCATCAAGATGGTCACCGGCGATGCCCTGGCCATCGCCGTGGAGACCGCCAAGAAGCTGGGGATGGGCACGAACATCCTCGATGCCAGCGGCTTTGGCGACACCAAGCAGCAGGCTTCGGCAAAGCTCGTCAAA